>CP192588.1:0-24468 GCA_050632215.1 Mycolicibacterium psychrotolerans
CCGCAACGGCGGCGAACTGCACCTCGACACCCACGCCGTTGCCACACGCCGTCGCCGCGAACATAATTCGCGACTTGAACGCGCCCAAGCCGACATCGCCAAACTTCTCCAAGCGCGGAACCGCCACCGCATCGAATGCGCACAACACGCAGCCCGGCTCACCGAAGAGTTCGAAATGGGACGCAGTATCTCCGAACGGCTGCGCCAGTACTACAACCGCCGACTCGCCGCCTACGCCCGGCACGCCCGAATCCCCGGCCCGGCGATCCCCGTCATCGACACCCCCGCTGGACCACTCAACCCTGCCCATGGATACCCGCGAACCACACACAAACGTTGGCCGCACAGCCAAATCTGATCGGCGCAGCACCTACTTGACCGCAGAGCCTGATGCGGTTCGACCGGTTAGCGAGACGCCCGCAACGGTCGAACCTAAAGTGACACATCAAGCTGATCCTGGCCACCATCCGTACCTTCCCACTTCCGTCTGTACTAGCGAATCAAACAACGAGAGGAACACAAACCATGGAATGCAAGAAATGTCATCGACCGCTACACGACTGCCAGGCCTGCAACGGTGGCCGCGCTGGTGGAATGTTCGGCAAGTTGACGTGCAGTAAATGCAACAACACCGGTTCTGTCTGTTCGCAGCACGGCGGCCATTGGAAATAGCAAATAGCTGTCCCATAGACAGGACATTGGATCATCCAGGCTGCCAGTGGCAGACGGCGGTTTCATACGGGCCAAGTTTTTCGACTGCCCCCTGCAGACCCCTAACGATCCGGGCGCCGAAATGAGGCCTGGCTGTGCGCGCCTACGCCATCAAACACCCTGCTACGGGTTTTCCGGGATCCCGGCGTACCTATGGCGCGAGGAGGGCCTGCAGGTGCGGGGTGCACCACCATTTGCAGAAAGAGGAGTTGAGAATGGGGTTCTTAACTGGCTGATAAATGAATCATTTATCGTCACTGCGATATCCATGTGAAGATTTCACCTAAGCTCTTTACTTATTATCAAGGGAAGAATAATGGGCATATATTCGCAATATCAGATTCCGGATCCGGGTGAGACCCTGGTGCGTGTAGTGGGAGAGATCGCCGGAGTGCAAATCGCCTCTACGGTCGCGGCTGAAGTGGACCGATTAAGGCGTTCCGATGGCAGTATCGTGTCCGCGGATATGTCAAACTCTAAGCGGGAGAAGCATTCCCCACTCAACAGTCTTGGGGGACTGCTTGGATATGAAGAGATTGTTCTATCGGCCTGGTCTGAACTTGCTTTCGGAATGATGCAGAAAAGATCGGCGATCCGCGAGGTCAAGCGGATCTGGCAGGATCAGGGCCTTGACTCGGCTGTGCAATGGGTCATGGCCAACGGCAAACACCGGCCTAATTTAGCTGTACTAGCAGACGGCCTGGCAGAGAATGCGAGATCTCCGATGGGACACCTTGAAAATGCATTTCGGCAGAATTTAACGAAGGACCTTCGAAAGTGGTCCCGGAATTCCTAATATGCCGTTTTGATGGTGAAAGCCGTTAATCAACAGCGACCGGTGATTGGCCCGTTTGATCAGGGGCTGTTGGGTGCCGTGGTGCTTGGTACTGCAGCCGTAGATCGGGATCATTGATTCTGGCGTCGTTGATAGTGGGATTGTCGGGATCAGTCGCAGCCGCGGCCTGAAATTCACACCCGCGAGTCAACTGAACTCGGGGCAGTCCCCTTTAATCTGTTGGCGAGGTGGGTGGCGTCGCCAGTGGGCACAGCGGTGGGGTGGTTAGAGGCTGAGGTCATAGCCGGAGTCCTGTGCTTGCTCTTCTCGGCTTTGGCTGCGCTCCAGGCCGAGGTGCCGGTCTAATTCCCGATCACGTTGTGTGCGTTGGGTTTTCTGATAGGCACTGCGCCGGTGGGTGAGCGCCTTAGCGTGTTCGGCGACAAGGTCGGCGACCACCTCCGGGAGGAGGTGGGTGGGGGTGTCGGCGGCGATCTGATGCGCGGTGCGGGCCGGGGTGTCGTGGCCGATGACCTGCCGCAGTGCCCGGGCGGCGTGGGTGGGGGTGCCGCGGCGAGCCACATGCACCCCTCGACCGCGTCGTCGGCCACGTCGCGGTGGTGGGCGTGGTCGGCCTCGGCGGGGTCGCGGGGGTAGAGATAGGCGTGGTTGGCGGTACGGCCGCGGGTCAGGGCGACGTAGGCCAGGTTGCGGCTGGCGGTATCGCGAAGGACGGCGTGGGTGGTATCGGCGGTGACACCTTGGGCGGCGTGCACGGTGACCGCATGCCCGAGCTGCACCTGCTGGTGCAGGTAGTCGTCGCTGAAGACCGCCCACGCCCCGTCGCCCAGGCGGCGCGCCGCCAGGCGCGGATGCGCGGGGGTGTCATCGACTTTGACCACCTGCCAGCGTTGCCCGTTACGCACCGGCGCCTCGAGCAGCGTCTGGGTGCGGTCGTCGGGCTGGTAAACGGTGATGGTGGGGTCGTTGCGGCGGGTGACGATGATGTCCCCGACGCCGATGTGGTGGCCACGCGCCCCGGTCACGGTCGTGACATCCCGTCCTTGGGCGGCGCGGGCGGCGACGGTGTGGTTGTGGACGCGGCGGTTGAGCGCATCACACATCTCGATGGTGTCGGCCAGCAACAGTGCGTCTTTCCCCGCGGCGAGATCCTTCTGGTGGGCGGCCAGGGCGTCGGCAGCCATGGTGACCTGATCCCCGGTGTGCAGTCGGTCATGGTCGCGATACCAGCTGATCGCACGGCGCACCGGGGCGGGCCCGCCGTCCCGCACCGCCAGCGACGCCGTCCGTTCGGCCGGATCCCGCATGCGCCACACCTCACTCAACCGTTGGGTCCAGGGCAGCTCCTCGCAGAGTTGGGCGAATATGCCGCCGCGGGCTTTGACCGGTTCGAGTTGGTAGGCATCACCGACCAGCACGGTTTTCGTCCCGGACTGCGTGGTGTGGGTGAGCAGGTGGCGCCAGTGGTTGGTGCCGACCATGCCGGCTTCATCCACCACCACCACGTCGAACGGACCGAGTTTCAGGCGCCCGTCGGCGAGGCGGGCCAGGGCGTCGTGCACGGTGTAGCCCTCGCTGGCCACCCCTTCGGCCAGGGCGACATCGACGGCTTTCCCGGTGGGGGCAAGCACAATCATCCGCGCCTTCTGGCGCCGCTCGACGATGGTGCGCAATGCCCGCATCGACGTCGTCTTGCCCGCACCCGCCGGCGCGCTCAACGGCACCACCAACTGAGGGCTGGCCGCGATCGCCGTGACTACCTGATGCTGCTGGGCCGACAACCCCAGGGCGGCGGCGGTGTGCTCGTCGGGGCGCACCCACGCCATGGCGCGCAGGTTGGTGGCGTCGACCAGGTCGAACACCCGGCGTTCCTCGGCCACGATCACATCCACGGTGTAGCGCGCGGATCCTTCGCGCTGATGCGCCAACCGCGGCCCCGTCAGCCGCATCCCCACCGCATCCACGCACGCTTCGATGAGCTGACGCGGCAACCCCCACCCGCGCCGCCACCGCTGTCGGAACCCCCGGCGGCGTCGAGCAGCGGCAGTTGAGCGCCGATGACTTCCACCAAATCCGCCCGCGTCAACGCGGCTTTGTCCGCGCGGGCCGCCATCGCCGCCACCGCACGCCGATCCACCACCAGCGCACCGCGTGACAGCCGCGCCGCGGCATCCCGCGCCGCCTGCAGGCGCGCTTCCCGCGCCTGCAGTTGCGCCGTCCGCGACACCCGCAAGCCACGCGCGTCGGCGCGCCACTGCTCCCGCAGCTCGGTCCACGACAGCGATTCGGGTTTCCGCGGCCGCGTCGCCTTCTGCGCGGCCGCTAACTGCGCCTGCGACAACTCCGCCGCGGTGTCGACAACGGTCAAATTCGAAGCCGCCCACTGCCGCAACTGAGTACTTCGTTGAGACCACGCGGCGACGGTTTTCGGGTCGATGCCGGCGATCTCGGCCATCCCCGTACGGGCATCAACCGGGCCCCACTCGATGCCGGTCAACCGGTGCAGTTCGTGGCGCAGGGTGGCCTGATAAATGATCCCCGCCGCCCGCGCTTCGTGGAACAAACTCGTGCCGTCAATGGAGACCAGCCGGCCATCGGCGCGGGCTTGGCGATTCGGCACCAACACGTGGGTGTGCAGGTGCGGATCCCCCGCCCTCGAGGTCTCATGTTGGTAGGCCGCCGCCACCAGCCCCGGCAATTTCTGCAAGTCTTTTTCCCCGGTGACGGGGTTGTGCACCCGGGTGTAACCGGCATGCGCCGCCAAGTATTCGAGCGCTTCGCCGATCGCCGTCTGATGCGCCGACGACACCGCTTTGTCGAGCACGTCATCGCCAAAAACCCGCACCAACGACACCGACTTCGGCGCGCAAAACGTCAAATCAAACCCATGCACCCCGCCCTTACCGTGCGCCCGTCCGCACTCCCCACTGGGGGCGACACCCTCATCGAGCCAGCGCGCCACCACATCGGGATCAGCATCCCCACCGGAGCGTTCGCCCTCGGCTAAACCCACCAGTTCCGCGGCCACCCGGGCGTCGCCGGCACACGCCCAGACTGGGGTGCGGGTGTCGCGTTCGGCGTAATACTCCGCCAACCCCCCATTCGCCTTCTGGCGGTCTTTGAGGGCGTCGTCGACCGCCCGGGCGGTGTCGTTGTAGTAGTTCACCGACCACAACGACAACTTCGCCACCGTCAACACCACAACCACCCCCACACCAGTTTCGGGACCGCCCCGCCCGACCCCCACAGGACACCCAAGGGAACGCATAACCGAAGCCGAACGGGACGGCACCATTCAGCCTCGCACAGCTTGTGCAAATGTGCCAGTAGATTAGAGCCGGTGATGGCCAGCAAAAGGGGGTCAGGGTGGGGCGAATATCGGTAGAAGCGAGGGTGTTGATCGAGTTGCTGCGAGTGCTGGAGGAACGGAAAGACACCGCCGGCCTGGCCGCGCTGATGGGCTACCTCGTCGAGGGCGTCGACGACGCCGTGCAGCCGCCGCGGCGGCCGTGGGACATCGCCACCCCCGCACCCGAGACGCCCCCTCATGCCGTGTGAGCGTTAAGCGCCGTTACCGCCGCGCGTCTGTCACGGTGCGCCCCTTCAGCGGGCCGGATCTGGCCCTACCTCGAGGACTTCCGGACAAGCACCCGCACCGCTGCCCTTCGCCGCTGCTCGTCGGTGCATCGAGGAGGCGGTGTCTCGTTCATTGTTAGGTCCGCTAACTGGTGGCAGGTGGGCGGTGTGAGCGCGTGCACGCGGTGTGCGGTCGGGACGCTCGATCACGGGGCGGTGGGTGCGGTCACGGAGCACTCGGCGGATCTCCTGTTGGGCGGCGGTGATGCGGGCCCGCTGGGCGGCCGTCGGTGATGCCAGTCGGGGCTTCTCGTCGAGGCTGCCGGCGGCGCAGCCGCCGGCCTTGCTCGGGTGCTGCGCGGGTGACCAGTCCAGGCGTCGTAGCCGGCTGAACAGGAACGCGCCGGGGTGGGTGATGTGATCGGGCCAGGTCGCGCCGCGGGTGCGCATGTCGGCGTTGAGGGCGTCGGTGATGGCGCGTGCGGTCCACACGGTGGGGTCGACGCCGGCGGCGGCCAGCGCATCGCAGATGACGCCGATGTGGCCGCGGTGCAGCCCGTGGGTGCCGGCGACGAGCGCGGCGGCTAGCCGCTGCAGGGCCAGTGGCCGGGGAGAGCTCGGTCTGGGCGGTGATGGGCAACGGGTTTTGAATCCGTTTCCTATCTTCGGTTGAGCGGGTGCGCTGGCGCGCCCGCTTGGTGAGTTCTTCCCTACGGGAGGTAAGAGACTAAGACCGCCTGACGGCGGTAGGTGGAAATCATCCCCAACCCAGGGTGTGCGCTGGGGGTGGCGGGCAGCCGCCACCGGTGGCGGCATCCGGCGGGACACCAGGTGGTACACCGAGGGGCGCCGCCCGATGCTGGGGGTGCCGGGTGAGCCGTGGCCGCGCTGGGCCTCCACCGCCCACTGAGACACCCGCAGGACCCGCCAGGCGGCGGTCACGGTGCGCACGTCACAACCCACCCGGCCGGCGATTGTGGCGCGGGTGACGGCCACATGGCGGCCGGTGGCGTGGTCGGCATGCTCGGCCATCACCGCCGCGATCGACAACAAGGTGGCCGCGGTGATCGACACCCGCTCAGCCGCGCAAAGCTGGCCGAGAGCTGGCGACTGCGCCCAGCGCTGGAGGCCGTCGAGCCATGCGGCCCGGCTGGTCCACATCGGCGCCCGCGGTGCACACGCGCCGGCACGCTCCACCCAGCCGCGGCGGCGTTCGTTGCCTAGCGCGCGGACGGCATGCGGTGTGGGTGCAATGGCGGCGCCCAGCGGCGTCGGCCACGCACTGCTCACCCGAGCTGATCGGGCGTTGGAGAGGTCACGATTTGCGCACTGATTGCGCGCCATTTCTGGAACGTCAGACAGGCGTGCGCTACCGTGAGACGAGTCCAGCAAGACACGTCCCTTTCGGGGCAACGGGTGCGGACCCGGAACCGAGCGGCTAACTCGGTTCAAACCCCAGACAGGGCCTCGCTACGGCGAGGCCTTTGTCATGTTCAGGCTTGGATCTGCACCGCTATGGAAATGTCACATCTGCCCGCCTGCAGGCGGGCGTGTGTCTACATCGCCAGCGGCAGAACCTCCTTATCGAGTTCGCGGACAGCCTCGGGTCGACCCACCGCGATAGCGAGCAGGTCTGCGGAGAGCTGGCTGACGCTGGTGCCGCGTTCGGCGGCCATTTCACGGAGCCGGGCGTAGACGGATGCATCCGCGCGAACCTTGATCTGCTCTCGCGGACCTTTATGCGGTTGGGCCATGCTCTGATCCTTACGCGGAAGCCGCCTTGTACCTGGTACCGACACGCGGTTCGTCTGAGACTGCCGTGACGCGTGACTCTGGTCAGCGCGACAAGCTCAGTGCTCTCATAGCTCTGCTCGACAAGCTTGACTAGATCGCCGGGAAAGCTCCTCGTACAGGTGCTCTGGGCGTCGTCGATCGAATTTTGGGCACAAAAAGCCTCGCGCGTCGAGCGAGTGCTCGAACTGCGAGGCAAGAAGTCTTGCGGCTTATCCGAGGCGCGACATCGAGTTGCGTCCGCGGCTGAGCGGCCTAGGTCATGAAGAATTCCTCTGTCGCCGGGAAGTGCGAGTCACGAACGCGGACCGCCAAGGCGGAACGCCTTAACGAGCTCTGCGAGCGCGCGAACGAACGCCACCAGGCGTTGTGTCGGTTCGTCGCGGGCGCCGAGGACCGCCGCGTAGACCAGCGGCGCAAAAAGCAGCAGCGCCACCAGGACCACTTGCCATGCATTGTCCGAGAGAGCGGACATGATTTACCTCCTATTTTGAGGCAGAGAGGTGCCACACCAACACACAAAAGGGGTTGTGAGCAGTGTTAAAGCACCCGACGAGCCCGGCCGGGCGGAGCCGGTTCCGGGCATAAAAAAGCCGGCTCAGCCGGCTTGGGACACAGCTGTAGATACAGCTATATCCGGGGACACAGCGTACTTATAAGCACGCTATGGACCGGGGGGCCCCGCCGACCAACCGGCGTGTTGCCTATACCCCGACACCAAAAAACGGACCGGCTTTTGGGCGCAGTCCGTCAACGCCTCTAGTGTGTCATGGGACGCTGAAGTCGTCAATTAGCCTTCGGAAACGGTCCCGCTACTCAGCCCGCTATGCACTAGGTCATATGCCTGGATCTGTGGAAGCGTCATAGATTGGCGTCTTAGATTGAGGTACATTTATAGGTGCCTGTTGCGTTGAGCTTCAGGAAGTGAGCCCGAGACCCGGCCGGACGACCGTGGCGCTCGGGCTTTGCGCTTTCTTGGGGGCGGGGTTAGACGTCTCGGGCGGCGGTGACGGCGGGGCTGATCAGGGTGCGCCAGGGGCCGCCTTTGGCCCAGCACCATGCGATGGCATCGGGGACAGCCAGCAGCGCGTCAGCGTGGGGCTGTTTGTGCTCGTAGCGCAGGGTGTCGCGGCAGCCGGCGGCGCGGGTGTATTCGATGAGTTTCTGGTTGTCGAACTTCACCATGGTTTCGTCCTCGTCGAGGACGATATGCGCCTGGCTCAGGGCGGCGTGGTCTTCGACGAGGGCTTGCAGGCAGGCTGAGCGCCGTTGACGTTCGTTGCGGTGGTGAGGTCCAGCGCGGTAGACGGTGGCTTGCACGCCGGCGTCGACGAAGGCTTGAGCGATGGTGCGTTTGCGGCCGTCTTTCTCGTCCTTCATGTGCAGGTAGCGCTGTCCGGGCAGGAGCAGGCCGCGTACCAGCTGGCGCAGTCCGGTGAGATCCGTCGAGACGTGGACGCTGGCCACGAGCAGATAGCCGCGCTGCTTGGTCTCATCGACGTAGATGTACATGGGCAGAAACGGTAGTTACCGATGGTGCAGCATCTTGGCCTGAACGCGCTCTACCAGCACTCTTTCGGTTAACAACACTGTTCAGAATGCTCCATCCTTCCTCGTACTGGCCGCGCTTGTGCGTGGTGTGGGGACTGTCAAGGCTCGACCTTGGTCGACCGCGTAGCGGTGTGGCCTTGACAGTCCCCACACCACGTTCGCCACAATCTGCGGCGAGGAAGGTCGTGCGGGAGTTAGGGGCGTTGACCTGCGATCGACCGCACAATTTGTTCTGCCAATTCCGAGTCCGCGAGCAGTCGATCGACAAGGGCTGTGAGGACTTCCTGGCCAGTGACGCGCGCGAGACCTAGCCGATCAGCGGTGTCGCGCTGCCAGTTGTCGAGGCCGCGGTGGGCTGTCGGCGACAGGTCAACAGTGCGGCGAACGGTCTTCTGGCGCACCACCGGCGCCGGCGCCGTCTCTGGCACGTGCTCTGACGACTCCGGCGTGACCGTCGGCTGAGCCGGTGCTTTTCGTAAACGTTCAGCGTTGGCTTTGATTCTGTCAGCTGCGGTCGCTGCCATAGGACATCCTCCCAGTTTGAGAAATATATCAGTAAATCAGTACATCCGTCTTTACTGAACTCCGATGCTGGTGAGCTCCTCAGCGATATCGCCGTAGGCGGTGCTGGCGGCGTTCGTGATTGGTAGGCCGAATGCTTGGGCGTATCGCTCCAATCGGCCGACGGTCGGTCGGAGGACTCGGACACCGTCGTCGGTGAGCATCTGCCGGTAGACGTCGGTGCTGGCCGCGTTGGACACAGTGCGGGTCAAGACAACGGCGAGTTGAGGGGGTGTGATCGCGAGGGCGCCCGCTTCTTCAACGAGTTCACGGATTGCCGGGATACGTGCGTACTCCATGCCAGTCGGAGCCATAGGCACGAGGACGTGGGTGGCTATGCGGATAGCGGAGGCCACGACACCACGTCGCTCTTTCATGGGCGGGGTGTCGATGACGACGGCGTCGTACCGGTCACCAACAACGCCAGGCAGCTTGCGATGAAGGTCGGCCACCGGCATGCCAATGACTGGTATGGACCACTCCCCTGCTTCTGACCACGCCAGCAGTGATTCATTTTCCCCGTCGGCATCTACGCCTAGAGCTGGTAGGCCGGCCTCGGCCAGGGCGTGGAGGACGAAAGCAGCAGTGGTGGTTTTAGTCGAGCCGCCTTTGAGATTTGCGACGACGATGGTCAGGGCAGGCATAAGCAGTTCAGCTCCTGGCGATGGCTGCAGCGTAGATACGGATTTACTGAGTTACGGATATACGGAACCGCTGAGATCAGTATCGCACACCGACGCCGGGTGGCACCGCGCCCAGGGCGCCGTTATCTACTGATCCACTGATATACGCATGTACTGATACCCGTATATCAGTACATGCGCCAGCTCGAGCGGTTGTCATGTGGTAGCCAGGCGCGTGCTGATCGGCGTGGTCGAGGTCAATGATCGGCGGGTGACGACACTTGGGATCTGCGGATTAAAAGTCCGTAGCTCGGCATCTTGGGAGGCGTAGCACCGGGCCAGGCCGCCTGGCGAGCACGTATTTCAGTGCCGCTGCTCATCGACCTGGTGACACTCGTCGATGAACGGTCGGCTACGGACAGGTGCCAGTAGGGCGAAACCATCCGACGTGCGTGCTTACCCTGAGGAAATCGGATCTTCTGGGCTCATGGTGGTCTTTAGGTAGTTGTTGTTCAAGTACACGATCTTGCGCGTGATCAGTTCGTTGCTCCAGCGGTCTTCTATGGTCTTACCGGTCTCGCTGCGCGCGAGCCCCAGTGTCTCTAGTTCCTTTAGTCCGCGCTGCCAGGTGTCGTCCTTGATGGCGTGGTCTTTTCGGTCGGTGGCCGAGACATGTGCGCCGACATCATCGTTCGCGCCCTTGAGGATCAGCCGTAAGACCAGGTAAACGAACAGACCGCGGGCAGACATGATGGTGATCCAGCCGTGCGACCACAGCTCCAGGGGAATGGTGATGTACGGCGGCTCCGTTGGAGGGAGGTGCGTGACCGAGTGTTTGTAGCCTCTTCCCGGCACACGGGTGCGTTCGATCCAGTGTGTTTCTTCGTCTGGCCCGCTCCGTTGCAACAGGGACATCGCGCGCTTGATTCGTTTCGTGCCGGCGCCGGGAACAGGGTCAGCGGAATCCAGTTCCTCGTACCCCAGCATTTCGGCCCAGAAGTGATCGGGAAGCGTTCGAAACAGGTCGTGGGGCGGCTTGCGGGTAAGCAACACCAGGGTGAGATACACCTTCATCACGGCCTCACCATGGCTGAACATCGCGGACAGTGGGGTCTCGGTCTGACTCGGTTTCTGGATCCGGGCGAACTCGCGCGGCAGCTGGACCGTGGATCTTCGGCCTGACATCCCGATGGCCCTCTTAAGTAGGTGCTGGGCAGTGACCGTCAGGCTTCCCATTGGCCGTCCTTCGTAGGTTCGCAGACCGATTCAGCGGCCGCCCCAGGAGTATGGAGTTAAGAGGTTGTGAGATACATGTAATGTACGCCAAAGTCCAGTTCAGGCGCCCCATTCTAACGCTGAAACCAAAAAACACGGTAGCTAAAAAGCAATTCCATATTGGCTGTAGGAAGACTTCGGGTCCGCTGGTACGGCATCTATAAACCGCTGAAACGTCCGGTGAATCGACTTGCTGTGGGCCTCAAGAATGCGCTGTGATGAATGAAGGACGAGCACCCGGCAGTGCCCGTCCTCCGTTCCGCCAGATCCCTGGAAAGGAGGTGGTCTCGATCATGCGTGGTTTCCGAATCACCGTTCGATGGACCCATGGGTCCATTTCGATCACGCTCGAGCCCTACTAGATCTGGGCGATTCCCCGTCGTTTGCCCCGGCGGGGGATCTCCCTCCAGTGTGAACACAGCGGCGCTCCAAACGCAACCGGTGAGAACGCGCCCCACAGCCTGCGGCCCTGCAGCGATTGAGTCAGCCTGGCTGGCCGATTCAAGGGCGGGTGATAGTCGCGGCGTCGAGTCTGCGGTGCACCAGCGACAGCGCCGTCGCCAGTTCAAGCAGCTGGGTATTGGTGACCGCCCGTAAGGCACGCGGATCGTGAGCCACCGGGTTTCTGAACATGCCGAAGAGACCTCTAATGAGATTGGCGAAGCCTGCCTGTTCATCACGATCGGTTTGGGAGACCAGGCCGTTGATCGCAATGACTGGAATTCCCGATTTTCCGAGGGACAGGGCCGCATCGATCAGCGCGGCGCCGTCGCCGCTTAGGCCCGACATCTGCCGAAGTCGTTCGAACACACTCTTTGTCGCCTCCAGTGAGGCGTGAAAGTTGTTCTTCTTGAGGAGCTCGACAGTGCAGTAGCGCAGCACTTCGCTATGGGTGTCTCGGCGTCGTAGCTCTGCTCGTAGTGAGGCGGCGTTGCGCGATGCCTCGTCCAGCGTGGAGGACCGGGGGCCGCGGTGTACCTTGCCGGTGTCTTCAACGCGAAGGCCGACGAAGGTCAGGACCTCATCGAGCTGGTCTTGGCGCAGCGTGAACAGCTCGGGTCTGTTGACGTAGTTGGTGGGGTCCATGGCGTGTTGGATGAACGTGATGATCCGCTGCGGATGACCATCAGCGTTCTGGCGTTGTACAAACGCAATCTCTAGCCGCTTCCACTTCGTGAGACCGGCACCCGGGTCTTCCATGCTCAGTCGTTCCAGCAGTCGACCAATCTCGCTTCCGGTAAGGCCATCTTGAGTGTCGGCAAGCACTTGCGCTACGCCAGTTAAGGTGCCGAGCATCCACGCTGGCTCAGGCATTCTGTTGCCTCACATTGCTATCCGCGAGATATCGGTAGGCAGTGGCCCGACCAATCCCGAAGGCGGCAGCAAGCTCAGTCACAGGCTCCCCGTGGCCGCCAGGCGCCGCAGCTGCTCCTGTCGATCGGGGCTGAGTTTCGTTGGCTTCGTGGCTGGTAGTTGCCGGGAGCGGCGTGAATGGCGGGAGGCGGCACGGCGTTCCCGGCCAAGTTCGAGTTCGAGTTCGGCGAGGGTCGCCATGATGGCCGCAACGGCGCGGCCTGCAGGAGTGGCGGTGTCGACCCCTTCCCGCAGCGTGCGCAACATGATCTGGCGTTCACCGAGATCGGCGATGGTGCGGGTGACTTCGGCGACCGAACGGCCAAGCCGGTCAACGGCCGCCACGACAACCGCGTCTCCAGCTCGCGCGTAGTCGAGCATCGCAGCAAGTCCAGGGCGTTCCGTTCTGGCCGACCCCGAGAGCTTATCGGTGAAAATTCGGTCCGCGTCGACGCCGGCTGCCGCGAGCACGGCCAGCTGTGCGTCGAGGTCCTGGCCGGTGGTGCTGACTCGGGCGTAGCCCAGGATCGCCGTCATACAATGACTGTCTCACTTACCGACAGTCCAGATTTGAGACACGCGGAATGAGACAAGAAACGAGACACCTCGAACTGGGGTTATACGGCAGGGGAGTGGCCCCCGGAGACCTGTCTCGTTTCTCTACAAAAGAGACGTGCATGAGTATTCGGACGGCGGGTAAGAGGATTGCCATGAATGGCCGCGGATTGCATCACCACGCACCTGTAACTCCTGATGAGGTTCTCGCCGAGACGCTCCGACTGCGCCCGGCAAAGCGAATACCGTTACAGGACAACGGCGTTGGCGTTCTGACCGGCGGCGTGCCGCCAGGGTTACTATCTCACCGACTGGGGCTTACCAAGGCGAGCACCCTGATCGCGGCCGCCTTCAAGGTGTCTGCGTGCGGTGAAATCCTCGTCCCGGCCGATGAACGTCTCCGCCACCCCCGGCCATCACGACGGGGGCCGAGGTGCCAATCTTCCCGGATGTGGATGTGGGTTAGCGGTGTTTGTGGGTAGTTCCTCAGACAGGGGGAGTGGTGGTCGCGACACGGAGACTCCCCCTTAGTCCTTGATGGTTCAGCCCGTGTGCCATCAAGGACGCTTCTCCTGGACTGGCACGCTAGGGCTGGCGCACTTGACCGCAATCTTTGAGACATGGTGCGACACAGGCTGTTTAGGTCGACACGTCACCGTTAGTGACGGTGACGATGAGGTGTTGGGCAATGTCGAGCAGGGGGTGTTGGATTCTTGAGAAAGCTGACGCAGCAGCGCGAAGGCGGCATCGGCGGTGATGCTGAAGCGTTCCATCAGGATGCCTTTGGCTTGACCGATGTCATCGCGGGAGCTCAGGGCGCGGCGTAGCTGCTCTTCGCGCACCACCGCACTCCAGGCCCCAGCGGCCAGCGCCGCCAGATCTGCGGCATCCGCGAGGACGGTGGCATCGAAAGCCTCAGGTCGTTCAGCAGCCAGAATCAGTACCCCCAGCACGAACCGGTCGTAATGCATCGGCAGCGCTGCGATACTGCGCACCGAAGTCACCCGAGCGGCTTCGCGGGTGAACTGCGGCCAGCGCCCCTCGACGGTGAGGTCAGCGACGAGGACGGTGTCCTGGCTGCTGGCGGCGTCCCGAGCCGGACCTCCCCCACCATGGTGCTCAGCGTCGTGCAGCATCGCGATAACAGGGTGTCCGGTGATGACCGCTGCGGGCGTGCGCTCCGAGCGCCGAGCTGGCACCGCTATGCCGGCGTAGTTCACGACCGGAATCTGCTGCTCGATCAGACTCACCAAATCAGCCAGGGCGACCGGCACGGTACTCAACTCCGCGTGGCGGATCGCGCCCATCACCTCAACAAGCGAGCTCAGCAGTGGCCCGTCGGCAGGCACCTCCCCGCCCCTCTGGGCCCCAGCGCTACAACCGTCCACGCGTGAAGGGGCCCACGACCACACCGACGGGAGAGCGAGCGAAGAACCATTCCGCCCCCGACCACCGGCCCCCGGAAGGCGACCGAGCCGAAACCAAACGGGAACGCTCGCAGCCCGCTCACGGTCAAAACGGGAAAAATCACAACGACATCGACGCGGCGATGCTAGATCAGCGCTGCACTTCTCAACACCTGACCCCCGTGGAGGCCACTCCAGCAAGCAGCACCGGCGCAACCAGCCCTGCCACGCCCGACTGTAATGGCCAAACTGTCACCCGGCCAAAACCTTCACCCACATCCTGTTCACCTGACAGGTGAACAGCTCAGCGGTGCCGGGCGCGTCAGTCTGACGCACCAGGACTTGCGCTAGTGCTCGACGTGGTGTCGATCGAAAGACGGCGCCCAGCCGCGGGCGTGGCGGAACCGCCGGTGCAACCACATCCGCCGAAGCCGCCCGGATCCCGCAGCCGCCGACGGTCCTGGGTGGTCAGTCCCAGTAGCCGGCCGTCGCTGCTCTTTGAACAGACGACGATACTGCCGTACAACAACGGCACGGTGCGCACCGAGAAGGTGGTGACCGATAGCAGCAGGCCGGTGGCCTGCTGATTCGGCCGATACCGGCCCGCCACCGCCGAGCGGAACCAAAAATCGATCACCCCATCGTTGCTGGTCAAGCAATCCACACACGAGTCACGAAGGATCGCGTTGATGGCACTCGGGGAGTACACCGTGATCTCCTGCACATCCCCAGCTGGAGTGATCAGCAACGCCGTGTACACGGCAACCCCCTTCCACAACCTCGGCAGGCAGTCCCGGCGCCACTTGAACCTTGAACCCCTCAGCACCATCATGCGCTCCGCGCACCGGCTTCGACGGGTGGGTTCACGTCCAGCGTGTTCGACCGTGTTAGTCAGCGTTGCCGCTCGCCCTGCCGCCTGAAACCCCACGTCGCAGGTGTGAGCTCTAATGGGCAGGAGCACGGCCAGGTCGGTGCAGACCACCAGAACACCTTGGCCCCAGTGGACCTACCACATCCAAGACAGAATCCGAGACGTCTCCTTTCCCTAGATTTGAGACACCGCAGTTTCCGGGTGTGATCCATCCGGCGTATGCCGCCAACGTTACGCGCCAGTCAACGAACTGCGGCACCACCCATTAACCCTGGGCTTAGATCAACCCTTTCGGAAGCATGCCCAGCCTTGGGCGTGGTTCTCTACGAGGCGGGCGTATGCATCTGGCTTCCCGTACTGCGCGTACTGGTCGGCGCATGCTCGATTCATATCCAGGCCGCCGATATTCGTGTAGTACGGGGCTATAAGGCCGCCGTAGGAAACAGTCTCCATGTGCCTACACTGCCAGCCATAGGCGTCGTTAGTTTTTAGCCATGCCTCGGTTGCAAGCTCGCCCCACTGAGCCTTGCAGGCTTGATCGAGGTTTATCCCTCCCAAACGCACTTCGGCCGGCTGCGGAGGCGGCGGTGGAGTGCCGCCAGCGCCGCAGTCGCTGCCTGCGACGTCGTTAAGGGTTCCGGTCTCAATGTCGACGTCGGCGACGAAGTTGCCGTCAGATGTCTTGTACCACAGGTTGTCCCAACCACCGTTAGGGATGTTGAAGCTGAAGAACCCTTTGACGGGCTGCCCACGCTTCGAGCACACGAGGGTGAGCTGATCACCGGGGTTGTACCAACCGTTCTGTTGGGAACCCAGGTTCGCATCGGACATTCGCTGGGTCTGAGTTTTGACGGTAGCGGTTGCCGCAGCAATAGCCGAAGGTGCAACGCCCAGAGAACCTGCCGTTAGAAGGGCTGCTGAAGTGACTGATATGACGGTGGTGCGCACATTTGCCCATGGAAAAGCCACGATCTAGATCCCTTCTGATAGTGCTAAAAGTATTATGTATGTAGGTGTTTATAACGGTTCTGGACAAGGTTTTACACCTGAATCCGTTAAATCTGGAACTCAGAATGAGGCCCAAGGCGTAGCTTGAGCGAAATGGCACCTATACAAACATAGAGCCATATTTCTAGCGGTTGAAGTCACACCTTGCCGAGAAGGAATGCAGCGACGGCAAATACGAGTCCGATCCATAAAAGTCCCGTTGGGCCAATGATTCCCAAGAACACCATGGCCAGTGCCAATGGCCAGAGGACCTTACGGATGGTTCGGGGGAACGTCGTGGCCTGACTGCGCCCCTTCGTCTGAGCTTGGCGCTGGCCAGTTCCAGCTGTTTGACGCGATTCGGCTGGCGATGGTGTCGTCGGGGGTGGTGTGGTTGGGGTGTGGAAGTTTGAGGCGTGGGGGAGTTCAGCGTGGCCGGTGCGGACGGCTTCGAGCAGCTCTACCAGGCCGGCGCCCTTCGTGTCATGCAGTAAATCGCCGCGATCTCCGGGGCGGTCGCAGTCCCCCCAGAAGTTGTTCTCGGGTCCGGTTCTGACCTCATGATACTTCCGTTTGAAATCGAAGCTTTCGATGTCAGTGTCGCTCATCGGGCCCACATGGTGCGTATTGGTTCCTGTTAGTTGGACTCCGTGCTTAGTTATTCGCTCTTCATCGGAAATTGAAACGAGCATCAGCTTGCCGTCGGGCAGGAGAGCGTAGATCTGATGATAATAGCCTTCTTCGTACACGTAGTCGTTGACAAAATTCTCATGTCTGTCCCGTAGCTGAGCCAATACCCAGTGTCGCCCGAGCACTTCGACGTTCTTTTGGGCTTCGCGGTCGTAGTAGACGATTCTTGGGTCGGGTTTGAGCGTCGTTTCTTCCGCTGCGCGTCGCGCGAGCTCGCTGAGCGCGTCGCGGTCGAGTGAGCTGTTCTCATAGGTGGCGGTATCCGCCATCGGTGATCCTTTCGTTGTTTCAATCGCTGGTTCGGGCGTGCGTGCCGAGTTGGTGGTTGTCATCTTCGGTTTGATGACAGCGCCTGTCGCTTTGGTTTTTTAGGTGTGGCGTCGAGGCATTGTTACCCGCTGCTGGTTTTGGCGCTTGGTAATTGTCTTGGCGGTTGCAGCGCGCCCCAATTCATCGATCTATGTGGATGCGGGTGGTGCGGTTGAGGGCGGCGGTGGCGGGGTCGGTCACGGGTGGGTTGGCTGTGTAACCGTCCCCGCGGCAGGTGATTTGAGCGGCTGGGGCGCCGGCAGAGGTGAGGATGTTCGCCACGGTGTGTGCGCGTGCTTCGGAAAGGGTTTTGTAGCTCGGCCATGCGGTGGGGCCGTTTGACGTGGTACCGGAAACAGTGACTGCGTGGTGTGCGTCCTCGGCGAGGTATTTCGCAATTGGTGTAAGCAGCGCTTGAGCAGCGGCGGGGTCGGTGAGATCGGCGCTGTCAGGGTTGAACCTTAGGGCGCTGTCGTCATTCAATACGACGTCGGGGCCGGTGGGTTGAAGGGGCATGGCGGCAGCGGGGAGTGCCGGTACTGGCGTCACGGTGTGCGTGGTGGCGGGGCCGGGATCGGTGCGCGGACTGGGTACGAGGTCGAGGTGCCCTCCACAGGCTTCGATGGTTTTCTGCCAGATTTGGCCGACACGGGTGATCTGTGCGGTGGACAGCGCTGGTTGCGGGTCGACTCCGTATCCGGCGCCGTACATGGTGACCGACACGCCTGTCAGGCTCGTCGGGCATCCGCCATGGGTTCGCACGAAGTCAGCGACTTCATCGGGCTCGGCGGCGGTCATGCCTGGCTGCGCGAGATTGATTACGCCGGTGTCGCTGAGACCGTCGTCGATGACCAGTATGCGCACTGATGCTGCCGGATCATCCTGGTGGGCCTGGTCTGCAGCCATCGCGAGCGCCGCGAGGAGGTCATCGTGGTCCGATGCGGCGGACGCGTTATGAATTGCGGTGAGGACCGCTGACCGGGCGGTGGCGAGGTCATCGCCGTAGGCCTGAGGGTTGGCTGATTCGGGCTGGCCGTCGTTGAGAGTCCAGGTCGCTGACTTCATGATCACACGTGGGGCGCCTTCCGCTGTGACGATGCTGACCGGTTCACCCGTGCGCAGTGCGGTGTCGAGGTAGCACGCCGCGGCGGCGGGAATTGATGGCGCCGATCCGCCCTGATGCACCGAAATCACCAAAGCGAGAGCGTGACTGGGTTGACAGGACGGTGCGGCGGCAGGGGGTGGCGATGATGAACAGCCCCCGAGGGTGATGGCCGCGATAGCTGCAGCGCTGAGCGTGGCGAGGGCCGGGCGCAGTGACGGTGTCATGTGTTCAATGAACCATCGGTGCGCGAGGGGCTATTGCCTGCCGACAATGACCGGAAACCGTTGGTGCAGAGTGGGTTACGTCAGCGTGCGCGATTCCGCTTGTACAGCGATCCCGAAGCGGCGTTGAGCCGCGTACAGTGCTGCGGCGATAGCTACGACGGCTATCAGCAGGACCAGCGCGGCACCGAGCACCGCCCACCAGCCCACACGAGACGGTGTCAGAAACGGGTAGGGGATATGGGCGCGGCCGACGGCGGTCAGCGTGCTCAGCACCGCGAGATAGATCGCAGGCCACGCCACACTGCGCCCTAGGTAGCGCCAGAGCCGGCCGTGAGCGGGCCGCAGCAGAAGATCCACCGTCACCAGTACTGGCGCCACGCCATGCATGAGGATGGTGGCAGTGCGGACCCAGTCGTCGTCGTGGGGTTGTATCCAGGTTCCGGTGGGGGTGGCGGGGGCGATGACGGCGGCGAAGATGATCGCTGACAGCAGCACTCCGACGGTGGAGGCGACCCGCAGCGAGGAAAGCCACGACTCGTCGTGTGGTCGACATAGTGTGCCGGCCGCTGCGACCGCGGCGAGCAACGCCGAGTCGACGGTGAAGTACAGCAGCGGAAACGTTGGATCTGTGCGCTGGAGGAATTGGCAGGCGATCGCGATCGCCTGGCTGATCAGGATGACGGCCGGTAACAGCCGGATCGCCGCCGTCAGCGGCGCCACTGCTGACGGGTCAATCGTGCCATCGCTGCCACGTCGGGCAGGGAGTGCCAGAGCGCATGGTGTCCGTCGACGGGGAGATCCTCGATCTGGATGCCGGCGCGTGTACACATTCTGATGAGCCGTCCGATGGTAGAGGTGCGCGAGAGTTGGCTGCCCACGCCGTGTACGACCTGCACAGGGAACCATTGGATGGTGTGTGCGTTGAGAAGGTCGGCTCCGAGTCGTCCTCGGCTCAGCGCGAAGCCTAGGTGGGCAAGGTCGAGCCGTGACGTTGGGGGGCTGGCTCGGCGCGACGCTCTATGGGCAGCGCCGCATGCGGGAAAACGCTGTTGCGGTCGAGGTATTCGTCGAGGAGGTGGTCTTCGTCGCGCACCGAACGCAGCAGGTCCAGCAGATTCCATCTGCGCATGGCGACGGGTTCGACGAGGACCATGTTGCTCACCCGGAGTAGCCCGGGGGCCGCGGCAGCCGCGGCGGCCAGGCTTGCACCCATCGAGTATCCGACAACGGTCACCCGCCCGCGACGGAGGCGGTGCTGGCGGGTCTGCGCGACGTGCACCATGCGTCGAGCCACCGGAGTGAAGTCGCCGCGTCGGCAGGCTCGACGTTCGGTCGAGGTTAGCCGGGCGCCACCGTACCCGCAGCCCGGTGCGTCGACCACAGTGACCTGGGCGTCCCATTCGGCGGCCAACAGGGCGAAGCGCTGGAGTTCAAAGGGCTCGACGCAGGCCAGAAAACCCATAAAGACCAGGACCTGGCGCCGGGCGTCGCGCCGTCCGAGGGTCGCGACGCGAAGGCCGTCGATCTCAGTCCCGTCTTCGACTCCCGCGGACGCTGAATCGGTTGGTAGACAGTAAGTTACGTTTTCGACCATGTCCTTATCAGACTCCATCAGACGCGGCGCCGGTTGCGGCCCGGCAATCACAACCGACCGGGAGGTCATGGCCGTTCCCCACGGAGGCGCCATTTCGTCAGGGCGATGCGGACATCCTCCGATCCGAAGAACTCCCGGCACTCACTGTGTTGGGCTAGAAAGTTTGTAATCGGGTTGAACTCGGCCCACACGTTCAACCCGCGCGGGAGGTCATCCTCATCGAGTGTCGGCCACTTCTCCTGGTCGCGATTCACCGCGAAGTCCTGGTAGATCTCCTCCAGGCGCAACTGCCACTTCGCCATACAGGGGGCCAGTGTGTGTGGGAACACGTTGAGCTTCTCGTTTCGAGTCACCTGTCTGATCTGTCGTTCGAGGTTGGGACCGAACCCTCCCATGCTGGCGGGAAGATGGGTCAGCGCATGAATCCAGTCGAACGCCTCATGACCGCCATACGGTGTGTTGAGCAATTCGTGCAACGAGGCTTGCGCATCGTCGATCCACGGCCAGTTCGGGTTTGAGGTGACGTAACTGCCGGGGTCGAGCAATTCGACGAGTAATCGATTCGCCGACGGGGTGTCGACGCCATCGAAGCGATCGACGCTCAACGGTTTCGCATTCAGCCACAAGCTGGCCGCACTCATAAACAGCGGCGCATGGGTGGCTGTCAGGCTGGTCAGCGCCCATAACGGCAGGCCAGGTTCGACCGTATGGACCCAATCCAACACACCCAACCCGGTGGAAATGGTGTAGTCCTCGCCGTTGGGCCCGGCCACGTCGATGCAGAGGTCCTTGTCTTGCCGCAAGCCTTGGAGTTCGAAGTCGGCGACGACACCGTCAATACCAGCTCTGAAGTCGTTGGCTTGCAAGGCGGTGACTGCCGCCTTCGGGCTCGCTGCGATCCGGAATTCGATCCCCTGGTCGGCGTAGTGGCGTTCGAATTTCCGGTAGTTCCTTACCTTTTCCGAGTTGTCGTCGACGATCAGGTAGGCAGGCATTCTCGGTCTCCGTGCGACTCAAGGGATGGATCACCGTGGGCGGCGATGGGCGGCCGGTCTAGCCACGACGCGACAATGCGTTTGGTGCCGTCGCCGAGGTTCTCTTGGCGGAGATCGCCGTGAAAGGTGGTGCGCAGCCACGCGCGCAACGCTGCCAGCGTGCTGCCGTCACGACACCACAACTCATCCGGGATGACGGGCAGGTGATCACAGACGGCAAGGTGGTACCGCAAATCACGATCCACTCCGGTAGTAAACCCCTGCAGCATAAAGGTTTTGGGAACGCCGCTGAACTCAGGCTTTTGCAGCGCCTGTCCGACGTTGTGCACCAGAGCCGTGGTCATCTTGATCGCGATCCGGTGATTGTCCTTCCGGATTTTTTGTGTGTCCCAGCTGATGTCGTAGCCCACACGCCGAGGCGAAATCCCATACGGCCCGATCAGCTTGCCCACCAAGTGGCTGAGTTCCATTCGGGGGGCCGCGAAGATGCCGATGCGGGCACTGAAATGGGTGAGAAAAGCTTCCAAAGCCTCCAGCTCGATCGCGTCGCTATAGGAAACCCCGTCGAGATTGCGGACAGAGCTGGCGGCTGCCTTCGCCGCGTTGAGATCGTCATGCACGACGCCGCCCAACTCCTTACGAGCCTCCTCGCATGCTTGTCGACCGACGATGGCGGCGGCGCCAATCATGCGGTCGTGGTTACGCAGGGTACTGCCCAGCAGCAACGTCAGGGCAGCACACCAGTACGCAACAGGGACCATGGGCTTCTCCCACCTGCCCCAGGCGACGGTCACTGCCACCATCGCGGTGACGATGAGGTAGGAGATCAGCGGCGCGAAAGGCCGGAGCCGGTGCATGACCGGGGGCATCAGGCTGTTCTCGGTATAGTTCGGCGGGTCCAGAAATGCGCTAGCCAGCCCCGAATTCACATACAAGATCGACGCAGCCAGAGCCGCGACTTTGATCCACCCGTACTCGCCGCCGGCAGGTGCCAGACACACCGCAAGCACATTCATCGGGCAGGCGGCGATGCCGAGGACCCCGGTGGCGTTGAGCAACATGGTTTGGAAGTGATCCCGCACGAGGTCGCGCATGCGCCGGACCCACTCCCACCGCGGTACCGAGCCCGAGTCGGCGATGTACTGATGTAAATAAATTTCCAGGATGACCTGAGCTGCCGCCGGCAGGAGCAGAAGCCATATCCACCACGGCGGCCCAAGCACGCCAAGCCCGCCGATTACCACACCCAGCAGCAGCAGACGCGTGACGGACGGCCGCAGCCGATCGTAGTGGCGGACGCGAGCCTCGGCGATCTTCTCGTGCCATTCGCTGAAGGTCGCCCGGGTCACCAAGTCGACAACCAGCTGTGCCCACGGAGACGCCGTGCGGGTCCGGTCGTCGGGCATCTGCCACCAGTGCTCGAGATCCTCATCGCGCCACTGCTGGCGTTTGACGAATTGCGCCCGAAACCAGGTGACCAGCGGGTTGACCAACGTCATCCCTCCTCCCCGCCGCCCTGATGGGCGGGGTTCAGCGGGTGACGGGTGCTCGCAACGCCTAAAACCGCGTCGCTACGCGTTGCCGTCGCCAGGCGCAACACCGCGTGCTGCTTGAGCCGTTCAACCAGCGCTCGCTGATTAGCCTTAACCAGCGCAGACTCACCGGTGATTGCCTCAAAGGCATGGGTGGCAATGGCCAGGTTGATTGCGAGCCGGTGCAGCAGCGCTTCCTCCTCATGAAGAGCGGGACGGGCTTTAGCCAACCGCTTATACGCGTTGACCTTGACCTGGAAGATGTCGTTGCGGGCAGTGTAAAAGTCCACCAGCGCCAACACACCAGTGGCGACATAAATCCCCAAAAAGACGATCGCCGCCAAATGAGCGGATTCGACTTGGCCACTAGTGGTGGTCGAGGCGCCACCGTCGTAGCCGGTAGAACTAGACGCCGCGACAGCACTGACAGCATGCCACCGCGCCGCCGCGATCAGAGCCGCCATCACTACCCACACGGTGACGATAGCTGCGGCCATTCCACCTTCACGGCCGCGCAGCCGGGAGTCACCAACCGCGCCGCGCAGCAACCACCCGGCCCGCGCCATCATCAGGGCGGCAAAGACGCCGGTGACGTAGCAGACGAAAGCCACATCGGAACCGTTGCCCCGCAGGACATGCGCTAATGCGGGTTGCATGACGTGCGCATCCATCACGGCACCGAGGACGACAACAGCGCTGACGCCCACGATCATCGCCCAGTGTCCTCGACCCCATCCCGTGCGATGAGCGAGCCGGCTATTTGACCAATGCAACCGTACGGGTGTGACCGATGACGACGGATTCGATGGCGAGGGACTTGCTTGCACGGTTGTGGTCATGCCACTTCTCCTTCGGTATCGCTGACATGGTGGACGTCGGGGACGCCCTTAGTCGGCACGATCGAAATGCCCTGAGGGGCAGTGGGGTCGGCCACCGCTGGACCGCCCGGTGGTGCGATGAGGTTGGGGTGTCCGAAGCTGCTCAGATCCGGCAGCGGCAGTGGCGACACCGACGGCGGTTCCGCGGATCGTTCGGCACCCGCGGGATCGAACAGGGTGTCAGCATGACCGGCCAATACTTGGTCAGCAGCTCGGATCACCGCCTCGAGTTCGGCTACCAAGGCGCGCTGATGACTGATGCGCGCGGTGACCACCGCGTAGTTCTGGGTGATTTCAGCGATCAGTGTGCGCTGGACATCCAAGCGGCGGTTCGTCTCGTAGTCAGTGCGTGTCGACCACCCCGGTAGATGCGCATTAAGCCAGCCGTTGAGCGCGTCGGCAGTGAACTCGTCGGCGTAGGGCGCTACAGCATCAACCATGGCAAGCACGTGCCCAATGACAGCGTCCTCGTCGAGGTGGCCGGTGGCGAACGTCGGGTCTAACGACCGGTAGGTATCCGGCCAGTCGATACGAGACGTCAACGTCTCTGACGAATGACCCAACTCAGTGAGATTCACCCGCCGTGTATCGACGGGAATGTCGCCCGACAACGGCGACCTGAAACGGAACCATTTCATAAGTCGCGACACTTCCACGCCCCTGAGAAGTGCCATTGCCTCGCGGCAATGGACCCCATGGTGCCACGCGTATCTCTATTGGTTATGAAGATCACGAGCTTGTCGAGACGGCCGCAACGAACCACCCGCCGGGTCACCCATACCCGCTCCTACGGCCCCCTGCTGCGCATCGCCGACTGCATAGCCGGCCGGCAAGACCGACGCCAGACTGGAACGAGCACAGACTCCGACGGCGCGACCATCGTCACGCCGTACGCCCGCCGGCTGCAAGCGACATTCGACGAAAACGATCGCGCCGCCTTCGCCCGCCTACAGGACACCTGTCAACAGCCAGCCACAAAACTGCGCGAACTCCTCACCGACCTCGAACGACTCACATCGCAAATCAACGAAGCTCAATCGAGATTGAACCAACTACCGACAGCCCCATCCACAGAAGAGCTAGCA
>CP192589.1:0-351110 GCA_050632215.1 Mycolicibacterium psychrotolerans
CATCGGCGATCACCGCGATCGGCAGGCTGGCCGCGGACTGCACCCGATGTTGGTCGAACACCGACGGGACGTGCGCGGGGCCGTCGACGGCCACCACCGCGATCAGCTCGTCACCGACCGCGCGCAGCCCGACGTGGGTGTCGGTGTACCGCAGCCGGTGATCGGCGGCGGCGGCCGCCGGCGCCACCTCCCGGCGGCGCAGCGCCCGCACCACCAACCCCCCAGCGCGACACCGCGCCAGGTCACCAGCAGCGCCACCACCGCAATCACGCAGAGCGTCAACGCGATCCACTGCCCGGCGGTCACGGGAACGTGAGTGCCCGCCCACAGCAGCGCCACCACTACAACGAACGCGGTCAGCACTCGCGCCCACCCGGTAGCCACCCCGACCGGAAACATCGCCCGCATCGTCTACGAACTCCTCCCCCGCACCAGCGCCGCCAACCCGACGGTCACCCCACACAGCAGCGCCACCGCGCCGACCCCGCCCAGGGCCACCCACACCGGGGTCATGTCCCGGCCCACCGGCGGCGGGGGTAACACCAGCGGTGTCGAAAGGTGCTGCGGCGGAAGCGGTTCACCCGCCGGCACATCGTAGGTCAGGGCGGCGACCGGGTCGACGACGCCGTGGCCGACCTGGTTGTCCACCCCGCGCGCCGGCGGGCGGGCGGTGGCGATCAGCCGGGTGATGACCTGATGGGCGGTCAGTTGCGGGTACTTCGCCCGCACCAGTGCGGCCACCCCGGAGACGATCGCCGCCGAGAACGACGTGCCCGCCGGGGCCACCATCTGATTGTTCGGACCTTCCGAGGCGTTGATCAGGCCGTCGTCGCGTGGCGACAGGCTCACCACGTCGGTGCCCGGCGCGGCGATCGACACCCACGGCCCGGCCAGCGACAGATCGGTCAACGGCGCCCCGGCCGAATCGACCGCCCCCACCGTGAGCACATAGTCGGAGAACCACGCCGGGGTCACCACCGTGTTCACCCCCGCCCAGTCCCGGGGATCGTTGGGAGTCAACGGGTTATAGATCGGGTTCTGCTTGCAGTCGCTGGCCCCGGCGTCGCCGCTGTTACCGGCGGCGGCCACGATCACCGCGTCCTTGTCCACGGCGGCGTAGTGGATCGCCGCGCCCAGCGCCCGCTGATCGACCATGTTCAGCGCGCTCATGCACGACACCTCGGAAATGTTGATGATCTTGGCGCCCATGTTCGCCGCGTGCACGATCGCCCGGGCCATCGTCGCGATGTCCCCGGCCTTGCGCCGGGTCACCGGATCCTGATCGCCGTAAGCGTCTTTCGGGGAGAACGCCCGCGAGCTCTGCCGGATCGCGATCAGCGTCACGTCCGGGGCCACCCCGGCGAACCCGTCGGCCGGCGGGATGACCGGCGCCGGCGCCGGCGGCGGACCGGGCGGCGGCGCGGGGATGTCCCCCGGCGCGGCCGGCAGCACCTCGTGATGGCCGACCGTGGTCACCGTCGGCCCGTGCTGACCGCCTCCCGACCAGGCGGCCGGGGCGTCCTCCGGCGGCGGCGGGGGCGGCGGAGGCGGGGCCGGCACCTGCACGATCACCGTCGTCGGGGTCGGTGGCGGCGGGGGCGGCGGGGGTGCCTCGCTGGTCGGCACGGTGTCGGGGCGCCGGGTCGAACGTGGCGGCGGCAGCGGGGTTTTCCCGTCGGCCGGTTCGGCGGCGATCAGCGAGGCCACCCAGGTGCCGTGCGCATCGCAGTCGTCCAGGCCGTCTCCGCCGTCCATCACATAATCACCGCCGCCGATCAGGTTGGGCAGCCGCGGATGCGGGCTGACGCCGGTGTCGATCACCGCCACACTCACCCCGGCGCCTCGGCCGAACTTCCACGCCTCGGCCAGGTTCAGCATGTCGGCGTACTTGGGCTGCACCCGGTAGTCGGTGTCCGGCAGGGTGGCCACCCGGGTGCAGTAGGCACCCTGACGCATCGGCTGCGCGGGGCCCGGCGGGCCGTCCGGCGGGACCGCGGTCGGGTCGATGCTGGGCGGGTCGATCGCCGCGGCGCGTGGCGCCCCGCACAGCCCGGACACCGCGACCAGCACCGCCACCGCCGACACCGCGGCCGCCTGTAAAGCTCTGTGCCCGTTCATCATCGGTACCGGATCGCAGCGAACACGTCCATCAGCCAGAAGCCCAGCGGGAACACCGCCAGCAGCAGCGCGTACTCCGCCCACTCCACCAGCTGACGCAGCAGCGGGTTGTAGATGGTGTTGGGCACCACCACCGCCGCCACCAGCCCGGCCGCCGGCACCAGCAGCATCACCGTGCACCCCACCAGCAGCGCCGGCAGCGTGTCGAGACCGACCGCGTAGCGCAGCGGCACCACGACCGCGGTCGCCACCGCGGCGGCGGCCAGGATCGTCGACTGCCGCCGGTCGGTGTAGGAGCGGGCGTGCAACAGCGCCGCCCCGGCCAGCACCCCGACCAGCACCAGCGGCAACCAGCGCCGATCCATTCGCGGATCGCACAGCCACGCCCCGCAGATCACCAGCAGCACACCGAAACCCGCCAGCAGCCCGGTGATCAGCGCATGCGCCCGGTCGGTGGCCACCACCACGTCGCGCACCGACTCCGGGCCCTCCAGCTGCGGATGCTCCCCGCCGGCGACGACCACCGCGCTCGGCAGATCCGGGCGGGTCTCGAAGATCCAGCGCCCGGAGGCCGACGGGAACACCGGCAACCGGATCCGGGCGGCCTGTCGTGCCAGCGACGGGGTGACCTTCAACCCCACCACCACCGCCAGCAGCACACAGGTCAGCAGCGTCACCGCCGAGGTCAGCAGCAGCATCCGCACCGTGCCGGCGACCAGCACGGTGCCGGCCAGCACCACCACCGCGGTCCCCAGCGCGAGGTGGCGACCGGTGAACCGGACGATCAGCAGGGCGGCGGCCAGCAGCACCGCCGCACCGAGGGCGGCGTGCGGGGCACCCAGCGGACCGGGCACCACCAGGGCGGCGGCCACCGCCGCCGCACCCGCCCCGGTCAAGGTCAGCACATCGGTGACGACCCGGCGGATCGGCCCGGACCGCAACCCGGCCACCGCCGCCGCACCCAGCACCAGCACCGCCACCGCGGCCGCGACCGCCGCCGGGATCCAGCCCGGATGGGCGTAGCGCCACGCGAGCAGCAGCCCCACCGTGGCGGCGACCGCCGCCGCGACCATCGCCACCCCGACCTGGGCGGCCCACCCCGCGCTCACCGGCTGCCAGTGCTTGCTCAGAACGGCCGGGATCGCGCTGGTGACATGTTCGATGACCGGAACCCGGGATTCGGTGTCATCGAGGAACCGCAGCCACAACCGGGTGCCGTCCACCACCCCCTGATCGGCCAGCGACCGGTTGGTACGCAGGGCCGTGCCGTCCACCCAGCACAGCCCCCACCGGCCGCGGCGGCTCGGATCCGCCGCCGGGGTCAGCCGCGGCGCCCCCACGTCGGCGAGGCGGGCGTTGACCAGATCGACCAGTGCGCTGATCTGCATGCCCACCGGGGCGACGGCATCCACCCGCACCCCGATCAGCACGTCGGCGGCCATCACCCCGACCAGCACCCGATGCGCCGCCCGGGTGTCGTCGGCGGCGGCCACCGGCTCGGCGCGCTGGGACAGCGCGGTCACCGCACACCGCCGCCTGCGGTGGCGAAGCCCTGGGCCAGCCACGCCGCCAGCGCGATGTAGGCCCGCTGGGTGGGCCGGCGCAGCGCCTCGAAGTCCAGCACCGCCGAATCCCGCAGGTGCGCATCCCACGGGATCGTGGTCACCGCCCCGACCCGCGGGCCCAGCGAGTTACGCACCGAGGTGGCGAACTCCTTATCGGCGCTGCGGTACACGTCGTTGAGCACCACCACCGAGCGGCGCAACAAATCGTGCTGGTTACGGGCATCCAGCCAGTCCAGGGTGGTCTCGGCGGCGGCGGCGCCGTCGAAGTTCATCGTGCCGACGATGACCAGCGCGTCGACGTGCTCGAGCACCCCCTTCATCACCCGGTGCTCGATCTGCGGCCCGGAGTCGATGATCGACAGCTGATAGAACCGGCGGGTGCGCGCCAGCGTGTCACCGAACATGTCCTCGGTCAGTGCCAGCGGGTTGGCCACATTCTGGTTACCGGCCAGCACCTCCAGGCCCTGCGGGTTTTTCCCGGTGTAGCTGCGGGCCTTCGGATAACTGACCAGCCCGGGGTCGGCGAGGAACTCCCGGGTCGACGCCGTCGCCGACGGATCGATCAGCCGGCCCAGGTTGCCGTAGGTGGGGTTGGCGTCCACGGCGATCACCGGCTCGGTGCGGTACAGCCCATAGACGGTGCCGATCCCGGCGGCCACCCGCGACTTACCGACGCCGCCCTTGGCGGAGATGACCCCGATCTGATAGTTGCCGGGAATGTTGGAACCGATCAGCGCGATCTGGTCGCGCAGCGCCTGCTCGGCCGGCCCGGCACCCAGGTTGACCAGATGCCCGGACGCCACATACACCGCCTTGCGCCAGCCCATCTCGGGCGGCACCTTGCGGGTCTTCACCAGGTCGTCGACCCGCAGATGCCCGGTCGCGGCCTGGGCCTGCCAGCTCGACGCCGCCGCCGGGCCGCCGCCGTGGGCGGCCGGCCACACCATCGCGTTGCCGACCGCCGGCTGCTGCGGACCGGTCGCCGGCCCACTCGCGCGGTAGCCGCCCGCGGCACCGGCGTGCGGCTGGCCGGTGTCGGCGCGCGGATAGTCCCCGGCCCCCCGGTGCGCCCCGTTGGTGGGCGCAGACCAGGTCGGTGCGGCCGCCGGCTCCCGCGCGGGCGGGCCAGCCGGTTCACCGGCCGGCTGCAGCGGTCGCACCCCGCCGCGGTAGAGCTCGCCGCCCTCCGGACGCGGCGGCAGCACCGCAGCCCCGATCTCGGTGGCGGGGGTGGCGTGCCGCGGCGTCGGCGTCCACGGCGGCACCGGGGTGGTGCCCGCCTCCGGGTCGACCGCCCCGGTGTCCGGGTCGCGCACCGGCGGCAACACCGAAGTGGTGCGTTCCTCCGCGCTGGGGAAGCCGACACCGGGTTCGCTGATGTCCGGGGTCGGGGGGCCAGCCGGTTCGCTCACCGGCTCGGCGTCGGGCTGGCTGGCGGCGGGTTCCCGGGGGGCCTGTTGCGGCTCGAGGTAGCGGCTCGCGAACTGCGGATCCATGGAACACTTCACTTTCTCACGACGGGTGTTATAGGAATTCTAAACACCCTCAATCAGGTAGCTGACACGAAATTTTTGGCGGCTGGTCATATTTGCTGCATTAGAAACGCCGGTGGTGCTCCCAGGAGCGGATGTCCAGACTCGACAGCACGGCTTTGAGGCCCTGCTCGACTTGGCCCACCGTCGCCGGCGCGATCGACATCCAGTCCTGAGCCGAACCACGCACCGCCGCCAGCCGGTACAGCGCCACCCGACCGGCCGCGGTGCTGCGCACGTCCAGCGTGCAGACCGAGGTATGCACCGCGGCGTCGACGTGGGCGCGGGCGTAGACGACCGCCTCGGCGGCCGGGTCGTCCATCAGCTCCGCCAGCTCGGCCAGCGCCGGCCCGCGCACCCCCAGCTCACGCAGCCCGGCGTCGCGGCCCGGGTCGGCTCCGGAGCCGTCGGCGCGCGCCGCCGCCACCGACAACACCTGATCCAGCGGCAGGTTCAGCGGGGTCATCCGCGACGGCGCCGCGACGTGCGCGCTGTCGAGCAGCCCCAGCAGCATTACGGCCAGCCAGTCCGCGCCGCCCACCCCGGGGTCGGCGGCCACGTCGTCGATGGTGACGTCGGTGCCCGACCGGGCCGCCGACACCCAGCGCCCGTCACGGCGGGCCAGCACCACCCGCAGCTGATCCTCAGGCACCGCCCGCCAGGTGCTCGGATCCGCCAGATCGGGGATCCCCCAGGTCATCGGGCCACGCGAAATCAGCATCGCCACCTCGACGTCCGGGGCGGCCAGCGTCGCCAGCCGGCGTGCCAACGGCGCCACCACCTGGCCGTCACCGCCGACCAGGCCGGCGTCGCGCAACGCGTCCATGCCGGGATGCTGGGGCAGCCAGTCATCGCTGCGTGCCGCCCCGTAGGGCCGGGCCCGCAATTCCGCGGGCAGCGCCGGGATGCCCTGCAGCGCCTGCAGCAGCCACAAGCCGTCCAAGTTGACCGTGACGTCGCCCAGCGTCGAATCCACCGAAGTCATCGCATCCCTCCTTCACTCGCGCGGCCGGTGGCGGCGCCCGCGCAGCCGCAAGGCGCCGCCACCACCGCGTCGTCCACCCCGGTGGGGCTAGACGCCCATCCAGCTCTTGCCGACCGCATTGTCGGCGTCCTCGACCTGCCCGCGGGCGTTGGTGATCTTGGCGCCGTGATCGTTGAGCGCCTCGAACACCACCGAGAAGTTGCGGTTCAGGTCGGTGACGAAGTTGGCGTAGCCGCTGCTGCCCGCGCCGCCCCAGAAGTCCGCGCACGCATCGACATCGCTGCGGATCTGGTTATAGAGGCCTTCCATGGCGCCGGCCTGGGCGCGCAGGGTGGCGGCGTGCTGGTCGACGTCGCCGTAATTCCATTCGATCTTGGCCATCGTTCTTCTCCTTGGGTTTTGTGAAGGTGGCTTACAGCGAACTGATGTGCGGGGCGCCGCCGCCGAGGACGTTCTGTCCGGCGACTTCCTGGTCGTGGTAGTGATCCGCGCTGGTCGACAGGTTCGTCGACACGAACTGCATCTGGTCGTGGATGTTGCGGAACGCCTGCATCAGCTCGCCCATGGTGTCGTGCGAGGCCTTCATGGCCAGGCCGTCCCAGCCCGCACCCGCAATGTTCTGGGCCGAGGCCCAGGCCACCTTCGACTCCTGGTCGATCGCGTCGGCGTGGCCGTGGAAACGCTGCGCGTAATTGCGCATTTCATCGGGATCGGTCATCAAACTCATCGGAGTTGCTCCTCACTTGTTCTAACGGTGTATTTCGATTTGCTGTCCGCGTTATGCAGTATCGGCACCGGTGCGTGCTACTGCCACGGTCATCGGCTGATCGGCGTGGAAATTCCGGCCCCCTTCGTCCGCATCATCGTGGCCTCGGCAGCACCCGGATCGGGGTGCCGTAGCGGGGCCCGGACGCCGAGTCGCCGGACTCCCGCCCGCCCAGCGCGCCCATCGGCGCCATCCCGGAGGCACCCCCGCCGGACGCCGCCGCCGGAGCAGCGGTCGCCGGCGCGCTCGCGGTGGTGAGCACCGCGGTGCCGCTGCCGGACTGCTGGGCGCTGGCCGCCCACGTCGCCGGCACCGACAACCCGCCGAGGCGCCCCGCCCCGCCCATGCCGGCCGAGATCGCCCCCAGCCCGCCACCGCCGCCGCCACTCAGGCCGGACAGCCCGGCCCCTAACCCGCTGAGCGCGGCTCCCGGACCGGCCGCCCCGGCGGCGTTCAGGCCGCCGAGCATGCCCGGGTTGGAGACCATCGACATGAACGGGCTCAGCAGCGACTGGAACTGGCCCATGCTCTGCAGCGGCGCCGAGAACCCCTGCAGCGCCGGCTGGGCCAGGCTCTGCAGCATCTGCGGGAACATCCCCATCAGCTGCGGAGCCATCGACACCATCGACTGGGCGTCCATCCCGGCCGGCATCGCCGCGTTCTGCGTCGCCTCGGCGGCATGCTGACCGGCCTGCCCGGCGGCCTGTCCGCTGGCCTGAGCCACCGACGCCGCCTGGCTGGCCAGCCCGCTCGGGTCGGTCATCGGCGCCGGCGGCACGAACGGCACCAGCGTGCCGGTCAGGCCCGCCGCGTCGGCGGAATAGCCGTACATCACCGTGGCGTCCTGGCCCCACATGTGGTCGTACTCGCCTTCGGTCGCCGCGATCGCCCCGGTGTTGACCCCCATGAAGTTGGTGTTGACCAGGGTGATCAGCAGGTTGCGGTTGGCCTCGATCAGCGGCGGGGGCACCACCCCGGCGTGGGCGGCCTCGAACGCCATCGCCGCCTGCGCCGCCGCCGCGGCGGCCTGCTCGCACTGGGCGGCCGTGGCCATCATCCACACCATGTACGGCGCCGCCGAGGCCGCCATCGACATCGACGACGGACCCAGCCAGGCGGTGCCGGTCAGCGCCTCGAGGACCGCCTGGAACGCCGCCGTCGACGACCCGAGCTGGGCGGCCAGTTCCTGCCACGCCACCGCCGAGGCCTGCAGCGACGCCGACCCGGGCCCGGCCCAGATCCGCCCGGAGTTGATCTCCGGGGGCAGCACGCCGTAGTCCAGGGCGCCGGTCGCGGGAAACGTCATGGCTTCGGCCTGTTACAGCGCGGCGATCGCGCCCGCGGCGTCGACCGCCTCGTAGGTGCCGGCGTTGGCGGTCAGGTTCGCCACCATCATCTGGTGGAACGCGGTCGCCATCGCCGACACGGCCTGATACAGCGCCCCGTGGGTGCCGAACGCCGCCGCCATCATCGCTGAGGTTTCCTCCAGCCCCGGCGGGATCACCCCGGTCGTCGGGGCCGCCGCGGCGGCGTTGCCGGCGGTCACCGTGGTGCCGATCCCCATCAGTCCGCTGGCCGCGGCGGCCATTGCTGCGGGCTCTGTCGAAACGAACATTTCCTGCCTCCCAAACACGTGGTTTCTTCGATCCTAAGCAGGCTTTCGGCCCGCACCTGACACCAATTTCAGCCGCCCGAGCGATCCCCTGCAGCGCCCGCCGCGGCCGCCGCGACCTGCACATACCGGCCGGATTCGGCACTGGTGAGCAGATAGCCGCGGCCCGGGGGCATCGGGTGGCCCTTGAACCGGCCGCGGATGAATCCGGCGTCGGCGTCGGAGTCCATCACCAGCAGCGGCGCGTTTGCCTGCAGCATCGCCGACACCAGCGGATCGGCCCGGTAGGCGCCCGCCCAGCCGCCGAAGCGGCGGGTGTAGATGATGCGCAGACCGACGTCGGCGGCGGCGCTGACCATCGCCGCGGTGCTCGCCCCGGGCACCCGCGCCTCCAGCGGCGAATCCAACCCGGGCGGCAGCCGGTCGGCGTCGTCGACGATCAGGAAGATCTCCGGGCCCTCCCAGCGGTGCGCCAGGCTTTCCTCCACCGACAGCCCCGCCTTCGGCGCCCGGGCGGCCAGCACCGTGACCAGGTCGGCCATCATCTGCCGCACCCCGTCGGCGGCGTAGGCGAAGCGCTCCAAATAGTCGTCGCCGAGCACCCGCAGCAGCTCCCGCGACGGGTCGACCAGCCACACCTGCGCCGGCGGCCGCCGATCGCCGCCGGCGGCGACCGCGCGCGAGGAGCCCGGCGCGTACACCCGGGCGATCTCGGCCATGACCGCCGCGCACACCGTGGTGCGCCCACAGTCATCCGCGCCGGTGACGATCAGGTACGGCGACTCGGCGCCCGACAGGCCCACCGGGGCGGTGAACTCGTCCAGCGCCCACACCATGCCCTCGTGGCCGGTGCGGCGCGCGGTGTCCCGCAGCGCCGCCAGCTCCACCCGGTCGGGCAGCCGGCGTACCGCCGGGGCGGGCCGGTAGCCGGCCGCCACCCGGGCGACCGCCTCGATCACGCTGGCCGAGTCGAACGTCGCGGCGTCGGTGTCCCGCAGGGCCGGGCGCGCCATCATCGTGTGCAGGCCCACCGGGTCCGCACCCTCGCGGGGATAGTTCTGCGGCACCATGCCGCGGCCGGGCCGGTTCGTCGGCACCTTCGCCGCCATCGACGGTTTGACGTCGCGGGCGTCCTCCGGGGCGGCGAGCTTGAGTTCGATGCGCTGGGCGAAGGCGGTGCGGACCCCGGGCGGCAGGTTGTTCTCCTTGAGCACCGAGGCGATCACGTGGATGCCGAAGCTGCGCCCGTCGGCGATGAGTTTGTTGATCTGATCGGCGATCTGATCCTTGGAGCGGATCGTCGACACCGGGTCGGTCAGCGCCTTGTAGTTGTCGACCACCAGGAACACATCGCCGAACGGGTCGTCGGGGACCGCGCCGGGCTTGCCGGCGAACTTGCGCAGCCGGAATCCCTCCACCGAGGTCACCCCGCACGCCGGGAAGCTGCGTTGGCGCTTCTGCAGCAGCTCCAGCAGCTCGGCCACCGTGCGCCGGATGCCGTCCTCGTCCAGGGCGTAGGCCACCCCGCCGACGTGCGGCAGCCCGGCGACGGTGCCCAGCGCCGGCGATGACAGCGCCAGGCAATAGAACTGCACCTGCTCGGGGGTGTGGGTCATCGCCGCCGCGCAGATCAGCGACTGCAAGGTGGTGGTCTTGCCCGACTTCGTGCCGCCGATCACCAGCAGGTTGGAGCCCTCCCCGGCGGCGTCGACCAGCAACGGCTGCTGATCGTGCTTGTAGGGGCGGTCGATAATGCCCACCGGCAGAACAAGATTCGGGTTCGCGGCGTACTGGGCGTCCCACGGCCGGCCCAGATACATCTCCACCACGTCGTCGACCGGGCGGGGGGCGTCCAGCGGCGGGCGCCACAGCCGGTACGGCTCGAAGTCGATGCGGCGCAACTGATCGATGATCACCTTGCCGACCTTGGGCCGGTCCAGCACCCCGTCCTCGTCGTCCTCGGCGGCGACCTCCGTGACCGGCTGCACCGGTGCGGCCGCGTCCTCGGCGCGTGGCGGCAGCGGGGCCAGTGCGGTGGTGAACAGTTGCGGCTCCAGGTAATCCAGCCCCAGCGCCGAGACACTGACCTCCTCCTCGGCGGCCACCCCCGGCTTGCGGTAATCCCGCCACAACGATTCGGTCTTGAACTTCGTCAACTTCTCCGCGGTGCCCAGCCGCATGTAGCCGATGCCGACCTCGCGGGGCAGGTTCACCGCCGCCGGCACCCCGGCCGCGGCCGCCGAGGCGGCGGTGTTGGCCCGCAACACCAGCCGATAACCGACGTTCTCCAGCAGCTTCTCGGCGCGGGTGTCGATGTCCTGGGAGGCCATCAGCAGATGCACCCAATACGAACGGCCCTGCCGGCCAATCTGATCGAGCACCTCATGGGCGTTGGCCTTGATCCGGAACAGCTCCTTGAACTCGTCGATCACCACGATCAACGCCGGCAGCGGCGGCAGGTAGCGCCCGGCGCGGGCCTCGCGGGCGGCGATCGCGTTGTAGTCCTCGGCGTCATCGGCGCCGGCGGCGTTGCAGATCTCCTTGCGCCGGGCGATCTCCCCCACATCGCATCGATGAACCGGTCCATCAGGCCGCCCTGATCGGACTCCAGGTCGGTGATCACATGCGCCACGTGCGGGGTGCCCTCGAACGGCTTGACCCCCGCCCCGCCCTTGCAGTCAGCCAGCACCATCTGCACGTTCTGCGGCGGGTGGCCCAGCATGATCGCCTCGATCACGGTGCGCAGCGCGGTCGTCTTGCCCGAACCGGTGGTGCCGCTCATCACCCCGTGCGGACCGTCGCCGCCGTTGTTCATGTCCTTAAGATCCAGCATCACCAGCTCACCGGTGTCGGTGCGGTTGCCGAACGGAAACCGCAGCCGCTCCGGGGAATTGATGTCCGCCCGCGGACCCCACAGTGCGGCGAAGTCGATGCGGGCCGCGTCCTCGATGCCGTAGAACGACAGGATGTCCCGCGGGCGGGAGTGGTCGATACCGTCGCCGTCACCGAGGTCGTAGGCCTCGGCCAGCCGGAACCGGGCCATCTGCATCGCGAACCGTTCGGCGTCGGCCCGCGACAGCTGATCGGCCAGGGCGAAGAACGCCAGCCCGTCCTCCTCATACGCCGCCCAGGTGTGCCCGTCACGCGGCACCGCCTCGACCACCGCGCCGGCGCCGACCCGCAGCTCGCGGGCGCCGCCGCGGCAGGCCGGCACCGACCCGCGCAGGTCGAAGAACGTCACACCCTCCACCCCGGCCTGCCCGATCACCGAAAACCAGCCGGTGTCGTCGATATCGCTGATCACCACCGTGTGCGGCAGCGGCGCGATCGTCTCGCGCACCGCGGCGTGCCGGGGCCGGAACGCATCCCGGCCGCGGATCACCTCGGTGAACTGCGCCTCGGCGAACTCCGCCACCGAGCAGTACACCATCCGCAACGGCCCGGCGGCGTCCTCGGCGCGCTCATCCCCGGCATGCGGCAGCCACTTGACCCAATCCCATTGCGCCGCATCGTCGGTCACCACCATCACCTTCAGGTGATCGGGGCCGTGGGCGAACACCAGCTGGCACAGCAGCGCCCGCAGCAGCCCCAGCGCCGCCTCCCGGTCCCCGTCGAGGCGGTAGCCGGGTTCGACCAGCAGCGAGATCAGCGCCGGGGTACGGTAGGCCACGCTCTGGTAGCGGACGAACTCCTGCAGCGCCTTGCCGGTCGCCGGTTCCAGCTCGATGTCGGTGGGCATGTCCTGCGGCTCGGAGAACGACACCGCCTCGGCCTCGGTCAGGGCGGTCATCCCCACCCCGACGCGGGCCACCCCGAACCACGAATCCCGCCCGGCCGGGCTGCGCTCCCACATCCGCGGCCCGCCCAACGCGGCTTCCAGGGTGTGCACCGGCGGGTGATACCAGCGGTAATTGGCATCCAGGGCGTCGGCAGCTGAGCCGACCCGTTCGCGGAGCTCATCGAGAACCAGCAGGAACCGGGCACGCAACGCGTCGAGCTTGCCGCGCGACATCTGCTGGCCGCCCCCGCCGCCGAAGCGCCCACCGAACAGCATCGACACCACGCCGAACACGATCATGATCGGGAAGATCGAATAGGCGCCGTTGAAGGTACGCGCCCCGGACGCGAACGACACCACCACCATGCCGATGACGATGCCGACGATGCCGATGCCGACCACCACGATCCACCACGGTTTGCCTTCCGGCGGCGGCACTTTCAGCGATGTCGGCAGGGCGATCGCCTCCGGTCGGATCTCTGCCGGCGGTGTGACCGAGCCCGGCGCGCTGCGGGCGAATCCCAGTTTCATTTCGGTTGCTCCAAACTGGCGACATTGACGTCGACCGGCAGGGTGTCGTGGCGGACCAGCGCATCGGTTTTCGACAGCATCGGGCCGCCGGCCAGAAGCCGCAGCACCGCCCACGGCGCCGGTTTGGGCGGACTGGCGAAGCCCAGCGCCCGCAGGGTGTCCTGATCACGGGCCACCCCGAACCGCACCCCGGACTCCGAGACCCACCACAGGCTCTCCTGGGTGGCCGCGGTCGGGCTGTTGCCGGTCAGCACAACGTAATTGGCGTAGCCGGGCCCGAAGTACACCTGGTCGGCCTGCACGCTGGTCTTGTCGGCCTTGACCATCTGCACCGCCGCGCCGGCCTTGTCGGTCGGGACCGGGATCGTCGGGCCCGACACGATCGCGGTGACCGCCTTGGCCTCGCCGTCGCCGCGCTGCCACCAGAAGCAGGTCGCCGGGTTGGCCTGGGTGTCGACCAGCTGCAGCGGCGCATCCGGATACACCGACAGGTCCACCGTGTTGACCGCGGGCATCGCCGCCAGCGCCGAGCCGGCCACCACCGGGATCGGCGCCCCAGTGCCGCTGGCATTGCTCAGGATCTGCGCCACGATCGGTGACACCTGCTGCACCCCGGCACCCAGCACCACCGAATAGGTGGTCTGCCCGCCGACCTGCGGGGTGGAGATCACCGTGCCGATTGGGCCCGGTGCGTTCGGAAAGCCCGCCGGGGCACCAACATTCGGGATGACCGGCACCGTCAGCGCCGGGCCGACCGGGACCGCGTCGAACAGCCCGCGGCTCATCGGCCGGGCGACGGCCAGCGCCTCGTCGGGCACCCCGAGAGCCAGCAGCACCGGCCGCTGGGTGGGATCAACTTTCGAGCGGCGGCCGTCGCGGATCAGCCACACCTCGTCGGCGTAGCGCAGCAGGACCGCATCACTGGCGCCCAGGGTGCGCCGGCGGTCGGTCAGCGCGGGCTGGCCGTCGATGACGGTGGTGGTGGCCGGTTCGGGTGCCCCGGCGCCGAAGGCCTTGGTGACCGCGTCGCACACCAGCCACGACGAACTCGCCGGGGAGGTGGCGGTCAGATCCGACGGGGCACCTGGGATGCCGACCATCGCCCCGCGCGGCATGGCGTCGATCTCGCTGCGCCGCACCCGAACCGGGTTGGCCGGCTGCCCGGCGATCAGCCGGGCCGAGGCCAGGTTCAGCGCCGGATACAACGTGGTGCCCACCTTGACGTAGAGGGCGCCGGAGGTTTGGTCGGCGATGATGGCCGAGTCCCCGGCCGAGCCGGCCGGGCGCAGAAACGACCAGAACAACGCGCCCAGGCAGATCACCGCGGTCAGGGTGATCGAGGCGAGGATCGCCATGCTTTGGCGGCGGCCCGGCTCGGACTCCATCCGCACCCGGCGGCGGGTCAAGCCGAGTTCGGCGCGGCGGGCCATGAACGCATGCGCGGTGACCTGGGTGCGCGTCGCCAAGCCGAGGCCGCGACCGAAACGGCGCCGCCGCTCCACGTCCACGCCTCCCGACCCGTGCTCTGCCAACGCCCCGCCGTCCCTTTCGACCCACAAACCGAGGACCCAGGCCGACCGAACTGCGCAGGACTCTGTTATCTGCGCAACCGTCAATAGCTGCCGTGCGCAAACACGGCGTTCGGGTCACTGCGTCAAACTTAACGTGAGTTGAGCACCCTCAACTACGCCAATTTGGCTCAGCCTACGGATCATTGTGGCGAATTTCTTCCTGAAGAGGCAAACTCGGCTACCGCCATACCACAGAAGTCACACCCTTCACAGCAAAGATTGCACTCTGCCTTCGGCAACGTAAATTTCGTTGCTGGACCATAACGAAACTTACGGACGCGACGGATTTCGCGGCACGACTCCGGTTACGCCGAGGATCGTGGCGGCGCCGCCACATACGGGTGAGGTTTCCGTCGCAGAACACCCCGTCGGCACCGGATCACTCGATCACGTGATCACTCGGTCACACGGCGCACCACCACCGTCCCGGACGGGATGCTCGAGAACTGGACATGGCCGCCGGGGGTGGGCGCCTCGATCACCATCGTCGGGGACACCGCCAGCTGCACATGCTCGGGCACACCGGGAGCCGAGAAGTTCGACAACACCAGGTCGCCCGCGCGAACGTCGCCGCGGCTGACCGGGCTTCCCGCGTGAATGAGGTCGTAGGTGGTGCGCGGCAGCGTGATCCCGGCGTGCTTGTAGGAGTCCTGCACCAGGCCCGAGCAGTCGTAGGCGCTCGGGCCGGAGGCGCCCCAGATGTACGGCAGACCGAGCCTGGTCTTGGCGTAGGCGACGGCTTGTTCGGCGGCGTCGCTGCCGCGGCCGTCGTGGCCGAACATCTGGGTGAGCGTCGCGCGGTCGTCGCGACCTGAAGGGAATGACAACCCTTGTCGCGCAGGACTCGTCACGGATGCAAGAGCAGGAATACCACCGAGAGTGGGCAGGCCCCCGCCGCCAGGGCCGGATCCGCCGAAGCTCAGCGGAGATCCGCCACCGGACATGCCGGCCATCCGGAACGCGGCGGCGACCTGACGTAACCGCAACGCCAACAGTCGGTTCTGCGCCTGGGTGGTGTCGATCTGACGTTGCATCGCGGCCAGCTTGTCGTCCATCGCGGAGACGAGGGCGTGCACACCGGCCGGTGAGCTAGTCGCGGGGGCGATGGCCGCGGCCTGTGAACGGGCCACTCCGCGCACCGCGGATGCGGTCGCATGACCCTCGGAGACATCGCGCTGACCGCGCGACCCGGTCGCGTCGGTCTCCTCGTTGAGGTCGTCAAAGCCCTGGGACAGAGCATGATACGAGTCACGCACGTAAGACGCGCCCGACGAGAGAGTGCCTCCCCCAAGCGGCACGCCGGGCGGGGACAGCCCGTTGGTGCCCACGCCTGCCCGGACTCCGGTGGGCGCGAACAGCGCCTGCGACGTCCCGAGCGCCCGATCGACCTCTCGGACATACGACGCCGTCGAGCCACTCATGCAGCCAACGTAACGACCCGACCGACATAGAACTACGGTGATCCCGCGTCCGCACAGTCCAAAAGGCGACCGTCGATGTCCCGCCTCCTGGCTGGTGATCGAGACTCAGCGGTCGTCGCCCAGCGCCCGCAACCGCCGCTCTAAGTCGTCGACGCACACGTCGGCAACGGCTCTGCCCGGCGGGCGCCGCTTGACGAGATTCCCCGCATGGCGGCACGCCGCTCCCTCGGTTGCGTGTGTCATGTGCAGCTCCTCTGAACGACCGTTTCGCTCCACCGTCCACGACAACCGCCACTGCGCATGATGCGGCGCCGCGGTCAGATCCTGCTGGTGCGGCGGGAAGTCGGCGCGACGCAGCGCCACCCGGATGATGTACGACGACACTGGTTGACGGTAGCGCCGGGTGGCGACACTGCCCGCCGGTAGCCCGTTGCCGTTCACCCGGGGCGGCCCTCCCTGACCTTCGACCGCGCTCCCTTCGATCGCCCAGGGCTTCAGCCGATTAGCCTTCCGGCGTCCAGCGGCCGGTGTCATCGCATCTACTGGCCGTCGGCGTACTTCGCGAGGATTCCCCGGTGAGCGTCGTTGTAGTACTTGGCGATGCGGTCCCTTACCCACTCCACCGGATTTGCATACGAGTTGTATTCCGCTCGTGCTGCTTTAAGCAGTTCAGCGACGGGACCGTTGGGCCTTTCGCTGAATGTGGTCAGGTCCTGCCAGTGTTTGGTTCGTAGCCCGAAACCGTGGGAAACGTTGGCAGGGGCGATCATGCCGTTGACTTCGCCCTCACGTCTTGACTTGTAGATCTGTATTTTGCAGTCGTTGGACCGGTAGTAAACGATGTGCCGCTCTCGGCCTCCTTCGTCGGGGCTGTCGTCAATCTCATCCAGCGTGAAGCCGAGTTGAGTCAGCAGCGGACCGATGGCAGCGTGAACCTCTGCGGAGAAGTCTGATGGCTTGTTCATCCCGGCTCGCATGCAACAACTATCACAGCGAGTAGCCCTCGTCGCGCCTGGCCAGAATCCCCCGGTGGGCGTCGTCGTAATACTTGGTGATCCGGTCACGGAGCCACTCGAGCCGATTGGAGTAGGAATCGTATTCCGCCCGCATAGCTCTGAGCGACTCGGCTGAGGGAGGGTTGCGTCGTTGGGCGAAGTGAGTGAGGAAATGCCAACTCCTTGAGTCCAGGCCCCACTCGTTAGGAGCATCCAATGGAGCAATCATGCAGTTGACTTCGCCCTCGCGCGCTGACTCATACACTTGAATTTTGCAGTCATTCGATCGGTAGTAGACGACATGCCTGGGTCGGCCGCCTTCGTCAGGGCTGTCGTCGATGTCGTCAAGGGTGAAACCCCGATCAGCCAACACCGGTCCGATGATCGTCTGAATCTCTGCAGAAACCTCGGATGCCATGTCTATCGTCCTTCGTATACCCAGGAATCGCCGATGCGGCGATATCCGTACATTGCAGCGGTGTTGTTGAGGAATTCCACCTCCATGGAGGAGAAGGACCCGAAGCGTTGTTCGGCCATATCCTCCAGTGACGAGTACGCACTTCGATCGAGAAGGTAGTCGATGCGCCCGACGTGGCTCTCCATCTGGTTTCGCAGAAACTGCTCATTGACCTGCCACACAAGCGGTTTGGACTCGGCATCGCTTAACCCGCCACGGATGGCATCCCACACCGGATCGCCGGTGTCGAAGTAAATTCCGCCCAACCCTCGTGCGTCGCCGATGTAACCACCGTCCTGGCCGCCGAATCGGCCCAGGACAACACGATCCGGGTTCTCGCCCACATAATGCGTGGAAAGATCGGCCACCTGCCGGGCCAACTCCGGCGTTGGACCCCCGGTCGTGAAGGCGTGATGGAGGTCGGCGGCGGCTTGGTCGGCCCACGACGTGTAGGAGCCCGGTGTGTCCAGTCCGATCGGTGCGTGCGGGGACACCACCGCACCTTTCTCGAGAACTCCTGGGCCGATGTCGCCGAGCCCGCGCGCAGCGAGGGCGCCTTCACCGCCGAACATCAAGCCCGGCGCCGCGATCGCGGCATCAGCGGACTTGCCGCCCAGGTAGTACGCGGCACTCGGCGAATCCAGCGCGTCCTTGACTTCGCCTACTGCGGTCCCGAACGGGTTGGCGAACTGATCATTCGTGCTCTTGAGCAAGCCCTCCCACGACTCCAGCACCCCGGGGGCTCCCGGACCGCCCTGTCCGAGAAGGTTTTCCACACCCTGCTCGGCGTCGAACCACCGGTCGCCGAAGCCCTCCCCGAAGCCCGGCGGCGGCAACGGCTCAGGCTTGGGTGGCGTGTACCTGGGTAGGGGCCGACGCGCCGCAGCCACCATGGCGTCGAGCCGTTGCTCGATCTGGTCGGCGGGTACTCCGTCGTGCAGCATCGCTTGACGGGCAACGCTTTTGAACTGGTCGATATCCTGCTGCGATATCGGTCTCGGCGGCACCCCCGGCACCGGCTTGCGCATCTGGTCCAGCATCCACGGCAGACTGCCCGGGGTCTGTTGATCCGCGGCCGGATCGCTGGAGCCACCCTTACCGGTGAGCATGTCCTCCAGCGTGGGCCGTTTGCCGGACGGGGCCGCCGGTGTATCCGGCGCCGAAGATGGGGCCGGCGCCGCCGGGCCGCCGGGAATCGGTGTCTTGCCGTCAGCCAAGTTGATGGCTGCCGCGAGCTCGGCGTCGACGGCATCCGCGTCGGCGAGGATCGCGGTGAGCTTCGGCTGCAACTGCTCGGTCTTCAGCAACAGCTCCATCGGATTCTTGATGCCGGGGCCGGCGACGACGGTGCTGGCGGCCGCATCGATCTGCATGCCGAGACGCGCGGCTTCAGCCCGCAGATCATCAAGCCGGCGCTTGATTGATTCAATGTCATCGGCGGCCTTACCCGCGGCCCGGGCCACCGCCGCCGCTTCGCTGCCATGAGCATCCAGGTCGACGCGGGTCCGGCCCACCGCCTGCCGAGCGGCCTCGGCGGCCCGCCCGTCCCAGGTGGCGAACACATTGAGCCCGCCCAAACCGTCGGCAGCGTCGTAGACCGCAGCAACCCGCTGCCGGGCAGCGTAGAACACCTCCCGCACCGAATCGGCACTCCACCGATCAATATCGGCGACTGATAGCCCCACGACGGTCAGCCTCCGCCTCGAAGCGGAAGGGCCGACGGCACATGTGCGGCGCCATGAGCCAACACACCCTCGGCGCACCTGTAGATGGGACTCGCAGCGGGCTTGCCCTGCCGCTCATGCCGCACCATGTCTGCTCCCCGCGTGACTAAGTGGCCTGGACCTGCGTGTTTGGCGGCCTCTGGAGGCAACGATACCGGCAGCGGATCAACCACGACCACGGCAATAACCACGTCAACCGACCGCGGCCCGAGACGCATTGCCCGCACGGCAGCGCCCAGGAACGTGGGTATCGTGAAGCGAGCAACCGAGCAACCAAGCAAGCCGTGCGGGAGGAACGATGCCGGGATCCACCCCCAGCGGGGCGGCCGACCGAATGCGAGCAGCGCAGCCGACATTCGACGCCATCGCCGCGGACGCCAACCGGCCCCGCTCCTGAGCGGGACGCCGTCATGCTGCTCACCGTCCTGGCGATCGTCCTCAAAGTGGCGCTGCTGCTGTTCATCGTCGGCGGCGTGGTTGCGGTCATCATCCGGGGCGTCCGGCGATCACGCGCCAACCGAGCCGACCCGAACTGGAACTCCGCCCGCGCCCAGCCCGGCTTCGAGGCGTCCGCCCGCGGCGCGATGCCCCGAACGCCCTTACCCGAGCGGGTGGACTGGGACGACGCTGATCCCGATGACAGTTCCGGTCGACCGCCTCACCGCCTGCAGTGATGCTCGGATGACAGGAGCGGCTGGCCACCCACCGGTACCCCGCCACTGAACGTGACCATCCCACACAGTCGTGCGAAAGATAGTATTTTGCAATGAGATTCGATGACGGAAACGAGTCGGGCTGCTGGAGGCGGCGGCGTGATCTACCGCCGAGCTGAGCAACCCCGACCAGTTCGGGGGCGCCCATTGGATTGACGCCCTGACGTCAGGGGTGCGTCAAACCTATTGGACGGTCGCCCTGTTCCGGTCGCGACGTAGCATCGCCTTCCGGTTGAGCCGCGGTCACCGGCGCCGCAGCCGAGTCGGCCGCGGCTCCCAGAACCAGGTCGCCAGCGGGAACGGCATAACCCATCGCTTTGCGGACCGCCAGAACATCGTGCAGTGCAGGGTTTTTCGGATCCTCACCGAGGAGCACCAGCGTTCCCGACCCGAGCGGTTCCACCCGAGCCGACTCCGGGAGCGCCGTGGTGTTGAGCGTCACCGAGTCGTGACTGCTCACGTAGTTGGCCCATCCGGCAGCATGCCCGACGAGCTCACCGATGACGTATCCCCCGTTGTCCAGCTGCTGGTCGGGTTCTCGCTGCTTGTCCGCCAACCCCGCGTTTGTCCACACCGCCCAATCGGGGTCAAGCAGCTCGACGATGCCAGCCACGAGGCTGCGCGCCACGGCCGGTGCATACAGATCTGGCCTGACGCGGGAATCGGGCAGCTGGAGCACAAGCCGGTTGGAGATGCCCGGCGACCACGCGCCACAGCCGAAAGACAAGGTGGCAGAAGCGGTCTTCTCGGCGCCATTCCACCACGAGACACTGAAACCGAGCTCCTCGATCGGCTGTCCGTCGTCGTCGCGGCGATTGCGGGCCGCCGACAGCCGCCGCACCAGCCCGTCGTGATCCGCCGTGACGACCGGTGCCTCGAATGCCTGCTGGGCCGACGTCGACTTGTCCCGCCAACCGGACAGCGAATCGTCTGTCTCACTGAGCATCACGAGCATCCGCGCGAGCACGTCGGCACAAACCGCCGCGCTCTGCTGGCGAGGTCCCCAGTACGCTCCGAGATACGACTTCGGCATAGCTATGTCACCCCAATTCTGCTTGCCCTATCGTCCCGCCCACAACCCGGTGACACGCCCTGAGCTTCCTCCACCGGTTGAAACTCACCCTAACGCCGCAGATCCGAGCAGCGGAAGTCGGCGCTCCTGCGCGTGCAGGGCGGCTGCCACGATCGCACGCGGTGAACCAGCAGCAGTCCGGCGTATCGCACGCCGCAATGTCACCGACCACGGTCATGGCGGCAGCCCGCCACCCCCGAGTCGGTTACCGCTGATCGGTAGGGTCAGCGCTCAGATCCTCAGCAGCAGAACGCATCCGCTGGGCTCGATCCGACAGGTCATCCTGAACAGTCAAGATATGCGTCTGCATCCGCGCCAACGCGTCGTCCATGCGGGAGACCAGCGCCAGAAGCGATTCCGGAGCGGATGACCCAACATCGCGGGCTTGGGCCTCCGCTTGGGCCCGGTCGCGGATGCCCTGGGCGGTGGCGCGACCGTCGCTGGCGGTGCTCGCCGCCTCGCCGGCAGCCAGATCGGCGGACTCCACTGCGGCGGCGGCCTGATGCGTCCACGCGGTGTAGCGCGTGGAGCGGTCGTTCGTCACATCGACAAGTGTGCCCTGTCCCTGCTGGGCGGCCGGTGACGCGGTCGACACGTCCGTCACAGCCGGGGAGGTGGCATCCGGGAAGATGTCGCACGCGGCAGCCAAGATGCGATCGATTTCGGACAGGTAGTGCTGCGCCGCGTCCATGTAAGCAGGATAACGACTTTCACACCGGAAAGCTCACACCCGCCGGCAGTCCGATTGGCTGCTAAGCGGTGACAGTGCTGAAGGCGAGGCGGGCGCCGGCAGCGGCGGCCGCGTAGACGATGTCGGCGGTCGAGCTACCTTCGCAGCACAGCAGTGTCTCCAGGCGACGGCAGTGGACATACTCCGCCTGGTAGGCCAGCAACTGGCCGGGTTCCTCGACACCGATCAGACCCGGCCGCTGCGAACTGGCCATCAAGCGCTGGGCGTCATACTCGTTGCGAAGCGCCGCCCACTCGTCTGCTGACGGCCACCGCTGCGAAATCAAGCTGCGGGCAATGGACTGCGCGATTCCCGACAGCTCGGGACCACCGTCGAAGCTTGCCTGCTGGATGACCTGGCGCAGATAAGCGCTGACCGCGGGAGCTTCGGCGCGCTCCAGATCCTGGAACAACGCCGGCTCGATGGTCTCCAGCCGGTGCGATCGGTTCCGCGTCAAGTTCGATGCTTGCGCCTCAAGCGGATTGCCGCTCGGTGCGACACCGACAGCCACGTCTGGGGTGGCGTCGGTGACGAGGTGGGAATCCTGCGGCCAGGTGGTGGCGATCGCCGAGACGGCATCGCCTCGGGCTTGGATAGCGCGCAGCACCGTCTCAGCGGGGTTGGTCCAGCCGAACCAGCGTGTGTCGAACGCCGGGTCGTGGCCGGCCGTCAGCACCATCGCACGCGGGATGAACACGTCCTGAGGAATGTAGGAAGCGCCCTCGTTGGTGGCCACCCACATCTCGGGCAACCCCGACGCTCCCCGCGCCACCGCCACGACCCAGTGCAGCACCGGATATCCGACACTCGACGCTGCTGCGAGGTCGGCGAGTGCGGCACGGGCCGACTCCAAATCCGACATCGACACGTCGCGGCTCACTCGCTTGGGAGCCGGATCGGCCACTGCGGGAACGAAACCCGCAGCCGCTCCCCCGCCGAGGCCAGATGCTGGGGATGTCGAAGGCGGAGGAAGCGACGGTGCCGCCGATCCACCGCCGGTAGCCGCAGCCGGTGCAGGCGGCAACACCGACCCATACGGTGTCAGCGGACTCGCCGGAGCACTCCCGCCCACAGGCGCTGACGTGCCGCCAGTAGCTCCGGACGCGGCCGGCGCCGCCAGCGGTCCAGGAGCTGAGGCGGGTGCCGCCGACATCGGTGTCGAACCAGGTGCAGTGGGTGGCGCGGCCAGCGGTCCCGGCGGTGCCTGAGGTGTCGGCTGCGGAGGCACAGGCAAACCACCCGCCGCCTGGGCGCCCGCAGCCAATCCCTTGCCGAAGTTTTCACCGAAGGTGGACGACAGCGCTTTCGAGACCTGCTGCTGAACGTTTCCCGGATTGGAGGCGGACGCGACCGATTGCGAAAGACCACTTGCCGCAGACGATCCCGGATTGCCCACCAGCCCCGACAGCGAACCGAGGCCACTGCCGGCGCCACTCAATGGCGAGCTACTCCCCCGCCAGCGGAGGGTAATGACGGCAACGATGGGAGCGAAGGTTTGCTTTCGCCACTGGGAACTCGGAACGGAATACGACGACCGCCCATCGGCGCATCGGTCCCGGGTATTCCCAGTCCCGCAGGAACGCCTGGCGCCTGCCCCGGTGTCGGCTTGTCGCGGTTACCTTGTTGAGGGACCTGGCTCTCCGGGTCGCCGTCAGCTGGCTTTTCGCCGCTGGGTGCCGACTTACGTCGATGGCCGTCCTCGCCCTCTCCTTGTCCCGTGGCGGGACTCTGCGGCAAAGGAATCGTGTTCACGAAGGTCTTGATCTCATCGTCCACGAATCCCGTTAGTTCCGTTGAGTACTGGTGGATTAGAGTGCGATAACGCGGAAGTATTTCGCTGAAGATGACCGGTTCGCCCATGTTCGTGCGGAGCTTGTCTTCGATCTCACGGTGGGCATCATCATGGGCGTCTCGCATCTTGGTCTTGATCCGCCCGACGCTGTCGCCTAATCGCGCAAATCCTGCACCACCTGTCGTAAGGGCTTCGGATAGGCGGCTGTGAAGAACATATTCGTTGCGGTAATGGGATTCGGCTGACTCAGCGCCGGAGCCATCCGTCCAGAAGCCGTCGAACACCTCGTCCGTCTTCGCTAGAGCACTGGTGGCCGCAGCGCCATGTTCGTGCCCAAGGGCCAACAATCGTTCGGCTAGATCGCGCAACGAGGACTCGGATTCCGTTGGCCAAACGCCGCCGATGAGAGTTTCGGTAAAAAGCCCGTGTGGCCTGGAAACATCTGCTGTCGAGGCAGTACCGATGCGCGAACCCGACGGTTCTTGACCGGCGGCTTTCGCCGCGGTGAGCATATTGAACATTTGTTGTGCCACAGCTGATCGCTGAGCATCGGCATGGGGGCCGCCGTGATCCGTCCCAGGAGCTGCATCATTAGATCCCGCAGACACGCTAACCATCAGCGAGGCAAACCGCATGCATCTGCGAAGCGGTCAGTGGCAGCATTCGATGCATCGTTCAGCTGCACCAATTGTTCGGTCGACGCGTGACCAGTTGCCCCTGCGACAAGCTCCAATTGGCCTGCGATGAACGATCGCGCAGCATTCGCAACGTTTTCGGGCACCTGGGGTGTGATCGAGTTCTGAACTAGAGCAGCACTATTAATCGTCCGCAGTACGACGGGGATGTTGAGTGCCCCGTCAGTCGCAATTGGTCCCTGTGACTCCGCACCGCGCGTAGCGGAGTCAAAAGCTTGGCAGAGTTTGGTTTTCGCCCCCGCGCCATCGCCGCCGGCGACTGGTGCGCTGGTCTCCGTCGGGGACGGTGGTGATGACGCGGCTAATGAGTGAGCTGAACCGTCGTTGCGCGCAATCGAATACGTGATGGCAGCCGTCGCGGCGACCGCCACGATCACGATTCCGGTAAAAGCAGCCAACAACCCCCACGACACAGTGCCGGGTCCTTTTGGCGGAGTTCCGAACGCACCGCCTGGGGCCGGCGCACCAATCGGAGGCCCTGCAACGGGCACACCCGGTTTCGGCGGTATCGATGACGATGGCGGTTGCGGCGGGCCGTCTTGGGGTCCCCACGGAGACGTCGTCGTCATTGCTTCCTCCTCAGGAAGACAAAGTCGCTTGACCGGACTGCTCGGTGTCCTGCATCGTCGCCACACTTATCGCGGCCTGGGTCATCCCCGCGGCCACCTTTCCCGACAGCTCAGCGCTGTAACCGGTCAGCACCGCTTCCACCACTGCGCTGTAACCACTGACGTAGTTGCCCACCGGAAGCACCGGAAGACCGCTGGCCAACGCCTGCGCTCGGAGCTGTCCGGCACTGGCCAGCCCGGCGCCGGTCGACTCGGGCTCCATCGCAAACTCAGCTGGTGCCATTCTGCGATCCTAACCGTGCAGGCCCACCCGTTGCACCGGCAAAATCTGCCGAACCACCGCAAACCTCGTGCCTGGGTTCGGCGGCAGCTGGCGCCTCCAGACGTCCGACCTGCACATCATGCATTTGCCGCTTCCACCTCGGTCAATGCGTTTGCCAGAGCGTCAATTTAGGAGTGCTGCCAGCCGCGGATCGTCGACCCAGCGATCACCCAACACCGCAGTGGCCGCCCACAGACACAATGCGGGAGCCGGCGGCCCGGCCAAGCGCAGCGGCGGCTGATCCGGGCCGAAGCCCATCGTCAACGTCCAACGGTCGAGGTCGGGATAAAAGTCGGTGACCGAGTCGTAGGGGAAGCTGTCCCATCCCAACGGCGTACTGCACATCAGCCGAAACGACGTGGCGACGACGTGGGTGGTGCGCGCATCACGCCACCGCGGCACGGCGTCACGGCGCGCGGCCACCTTGCGGTGACGGTTGACCGCGGCGCTGGCCACCACACTCCCCACCACGAGCGCAGGCCGCCCCAGTGCGATCCACGCTGTGGTGTCGTAACGTCCGTCACCGCCGAACAGCCGCGAACACACCATGTCGGCCGACAACACCACGGCCTCGTCGTCGTCGAGAACCGGGCCCCAGATCTCAATCTCGGGTGGCTCCGCACCGCGGGCGTACCGCTGGGCGCTGGCACACGCATAGCTCCACCACCGCCGCCACACGTCGTCGCGTCCCGACAGGGACGGGTTGGCACCACCACAACGCATTGGGTCACGCCAGCGCCCGGCCGTCATCGCGGAAAGGTTGTCACGACCCGAACCGACCGACCCGCTCTCCGACAACGCGTGCATGACTCGAGTATCGCGGCCGCCACCGACGCCCAGCTACGGCCAAATGCCTCGACTTCCCGCGGAATTGCCGCAGTCCAGCGTCCGAATACGGACTTACGCTCAAATCACCTGACGTCTAACGACGCACCGCTCATCCGACTACAGGCGAGGAACTCGTGCGCTACCTCGATGTCAACCCAGACGAGGTGATCCAAGCCGCCCAACAACTGCGGTCGACCCCCGCCAACAGTCCGACAGCACCCACGGTCGCACCGGTAGCTCCCGACCCCGTATCCACCGCCATCGCGGCCACCATCGCCACCCGCATCAGCGCCATCGATGCGCTGAGCGCCGCAGCCGCCGCAATCAGCGCCGCACATGCCGCACTGCTGAACGACAGCGCGGCAACGTATCTCGACCTCGATACCGCAGGGCAAGCGGCCCTCGGCGGGAGCGGATCGTTCGAGCCGCCGCCTGCGCCGGCAGCTATCGATATCCCCACCACCACCCCTCCTGCCGTAGTGCCCCCGGTCGTGGGACCCGTCCCACGCGACGGCCACGCCATCGCTAAGCTCGTCTACCACGGCGACACCACCGGCATGATCGCCGCAGCCGACTGGCTCACCAGTCACGCGACCACCCTGAGTGACGCCGGCACCGCAATACACAGCGCTGCAACCCAACTCAGTGCGGCCTGGCCCTCCGAATCCGGAGAGACTGCCGCGGCCCGCATTACCGAACTCTCCGTTTGGTACGCCACCCACGCCGAACACGCCCGCGCCGCCGCAACAGCGATCGACTGCCATCTGCAGCACTACCGGACGGCAGTCGCGGCGATACCGCACCCAGAACATTTCGATGAAAATAGATCTCGCCTCGAGGCCGCCGTCCGCGCCAACAACAGCCCGGGCGGCCTCGGCCAATACACCGGCGTTATCGCCGCGCTACGGTCCCAGCGCGCCCAACTCCACGCCGACGCCCTAGCCGCTTTCAGCGCCTACCAAGCCTCTGCCACCGACCCCGCACTGGTCGGCGATCCACTCACCGCGCCGCCGCATCCCAACGGTATTCAGGCCACGAGTTACGACCTGCCGCTCGCCCCCGCCGACCAGGAACCGCCACCCGGCAAGGATCCCCGCTACTGGATCGACCTCGACCGCATCATCCATGGGCCACCCGGGCAGACGGCGCCCTACGGCACCGTCCCGATCGGGCCCGGGCTCTACTACCCCGATCCCGACTTCCCCAGCGCCGCGGCGCCCCCGCCGGCCAAACATCCCCTCGACATTGCCGACATCACCCACCCCGGCGCCGGTACCCTCGGACCACCCGGTTATCAGCAACTGGCGCCAGGCGTTTGGGTTCCCGACCCTAATGGCGGCTACCAGCCGGTGCCGTCCTGGACGCCCCAACAGCCCATCGACGTGCGCGACATCATCCATGCGCCCGCCGGTCAGCTACCTCCCTGGGGCTACGTCGAATATCTGCCCGGCTGGTACGCCCCCGGTTCCGCGCTCACCAACACCCCGCCGAGCCCGGCGCGCTGATCACGCTGCGCGGCATAGGGCTCTGTTAATCGAGCGGTGCCCGTAACTCGAGCAGCAGCTGAATCGCCACCCCGCGCTCGGCGTCGTCCAGCCAAGGCAACATGGTGACGATCGCCTCCTCGGCCTCCTTCGCTGACCGCGTGATCTCAGCAAGCAGCGCTGTCCGGGCATCATCTGCCATACCGCCACGGATACGAGCGAAGGTTGCCTTGAGCGATAAGACCTGACGGGCGCCCCAGAAGCGGTCGGATTCCGGCGGCTCACTTGGCTTTTTCTGCTGCGGCGTGGCGACGCCGCCGGCCAGGATCGCATCGATGCTGCCGGACTCCCACAGCAGCACCTGCTCCAGATTGCGGCGGCTGCGTGGGCGGAGCTGGCCGGCGCGGTGGTTCTCCACCATCCGCACGGTTTCCACCGAGGGGCCGCCCTGCGCAGCGACGTCAGGTTGCGTCAACCCGAGCTCTTTCCGGCGCTCGCGCACCTCAAGTGCCAGCTGCTCCCACGACATAGTGCTTTCATTCTGCCTGACAAACCGGTAAATAACCGCATTCTGGCAACAAAACCGGCAACTTGTGACCTAAGTGGACACCCCAGACCGCAGGGCAATCCATGACCGGGCGTTCGGAGCTCCATTCGTAAGTGCCTGGCGTAGGCACCGAAGTCGTCCTGCGCAACGTGTTGCGGCGTACCCAAACTAGTGCGAGACAGGGCGACGGTTACCTGCTAGCGTACCGGTAATTACCGGTTTTGGACCGGTAATTACCGGTACAGTCCGCGGCGCCGCCTCGGGCTCTGTCTGAAGGGAACCACGTGACTACGACGAATCAGGGCGCCCGGCTCGGTGTCAGCGATCTACAGCGGATGCTTGCCGGTAACCGCCGGCGATTATTCGAGACGGACGTTCAAACCCCCTGCCGCACAGACGATCCAGTCCAGCGCGAACTGTGGTTCTCACCGTTTCGAGATCGGGAACGCGCTGCCCACCGGTGCTTGGACTGCCCGTTTCTGGGGAGGTGCGGATACAACGCGGTGGTCAGCCGCGCCACGCACGGAGTCTGGGGCGGCGAGGTCCTGCCGGGCGACTATATGGACGAGCTTCTGCCGATCTACGAGCGGCTGCTCGCTCAGTTCAAAGAGCGACTCGACGCGGAGCTCGGCGATGCCCCGGCTCCGCCGATGCCGGACTTGACTGCCGTTCGCCGGCGCCGTCGGGCGGCATGACGTCGCTATCGAAGAAGGGCCCACGCCGCCAGTCCCTCTGGCAGCTGGTTCGCCGCATCCGCCGACAATTATGGAACCTGCGGCTCGCGTAGTGAGCGTGTTCGGGACTAGTCGGTTTGTGAGTTTCTTCGTCACCCTGCACTGGGCTACCGCAAGGCGCCAAGCAGGCGCTGCGAGCAGCGTCCTCGTCGCACCCGACAGCACCCGAGTTCGTTGGCTCATGGAATTGCGCGGGCGACAATGAGGCGTGCTGTCTAACACAAACCAAAGGTGTTCCACCCAGGGGTGTTCAAACCGCGCAGTGTTCTCCACACGCACGAAACCCTCTTGGTGTGCGAAGTGTATTGACGAGATTCTTCGAGTAGGGGGATGCAACCTCTCGAACCTGTCGCTAAAGCCAACACATTCACGCTCATGGAGTGCCTAACCTGCGGAACACGGGCCCATCACAAGCTCGACTACGTCGTAGGAAACAACACCTCGAATCTCGCTACCTGCCGTGCGTGCCATTGGCGGAAGTGGGCGGCCCTGCAACGTTCCCACCTGCTTCCTCCGGCAGCCTCGATTGACAAGGCGCGGGCCCACGCCGAAGCGCACGGCTACGAGTACCTCGGTCCGCTCACCTCGCCGTCGCTGGCCGGCGACCCTCACCATGTCCGATGCCGGCAGTGTCAGAAGTTGTCGGCCGAGCGGCTCAGCGACATCGGGTTCGGCTGCGCCTGCGCGCGCAACTCAAAGTCGGCTTCGAGAGCGACGGTGAATACCACGAAGGCGCGCGCACGCGCCGCGCTGTTCAAGGACTCCGGCGCTCGGTCGCTGTCGTGGTGGGACCACGAGGTTAACTCGACCGCCGACTTTGACACCGCCTCGACGGCCGCCACACGCATGGTCGCATGGGTGTGTCCTGCCTGCTCCCACCGATTCACCTGCTCGGTCAGGGAGATGGTCGAACGCCCGCAGTGCCCACACTGCGAGAACGAGCGGCGAGCAGCCTGGCAGGACGAGTACGACGCTCTGAAGAAGACGGCCGTCGCCGACCACCCAATGCTCGCCGCGGCGTGGGACGATCCAGCGGATCCGCGCTCGGTCCCGATCGCAGGTGGGTGGAAGCTTCGGCGCTTCAAGTGCCCCAACGGACATCACCCGCGGATCAGTCCACACACGTTCTTGCATTCCGGCTGTCCACACTGTCGATCCGCCGAGACCCGGAAGACCAGCTCCACCCGCACGCTCGCAGAGGAGTACCCCGAGATCGCAGCGCAGTGGCACCCCACGTTGAACGGCAAGCTGACTCCCGAGGACGTCGTCCACACTTCAAAGCGTTCGGTGTGGTGGCGCGACGTCGCATGCGGACACGAGTGGAAGGAGGCAGTGCGTGACAGGAACAAGTACCAGCGATATCTGTGCCCACGGTGCCGCACGATTCTGGACTCACTCGCCTATCAGTTCCCGCTTCTAGCGGAAGAGTGGTCGCCTGCAAATCCGGTGACCGCCTGGCACGTGCGGCCAAACGGAACAACCTTGTACGACCCCGCATGGATCTGCTCCTTCGACCCAAACCACGTCTGGACAGCGACGCTGAGTTCGCGGACCAACGGCAGCGACTGCCCCGAATGCCGTGAGATCGGGAAGTCGAAAGTCGAACTCGATCACTTCGCCGCCGCGAAGACGCTCTTCGGCAAGGCCCGGTCCGGTGTCAAGCTGCGGTCAAGTGAGTTCACACACCGGCCGGCGTGGACGGCCGACATAACGGTTCCGCTCACAGACTCACGGACCCTTGTGATCGAATACGACGGCAGCTACTGGCACCAGGATAAGGCCGGTATCGACCGCGCCAAGAGCCTGGACCTGCTCGCTGCGGGCTACCGGGTGATTCGGCTCCGTGAGCATCCCCTGCGGTCATTAGAAATCGATGACGCGCTGTACTCAGAGCTCGCCGTATATGCCACCGCGCCCGACCCGCAGGCCACAGTGGCGCGCGTCAAGCAGTTGATCGAAGCGGACGGAGAGTGCTCGGCAGGCTCACGTGGCGCGCATTGAAGTTCAATTTGTCGCCAACACCTCAATAGGCCGGCCGAGCTTTAGTCACGGGTGAACTCGAACGTGATGTTGTGCGGTCGCGCGGTGCGTCTTACTTGGAAGTAACAATCTGCGAGTTCGATTGAGCGAACCGCGGTTCTGACCATCGTTGCCACCAGTTGATAGTTGGGAGCGCCCTCGAATCGGTGGAGGGTCGGCCCTACCTGAGCTCGATTCGTTTGCGGAATGAGACCGGTCGTCGCCCAAGTGAGACCATGCGAGAAGCCGGAGCACACCCGCCACGCAAGTAGCATCGACGCCCCTTCGCCCGGAAGGTCATCGATCGTCCTGAAGACAGCGGTGTAGTCGGGGAACTTGCATTTCCCGCGCGGTGAACCGGATTCATGAACCATCTTATTGATACCCGGCTCGTGGTCGAAAGGATCCCGATACTGCTCAGGCACCATAAACTGCACCGACTTCTTGTTATTCGAGTCATCGATGTGCAGGCCCACCAACCGCCTGAGCCGAACTGATCGCTCGTCGGACTCCAGCAGCCAGACGGCCGTCGCCGCACTCTCGAGTACAGCGCGCAGAAGCGGGAAAGGCGCGTAGGAGTGAAGCCCGCCGCTCACCAAATCACGCACGCCGGCGAGGTAGTCGACCGCAACCTTCAGGCGTCGCGTGGCGACAGTGTCGAGCCAGAGGTCGGGAATCTGCTCTCTGTCACCGGCCAGGTCACTGTTGTATTCGACCAGGAAAGGCTCGTTCGATTCGATCCGGTCGAGGATTGCCCCAGCTCTCTGCATTCTGACCAGGGCCTCTGTCCGCCAATGATCATCGTCAGGAGGCGGCTCGGTAGTCACGGTTCGATGATGCCCAGGGCCCACGACACGCGCTCGGCTCACACGCCGATAACGTTGTAATCTCTGAGCCGAATATCACGTCCCCCCGTTTGCTTGATCGTCTCGTCGGCACGCATCAGCACTGCGGACACAAGTCGGTTCGCCGGGCCTTTGCTGTTAGCCGATCGCTCTGGCGGCCACGAACCGTGTAGGTTCCCGATTCGCTTGTCATTCGGTTTAGCTGCGACGATGCGCGATGTCTCGAGCTTTGTCCAGGCGAATCCGTCCCAGAGATTTATCATTTTCGGGGGTGAGCGGCGCCTCAGTGAGGTTTTCCGCCTGATGGCTGCCACAAGAAAAACCAAGCGGCCGGTATGTCTACCGAGATCGGCGACAGATCTTCGGCGGGGAGCTACCCCCAGGGAACAATGGGTCGATGGCCGACGAGGTACCTTTCGAGCGACACACCCGGGAATGGTGGGGCCGACTAACCGACGATCAACGCTCCAGGGTCAAGAAGGCTGCCGCGGGCAACGACACCAGCGCGACGACAGCCAAACTGTTGGCCGACACTCGCTGCCCAGTCGGTCTCGTCGGTACTGCGTGGGAATCAGACCCCGAATACTCGTGGAGTTGGCCAAAGGGCATGCGCGGCTTCATCGCCAACCAGCCATAACGCGGTGCTTTGGATCGTACGCTGCAGGAACCGGAAGGGCGTTGCGTGAGGGTACTCAGAAGTTCGTCGATCAATGCCACGAAATCGCTGTTTACACGCTCGTGCGGGAAACGGAGAGCCGTACCGCAAGTGGAAATGGCTGGCTGACATGCACAACCACGTGCTCAACCGGATGCCGGCATTTCATTCGCACCGCATCGACGCTGGCGCTGCGCAGCACTCCTACCGGTCATTCATCTCTACGCTGTAGCTACCCGGATTTGCGACCTTCGCCGGGCGCCGCTATTACTGAGATCATCTGTTCCCCTTTGCAATTGCCCTTTGACTACGACGACCATGGTCGCGCACTATCATCACTCCATGGAGGGCGAACAGGTTGAACTGCGCAGCGGTTCATGGCTAATTGGTGCGCTGATCGACGTAGGAGGCGCTGGCGCCGTCTATGAGGCAACCCGACTCGACGGGATGCCAGCCGCCGCGAAGTTTGTGATTGGTGGTCCGACTTCTAAGCGCGAGTTCGAGTTTGACAATCTAGAAGGCGCCGCTCACATCATGCCGCTGCTGGACACCGGCGCACACAAGGGCAACCTCGTTATTGTGATGCCCCGCGCCGAAACCAACCTGCGCGACATCATCAACGAACATCCCGCCGGGCTCCCTTTGGAGGACTCCTTACCGATACTGCAAGACATCGCCAGCGGGCTTGCCGAATTAGCCAATGCGGGTGTCGTCCACCGAGATGTCAAACCCGAGAACATTCTCCGCTATGACGGTCGCTGGGTACTCGCCGACTTCGGCATCGCCCGGCACGCCACCGTTACGACCGCAACGCACACTCATCGGGCCCAGTTCACCCCCCAATATGCCGCACCGGAGCAGTGGAACCACGAAAGGGTGACGCACAAGACCGACATCTATGCCTTCGGCGTCACCGCGTGCGAGTTGCTACATGGACGGAGGCCCTTTCACGCCATCGAAGGCGACGAGGAAGCTCTTGGCCGTGCGCACCGCGAGCAGCCCGTACACCTCACCGGTGTCCCAACGCTTCTGTACTACTTGCTCGAGCAATGTCTCACGAAGCCACCCGAATTGCGCCCCACCGCTGAGAATCTACTTTCGGGTCTCGACCGAGTGATCAACAAGGCGGCCAATCTACCCGGTCTCCAAGACCTCCTCGCCGCGTATCAAGGCGTCCAACGTGATCGCGCGGAGTTCGCGCTGATGCAGGCCGCGGAGGAGCGCGATTCGCAACGGTTCAACGAGATGCTGAAAATTGCTGACCAGCAGCTGATCCGAATATCCGACGAGTTTGTCGAGGCGATCAACAGTACGATCCCAATCCAGTACGCCGGCGCCTCGCGCCGTGGCGTCGGACAATGGGCCGTGCAACTGGGAATGGCGAAGCTAGAGTTCAGCGGTTGCTTCGGCGCCCAACGTCACGGCCCGCCAACACCGTATACGCTCATTGCGGGCGCCATACTTTCAGTGTCATTTCCTCGAAGTGGCGGTAATTATACCGGCCGCAATCACAGCCTCTGGTACGCCGATCTACAGGCTGAGAATGAATTCGGCTGGTATGAAATAGCATTCGCCGCCACGCCGGGAAGAAGACGTAGCTTGACCGAACCGTACGATGTCCGTCCCTCCTGGGACGCGGGTTCCGTGCTCGCCGGTACCAGTCAGCACCACCAGGTCGTTTGGCCGGTTACTCTGTGGCGCCCTGGAGACCTTGATGAACCTATCAACCGTTGGGCCCAGTGGTTCGCGGCCGCGATTGAGGGGACACTCCAACGGCCGAGCCAGATCCCGGAGCGACCCGTCGACGGCACCTGGCGACGTCCGTCGCCGAACGATGCGGAACCAACCGCCTGATGCCATTACGAATTATCGCCGCTCGCCAGCCTGGGGACTCGAGCGGCGAGGATTATTTCGCGGTCTTCGCGGACGGCGTCGACCTATTGCCAGGAACTTGAGTCATCACGAGGTGTCTGGGAACGCCGTCGCCGAGTACATAGACGGTGGTGTGCGAGAACAAGGAAGCCAGGTGCGGGTGCGCGCCGACCTTCGGGAAGTCTTGGTGCGAGGTGCGATGAGAAATCCGATACGGATCGCGGCAGCCTGGTAAAACACAGCCTGGCCGACGGAGGCACCTTGTCTACCAAGGCGTTCATGGTGTCATCGATCTTGAGTTCGTGGAAGATACAGAAGCCGTCGTACTTCGACAGCAGGTCAGACGTCCCCCGAATGTGCGCGACTTCGATGTCCAACGCGGGACCAAAGGCGCCATGAAGACGCTGGACGAGGTATTGCTACTACGTCTCGGTTTCGGGCTAGATTTACTTAATCGCGTTGTTATGCGACGTTATTGGCGATGACGATGCTGTCAACGAGGCTGCCAGGCAGATCGTGGCGAATGCTCTGCCCTTCGGCTGAGGCGAGGAAATTCGTCAACAAGTTGGGCTGCTCTGGGGCGCCGAGCGGGACGGGTTCGAGGCGTCGCCAGCCCCGTGCTGACACGGTTTTGACCGCTGTCAGGTAAGTGCGCTCATTCATGCGCCCGAGAGTGCGGGCCCGCATTAGTAGCGCCGCCAGAGACACCTGCCACTTTTTTTCAGGTCGAATAGCGCTGGCCAGTCCACGCTAGTTGGCAGTTGATCGTGAATCTCGTTCGCAGGCATAAGAAACGCCGCGGCGAACTGATGTGCCTGCGTCTCGACTTCCTTCATGCCCCAAATCTGTTCACCGTGCATGACGAGATGACCCAGCTCGTGCGAACCATCGAAACGCGACCGCGCCCGATCGGCTTTATCGCTACCGAGCACGACCACTGGGTGATCAGGAAAAGGCAGCGAGAATGCATCGACGTCTGCGCTGTCGAGCGGCAGCCGAGTGACGACAACGCCGTGGGCTTCGAGCAGCTGCACCACGTCGTCGATCGGACCGCGCGGCATATCCCACAAATTTCGAACGCGTTGCGCGATGGCCTCGATGTCCTCTATCGGAACGTCGAGATCCGTGACGGGAATGTTCGGGACATCAAGCAGTGGGAATCTGCCGGCTGTCGCCGCGGCGCTGGCGACATCGTGGGCAACATGGGCCACAGCCCGCGCTCGTCTCCGGTCCGTCACGCTCGTGCGCCGCAATGACCTGAAGAATCCTTCGTGTGTCTCCTCTAGAGGACGCATGAAGAACCCCACCGGCACGACCAGGGCGGCGCTCAACGAGGTGAGAGTGTCAGGACTGGGGCGCGTTGCTCCACTCTCAAACTGACTGATTGCCGCCGGGGACAACCCGGCCTTGGCGGCTAGCTGGTTCTGGCTGAGCCCACTGAGCTCGCGACCTACACGGAGCCGGGTCGGTTCGAAAGCCGATGCATCCATGATTCCCCCACTTCAGTGCCCAGTGAAGGCTACCGCGCCTCGCGTAACTACAGCCTAGCTGCAGGTTCCCCTGAAACGGCGAATTCGCCATCCGAAGTCGATACCGAAAATCATGTGCTAAAATAAAGTAGAACGTTCACTAGCGCGCCCCCGGAGGCAGCATTGACGACGCCGATGCCTGACCGCCCGTTGCTTGCTGACCGATTCCAAATACTGAGCCTTGACGGCGGAGGCCTACGCGGCATGTATAGCGCAGCGATCCTCGCCTACCTGGAAGAAGACCTTGGAATCCGCATCGTTGATCACTTCGACCTCATCGCCGGGACCTCCACCGGAGGCATCATCGCGCTGGGCCTCGGTCTCGGCATATCCCCCCGCGAAATCCTGGAGTTCTACATCGCGCACGGCCCCCGGATCTTCCGGGACCGAACCCGACTGCGGTCGTTGAGACGGATCTCACGCACCAAATTCTCCGATGCACCGCTGCGCGCGGCCCTCGACGAGATCCTGTGCGATCGGCTGTTCGGACACAGCACGAAACGGCTGGTGATTACTTCCTACGACATTGGTGTCGGCGACGTCCACCTCTTCCGCACACCGCACCTCCCCGCCCTGGCCCGAGACTGGCGCGAAAAGGCTGTCGACGTCGCCATGGCCACGACCGCCGCGCCGACCTACTTTCCGGCCATGGTGCTCGGCGGTTCGCGCCTGGTCGACGGCGGCATCTGGGCCAACAACCCCGCGATGGTGGCCCTTACCGAGGCCGTCGGCCCGCTCGGCAGAAACCTGGACGCGGTGCGCATCTTCAGCGTGGGCACAACGACCGACATGCCACACCGCAGCCCCCGACTCGACCAGGGCGGGATGATCCCGTGGTCCCTCGACGTCGTCGACGTGCTCATGCGTGCGCAAAGCGACAGCGCCACCAAGCAGATCCGCCACTTCCTCGGTGCCGATCACGTCCAGCGCGTCAATTCGACGGTGCCCACCGGGTTCGTCAAGCTCGATTCTGTCGACCCCAGCAGCCTGATCGGACGCGCCGGGCATGAAAGTCGCCTTATCGCACCGCAATTCAATCGAATCTTCGCAGATCACACCGCGCCCCCTTATATCCCGTTCCACTCCCCCAAGGAGAAGTGACCATGGACACCATGGAACAAATGCTCTCGATGCTGCTCAACGGCGCTGTCGAGACCCTCGACATACCACCGCACCTACAAGCACTCGCGATCGCCAGCTACGAAGAGGTGGGCAACTGGCTGGCCGAAAACGCCGAAACCCGCTGCCGGGTATACCCGCAAGGCTCATTCCGCCTCGGCACCGTCGTTCGCCCGTTCACCCTAACCGGCGACTTCGACATCGACCTTGTCCTTTTGATGTATATCGCGAAGGAAAAGACCACCCAGGCTCAACTCAAAAACGATGTCGGTGACCTCCTCTACGGCTACTTGGACTGGAAGGAACACAGCGGTCACAGCGAGCTGAAGACCTGCGAACCCAAGCGGCGCTGCTGGACCCTGACCGACCCCGCCAACGGGTTCCATCTTGATGTCTTGCCCGCGATCCCCGATCTCGGTTACCCGCCCACCGGCATCCTGCTGACCGACAAGCAGCTGTTCCATTGGCAGCACAGCGACCCGATCGGCTACGCCCGCTGGTTCCGCAAACGGTCCCAGGAGCTGCAGACCAAGGCGATCACCGCAGCCGCTCAACGCGGCATCGACGTGGAGGACGTCCCCATCTGGGAATTCCGTACCACCCTCCAGCGCGTAGTCCAGGTCCTCAAGTGGCACTGCATGCTGTTCTTCGCCGACGACCCAGACAACCGACCTCCGTCAATCCTGATCACCACGCTGGCCGCTCACGCATACCGCGGGGAAACCGACTTGTTCACTGCCACGCGAAATGCCCTGGCCGGCATGAACCGCCATATCAAGGACCGCAACGGCGTCGCCTGGGTCGCCAACCCCGCCCACGAGGGAGAGAACTTCGTCGACAAGTGGAAGGAATACCCGGAACGCCGCAGCGCCTACTACGCCTGGCAGCGCGACCTCGCCGAGACACTGGAAGACTCGCTGCAGCTGCGGAGCAAGGGGCTGCAGACCGTCACATCGCGGTTGGCCCAAAGCTTCGGGGCCGAGCCCATGCGTCAATCTGCGCTGAAATACGGCCAGCGAATGCGTGAGCACACCGCAAGTGGTTCACTCCGACTTGGAGCGGGTGGCCTCCTCTCAACCGGCTCGGCGGGGGTCTCGGTGCCCCGCCACAACTTCTATGGCCAGCACCCCGACGCGGGCGATTAACCTTGCGCGACAACTCGTCGCGATAAGGTCAGCGGCCCCCGTCAGCCGTGGAATAGTCCACCGCGGTCAACTCGACTGCATCGTGCCAATCCAGCCCAACCCCGCAAGCGAAACCTACCAAGCCCGAATCCAGTACAGGCACAACGATTCTCCCCACGTCCACATTGTCGAGCCCGAACTGACACTGCATCCCGGCAGCAGCCGCCTACCCCACACCTACGCGGGGAACGAACTCTGCCTCTACTACCGCAGTGAATGGCAACACCACATGCTGCTCGCCACCACGATTCTGCCCTGGACCGCAGAATGGCTGCTCCACTACGAACTCTGGCTCATCACCGGCGAGTGGACCGGCGGCGGGTATCACCCGGCCCCAGCGGCGCAACCCCGATAACGGTCACATATGCCAGTGAACTGATGCGTACCTGTTCGCCCCCGTTCGGGGCTCCGATCACCATCGTCAGCGACCGCCATCACTCCGAAGCTCGGGAACCCTGCTAGTAAGTCGCCACATCGACACAGTGGTGTGGGATCGTGCAGGTGCCGTCATTCTTTGAGAAATCTACTCTGGCGGCGTCACGTACGGCACCCCCAGGATGTCCGGCTTGAAACCGGGAGACCCAGGCGCCAAGTACTTTTCGAACAGCTCCATCATCTGCGTGTGGACACTGGCCCGGGTCTGCCGCAGCACATCGGTGATGATGGCCTCCAGCTCGACGTTGGTGTAGTCACTCAACGCAGTCGGGGCGATCTGCAGCTCCAGCAGTGTGCCGTTGCTGTCGAAGCGCGCCGACACGGCCTGGTGCACGGGGTCGGGGTCGATGCGGGCAGCAGCCTCGAGGAAGGCGGCGTTACGGGCCCGCCAGTGCGCGATGGACGCCACCACTTGCGCGACGTACTCGTCATCAGACAGGGCCATCACTCGTCACACCCCTCACGGCCGCGACCGCGCCGGGCCTCGCGGCGCCCTTTGACCGGTTCGGCGTTGGGGGAGCTTCCACTCTCAGCCGCCGCGGACCATACAGTCGTTGGTCATCCTCGGCCGCGCTGGAGCCCGCACCCGCCATCGGCATCATCGGCGGCAACATCGCCGCACCGGCCGGCGTGGGAGCCGGCAATGCGGGCGTGACACCAGCGCTGAAGGTGACCGGCGATGCCGCTGCTGGGGCAGCCGCCGCGGCGGGAACCAGCGGGGCGCTCAAAGCGCCTGGGACAGAGGCCGGTTCGGTATCGCCGGGCTGCGGACCGCCCCCGTCTGGAACTACCGGATCGCTGCCAGGGTCACCTACCCGTCCCGCCCTGGAGAAATCGCCGCGCGGTGTGTCGGCGGCCAGCATCCCACTTGCGCCCTGGGCCAATTCACCCGCCAGCCCCGTGCCCACCTGCTGCAGCTGTTGGGCCGCCCCGCTGAGCGCACCCACCAGTCCCCCGGCTGTACCCAGCACGCCGCCGAGTACCGCCGGCAACACCGACTGCATGATCTCCTCCATCGGCGCGGACAGCTCACCGCTGGCCAGCGGGTTCGCGCCCGCATCGCCGACGTCCGATGGCCTACTACCGGAGCCATCCTCCGAAGAGCCCGAATCACCCTGCGGCACAGCGGGTCCAGAAGGATAGCTACCGTCCGCCGTCAAGTCCGAGTCAGCCCGGTACCCCGCATACCCGGTCAACCCGTCATGATGGGCCGCGGCGAGCTTGGCCTGCAGAACGTGGATCGGGGTGGTCAACGTCCCGAGCGAGCCGGGGTGGGAGTTGGCCGCCACCGCCGCGGCGATCCGCGCCTCGAGGTCGTCGAAGACCTGTGGGGCCGGGATGTGGGCGCGCGCACGACCGAAATCAGCTGCATGCGAACGTATCTCGCCTGCCAACTCCCGCGCGGCCCGGGCCTGACTGGCATAGCCGTCGGCGAGCTCACCCAGCCGAGCATCAGCCTCTTCCGCCGCCGCCGAGGACCAGCTGTCCTGCGCCTGCGCACGCGCCGCACCCAGGTCCGCAGCCGCCTCCTCACACCGCGCGGTATGCCTGTCCAAAACCTCAGCAGCCGCCAACATGCCAGTGGCCGAGCCACCATGGATTAGTTCGGCGGCCTGTTTCCCGGTCACCGGCTGCACACCGCCAGCGCTCACCACCGCCACCGGGGATACCACCCGCGGCGACACCACCGTCCCCGACTCGGCGGACGCGCCACCCAAGCCAGCCTCGGAACGTAATCCCGCAGCACCCGTGATGTCCTGCGCAACATAGGTTTCCGCACTCGCCGTCAGTCGCCATCCCGCCGCGGCCGTCGCCTCGTCGAGGGCCGCGGTCGCCGCCAGTACGGCCGCCGCCCCCAGCCCCAACCGCGACGCCGCTGCGTGCGAGGCGGCGTCGGCGGCGCACGGGGTGACGGGCAACGCCGGAGCGGCGCCGGCGGCAGCAGCCGCGGCCCGCGCCGCCGCCGCGTGCACACCGTCGGGATCGACCCGCAGCCCGCCGCCGCTCATCGTGTTTCTAGCTGCTCAGCGCCTGGGCGCCGCGGGCGTCGGCGTCCCGATAGGTCTGCAGGCTGGCGCGGATGTGGGTGGCGACGTCGTCGGCGAAGGCGCCCATCCGCTGGCCACAGTCGCGGCGGGCGGCCAGCACCTCGGCGTAAGCCGCGCCCACCGTGGACGAGCCGATCTTGCCGAAGGCGGACCGGGCCTGCTCGATCGTGTCGTCGTCGACGTGCATGCGCTGCCGGGCGTTGTGCGCCTCGTCCTGCCACCAGGTCGCGTGGTCGTCCCACGCGTCATAGTCCAGCGACAACCCGTCCATGGTGACCTCCGATGTCAGGTGATGGCTTGAGCGTAAAGGCCGGGCACCACGCTGTGCATCGGCTGAATCCGGTCGATTTGTCAGAAGTCGAGGTAGCGCGCCCGGTAGGCGGCGACCTCGTCGGCGTCCGGGTAGACCGCGCTGGGCGCCATGTCGGCGCCGCGCTCATTCATCTGCACCCGCTCGTCGCAGCGGGCCCGCATCAGCGCCGCGGTGTAGAGCCGCACCAGCCGCTCGCCGAGCAGCTCCGCCGTCCAGTCCGCATTGACCTGCGGCTCGAGCTGCACCCGCAGGGCATAGCCGTGGCGGTCCAACTCCACCATGACCGCGCCATCACGCGAGGCCTCCACGTAGGTGCGGTCCTCGATCTCGGCCGTCATCGTCTGCCTCACTCCTTCGGCGTCGCCCCGGGAAGGGACGCCGGGGCAGGCGCAGCCGGCGCAGCGGTTTGTACGGCCGGCTTGCTCCAGCCTAAGAAATCATTGCTGGCCCCGAGTGCACCAATTGGCTGCAACTGCCCATCCATCCAGATTTTCCCGTGGCCTACCACCAGCACCGGTGGCCGGGAGACGAATTGTGCGACATCCCCGGGTTGCAACTGGCTGGGATCGACCGGGTGCAGAACCGGGGATCCCGGCGGCGCCAGCTCGATCCCGGCCGCGTGGTAGGCGTCGGTCACGCTGCTCCCGGACAGGACGGCGCGCATGACCTGAGCCGACTGGGCGTCGGGAGCCTCGACGGTCGTCCCGTCCGGCAGCGCCACCGAACGCAACGGATCACTCCCGGTCGCCGGGGCGCTCGCCGGTGCCGCCGAGGGCGGGGAGGGTTGCGGATCGGGTGGCGCCGAGGCAGCAGCCGGCGTCTCGGTCCTGCCGGGAGCGGGCTCGGCAGCGGGCGCCGAGTCGGGCGGATGCGTCGGCGGCTGGTCGTGAAATCCGTCCGGCGGGGCGTCGTGCGGTGCGTCCCGCTCCCCCGCGGAACCCGGGGACGGCCCGCCCAGCTGGCCGAGCGACCCCAGTGCCGACCCCAATCCGCCCAGGGGACCGCCGCCCAGGCCGCCGAGACCGGCCAGCGCGCCGCCCAATCCACCCAGCCCGGACAGCGCCGCCAACGGGTCCATCCCCATCGGGGACCCGAGCGGCCCCAGACCGGCCAGCGGATCGGTCACCGACGGCCCGGACGCACCCGCGGTCCCCGGTGCCGTACTGCCACCTGGATCGCTGGGAACAGTTGCGCCACTGGATGAGTCCGCAGGCGCGGCGGTCGCGGCACCGGACCCGTCCGGTGCGGTGGCGTGATACTCGTCGGCCAGGTCGCGCAGCACCTGCGCCTGGGTGCCCGCATCGACCTGGGCATCGCTCAGCACCTGCTGGATCTCCCCCATCTTCTGATCGACGAATCGCTGAAAAGCGGTCAGCGACGCGGGATCTGAGGCTCCCGACCCCAGCTCGCGCTGCTTGGCTGAGATCTCGGCCAGGATCGCGGTCACCTTGTCCCGCGCTGCCTGGTTCGCCGCGAAGATCTGCTTGAGCTGGGCGGCCAGCTTGTCGTCGGTACCCGCGGCGGCAGCCACACTGCCCTGATAGGAGTCCCCGGCCGCACCCGCCCCATCCACCAGTCCCCCGGACCCCGGTGGGGTGGGCGGCGCGAACGGTGGCGCGGTGATCCCGACCGGCGGCGCGGGATGAGGGGTGGCGCGGCCGGATGGTCGGCGAACAACGTTCCAACCCCAGCCACCAGGTCCATCACGTTGCGCACGGCGTCCGCGACCATGTCCTCGAGGTATCCCGGATCTCCGATGCTCACCAGCCGCCCTCCGCCACGTCGATCCCGGGCACCGGGCCCGGCATGGTCACGATAAACAGACGGGGCGGCGCTGGACTACGGCCGTCGACGCCATCTCACCGCAGAATTTCCCGGGTTTCGGTGCGGCACAAGCCGGGTGGCAGTCCCTAGAGTCAACTTTATGGCGAGGGCGTCTCCCGGCACCGGGCCCGGTCGGCGCACGGAGCCTGACACTGCCGTGACAGATGTGAACAATGTTGCGGCGTGTCACGCACCGATCCCGGGCCCTGCTGAGGCATCCTCGACCATGAGGTGACGGATATCCGTCACGACCGGCAGGACGGATATCCGTCAGCCTGCTCCAGGCAGGCGGACCACTCTGCCCGGACGGATATCCGTCACCTCACCCGCAGATGACGGATATCCGTCATCCCTAACCGGACGGATATCCGTCCGCACCGAGCGAAAGGGGTTCGACCACAACACATCCCAGGCCGGTTGCCGCTGGCCGGACACAACTGCATAGTTCCAGCGAAAGCCCCTCCAACGCGAAAACCCCCGGCCATGACGGCCGAGGGTCGTTGATTCGGGTTGCCGCCCAAATCTGGTGTGCTTTCGCGCTCTCCCACTTCCAAAGGGAATCGTCATGAAAGACGCATTCCACGGTAGCGCACGTACACGTGTCGGTCCAGACACGGCGCACCGTGGCCAGTACATCCATGCCCATCGCCCCTACCGCGGCTGCAGCAAGGCCGTCCCCCGCCGCGGCGTCGCCCACACCGCCCCGCAGTGGATCCTGCGCGCCGGTGGACACTGCCTCGACAGCGTCCCGCGTGTCGCGTTGCAGGTCGACGCCCCGTGGGCGGCCATCCCGTGCTGGAGCGGCCGGGCCCGCCAATGGGTACACACCACCGTCCCCAAGGCCTACAAAGAGCGCTACGACACCCACGTCCGCCCCGCGATGCCCGGAAACCCGGTGAGCCTCAAGACATTGGTGGCGGTCGCCGAGGCGCGCGCCTCGTTCGCCGATCACCGCACCGGGCGGGAGTGCCGTCCCACCAACGCCCGCCTCGCCGAGATCACCGGACTGTCGGTGCGCACCGTTCAGCGGGCCTCGACCACGCTGCGGCTGCTCGGGGTGGCCACCGAGGTCATGCGGGGGCGCCAACGCACCCGCACCGAGCGGTACGCCAGCTGGCGGGTGGGCGATCGGGGCCGTGGGTGGGCGTCGGTATGGGCGTTGCACGACAACCGATTCCAACAGCTGTCACCCCATCCCGGAGGGTCTCATTTAGTTCACAAAACCTCACCTAAAAAATTACTTACTACCCCCAGCCAGCGCCAAGGCGCTGGTCGCAGCGCCGCTTCGCGTCGCCGCAGCATCGACAACCAAGGGCTCGCCCTAGCAAACGCCTGGGTGTGCGACGAGCAAAGTCCGCCGTGGGCCCGGCGCTACCGCACCGGCACGGCGTGGGCGGCGGTACTCGCCCAGCCCGCCCGGCACCACTGGACCCCACGCGACCTCAACCAGCTGATCACCGACTGGATCGGCACCGGACATTGGCTACCCGACAACCCACACAAGCCGATCGGGCTGCTAGGTGCGATCCTCGCCTCGCACGGAAACTTCGAGGAACGCCCCGCAGCACTCGACGTTGCCCGCGAGCAGGAAGAACTGGCCGCCGCGCGGCAACGCACCGAGCGCCAGTTCGCCGAACGCGAGATCGCCGAGCGGGCTCGCGAAGCAGGTCGGGCGGCGCTCAACGGTCCGGGCCGGGCGGCCGCCCGCCGAGCTCTCGACGAGATCGCCGCCCGCCGGCGCCGCGGCGGCGGAGCACCGCGATGAGCCACGCAGACCACGATCCGGCGGTGCTGCCCGACCTGCCATGCCAAGCCGAGCCCGATCGGTGGTTCGACCGCGACGACCGCAGCCGCGCCCTGATCGGGTGCCTGGCGTGTCCGGTGCGCGGCTGGTGCGCGCGAGAAGCGCTGCGCAGCAAGGCCTGCTGGGGTATGTGGGCCGGGGTGTGGATCGACGGCGACCACCGCGACGCAACCGACTATTTGCGCGCGGCGGCCGAGGCGCCCCCCGCTCCCCTGCCCCGGAGCTCGGCTCGTCGCAGGACCAACCACCCTGTGCCGCAACGCCCTTACGCGCCCGCCCCGGCGCGTGCCCTGATCGCGGCCCGTTCCAGCGGGCACTGCGAAGTCATGCTCGACGGCTGCCACTACACCGGCGATGTCCTGCTCAGCCGCATCACCGGCCGCCCCGAACCGCACTCCCCCACGGCCGCGCACGGCTTCCTAGCCTGCGACCCCTGCCGGTCGCGCCTCGAGCAGCCCGGTCGCATCGCGACACTCGAACTCGGCTACCGGCTGCACTCCCCCCGGAGGTGTACACGACTGCCTTCTTTTGGCGCCAAACCCGTTGGGCCATACTGGATCCGGGCGGCCGGCTGCTGGACGCGCACACCGAAGCCGCCCTTGCCCCGACCGCAGACAGCCTCGCGTCTTAACCGCGGTTAAGACGCATGCGTAAACGAGCCTCGCTCAGGACGTCGACGTCGTGCGGCGCTGGCGGCGGAGTAAGGCATCCTCCACCAGATTGGAGGCGAAGTCTTGCGCGGTCAGGAGCACGTCGTCCCGCTTGGCCTCCAACCACGCCGCCCGAAGCCGGGCCGCGGTGTCCGGGCGCAGCCGAAGCGTGCGGGGCGCCTCGTCGACGACGGGCATCGGCTTGGCCGGCGGCGGCAGCGTCCGCACCGATGCGGCGACCGGCGCCGCAGCGGCGGGCGTCGGGGTGGCGACCGGTTCGGGCGCCGGAGCCACCACCACCGGAGGCTCGACGGGAGCCGGGCGTGTTTGGGCGCCGGCGCTGGACAGCATTCCCAGAACCGCCGCGGAGGTGTCTTTCTTAGGCATGGTGCTTTCCTCTATTCCGTCGGCCCTGGTCGACCAGGGTCATGACCTCAACGGTGAAGCTGGCGTAGGCCTGTGCCAGATCGGGATCGGCTCCTTCGTCGCCGAGCACGACCTGGTCGCTGACCATGCGCTCGGCTGCGGTGCGCTTCGGGATGAAGGTGTCGAACAGCGGCAGTCCGTCAGATCTCAAGCCCGCCAACGTCTCCCGGCTGATCAATGTGGAGGACTCGTACTTGGTCAACAGCACACCCAGCAGCTGAGCTGACAACACCTGGTGCTGGCGCAAGGTCATCGACCACTCGAGGAACATGTTGACCCCGCGCCGTCCCCACTTGCTGGCGTCCGTCGGCACGATCAGCCACTCCGCAGCATTCAGCGCGGTGATGACCAGTTGCCCGAGGTTCGGCGACAGATCGAGCACGATCGCGTCGTAATCGGGAAAGGCCGGTGCCAGCGCCATTGTGAGTTGGTCTTCGCGGCGGTGCATGGTGACCAACTCTTGGTCGAGCTTGGCGACCGCGAGGGTGGCCGGCACCAGGTCGAGGTTGTCCAACCGGGTTCGGCGGACCACCTTCTCCAGCGGAACCTCTTCTTTGATGAGGTCGTAGATGTCGTATTCGACGTCATCGTCCGGATCGAACATCGAGGTGGCGTTACTCTGCGGGTCGCAGTCGACGAGCAGTGTGCGCCATCCCCCGCGGGCCAGCCCGGCTGCCAGGTTGACCGCCGTGAACGACTTGCCGACGCCACCCTTGTGGTTGGCGATGGCGATCACTTCGGCTTTCACAGCTGTCACTCCCTTCACTTGGATGAATCGAGTACAGCACTATCGCCGGTCAGCGCGGATGACCCGCGCCGGGCCTGTGGCGGGGTGATGCTGTGCTGTGCTCACGGCGTGATCGGCTCGCAACATCACCGGCTCACAGCGTGACCGTGTCACGCTGTCGCGGGCTCACCCCATCATCCGGACACCGTGCGACCTGGTGTCACAGTGACGAAATCACGAGGTGTCCCGATGACGGCGTCGCCCGGTGACGAAATCGCCTGCTCACCGCATCACCCGGTCACCTCGCGACGCGATGTCCCGGTGATGCAGTCACATCGAGATCAGATCACGCGGTGTTGCCATCACACGGCGATGCGATGATTGGGTGACCGGCTGACCGGATGATTCGGTGTCCTGATCACCGGGTCACTGAAGGATTCCGTGACCCGGTGGCGGCGCGACTGGATGATCGGGTGACTGAATCACGCAGCAACACAATAATTTTGCAACCCAAAGATGCAGTCACGTCGTGATCGTGTGAGCGTGGGATCACGTCACGTCGTCACCACATCATGTGATCACCCGGCGACCAAGTGACGAAATGACGGCGTGACACGGTGATTTAGTGCTGAAGAAACCGCATCACCCGATCACCGCATCACCAAGACCCCGGCTGCAAATCGACGAATCCTGCGCCGGCACCAGCTGGCTCATCGATCACTAGGTGATCGTGTGATCCGATCACCGGTGAGCTACGCGGGAGGCGCAGCCGGGGGTGGGGATGCCATCAGCCACGACCCCCGCAATCCGAATCGCTGACCTGGCGGCGTCCGTCACGGTGACGAAACGGGGGCAGGCCAGGACATAGGCGATTTCCGGCCACGCAGCCCCCGGATTCGAAAGTGGACCCAGCCCGGTGTCACGGCGCCTTGTCGTCCCACGACCCCCTGGGGGTGGCCGTGGCGGTTTCCTGGACGGGCCGCCGTCAATGGGCACGCTGTCCGAGTGGAGGGCGTCGCCGGTTCCGGCGGCCCCGCCCGCCACACCCAGGCGAGGGCCCGCTCGCCTTAACCGCGGTTAAGGCGACGGCACAAGGCTCCATGCCGGCCTTAACCGGCGGAATCTGGCTCCACGTTGTGTGCTCCGTCCATGCCCGTGGTCTGCCACCGACACACCAGGGCGCCTGTCCCCGACGCTTCGCGCCTTAACCGCGGTTAAGGCGACCTGACCCGTCGGAGCCGGTGCCGTTCGCCGCCCACGGATGAGCGTCTTAACCGCGGTTAAGGCGTCGGCATAATCGCCCCGACAAGGCCATCCGGCACCGGCGAGCGTGTCGCCGGGCCGGCGACACGCATCAGCCATAGGATCACCGTGTCGCATCCGAAGTACTCCGCAGCAGCGGGGGAAGCACACGGAAGGGCCATTGATGGCTGTTCATGTCGTTCTCAACCAGAAGGGCGGCGTCGGCAAAAGCACGATCGCCGTCAACCTCGCCGCCGTCACCGCCGACGTCCTCAATCACAGCGATGATCCTGACGCCAGCTCACCGGTCGCCGCGGTATCGATTGACCCGCAGGGCTCAGCGGTGTGGTGGGCCGAACGCATCGACGATCTGCCGTTTCATATCGTGCAGGCTCACGACGACATCACCCGACTCAGCCAACTCCGTGACCTGCCCGGCATCCAGCACGTCTACGTCGACACACCCGGCTGGATCGGGAACGCCGACGACGGCGCCGACCCGCTCGGTGGAGCGGATCAAGAGGCGCTGCGGGCCGTCCTGGACGTCGCGGATCAGGTGATCGTGCCGATCGAGCCCGAACCGCTGAGCTTCGATCCGACGACCCGCACCATCAACAAGGTGATCAAGCCGCGGGGCCTGCGCTACATCGTGGTGATCAACAACTGGGATCCCCGTGACGGCACCTACGACCTCAACGAGACGAAAGACTTCGTCAAAGCCAACGGCTGGCCTCTGGCGCACACCGTGATCCGCCATTACAAGCTGCACACCCGAGCCAGCGCCGACGGGCACGTGGTCACCGAGTATCCGACCAACCGGGTGGCGTTGCAGGCCCGCGAAGACTTCTACCGTTTCGCGCTCGAACTCAACGTCGGGGGAGGCGCCCGCTAATGGCCCGCGGACAACGCACCAGCCTCGCCAGCCTCGCCAGCGCCGTCGGCGAACACTCGCCGGTCGAGAATTCACGCCTCCAACCGCCGCGCAGTCTCCCGCTCGTCGACCTAACGCCCAACCCGCGGAACCCGCGCGATGACGTCGGCACGCTTGAAGATCTGGCCTCGATCGCCGACATGCAATTACAGCCCGCCGTCGTGGTGACCAAAGCGGCCTATATGGCGCTGTATCCCCACGACACCATCGACACCAAGTTTGTTGTGGTCAACGGCTGCCGGCGACTCGCCGCCGCGCACAAATACGGGCTCAGCACCCTCGACATCGTCGTCAACGACGCGATCGCCCGCGACCGCGTCACCCTGATCTCGGCCAGCATCGCCGAGAATGTCGACCGGCAGGACTTCGACGTCATCGAGGAAGCCAAGGCTGTCGAAGCACTCGTGGCCGAGTGCGGCACCGCGGCCGAGGCCGCCACCCGGCTGCGCCGAACCGAGGCGTGGGTGTCCCAGCGGCGCGCTCTGTTGAAGCTCGCCCCGGAACTCCAAACCGCCTTGCGTCGCGGTGAATTGGCGATCCGGCAAGCCCGCAACCTCGCCCGGGTGCCACTCGAGGAGCAGGTTGCCCGCTGGCGCACCGCCCAGGACCGTCAAGGGTCCGGTCCGGCGGCGGGGGAGAGCAGCGGTGATGCCACCCGCCCGCCGACCCGCTCGCGGGTTATCGCCGGCGCCCTCGGGGAGTTCCACGCCAAGCCCGAAAGCCTGGCTGACGCACTGCACACCTACCTGGGTGCCGAGGGAATCAAGACGCTGATGGCGCTGCTGGCCGACCGCGCCGAGGTCAGCCCGGCGGCGTCCTGAGCCGCGCCGTCACCCTCAGACGTCGGCCAGCTCGCCCAGATGCCCCGGCGTCATGAACTGGCCCAGCGCATCGAGATAGTTACGTGCCACCGCACGGTACTTCTCGGCGGCTTCGTGGGTGGACTGGTCGGCATCCAGCAGATCCTGCTGAGCGGCGATCAACAGCCGGTTCGCCTCCTGTAGCGACACCACCTGGGCCCGCAGCTCCTCCACGATGGTGCTCGGCGGCCCGGTCGGGGCGGCACCTGGCTCCGGCGGCAACGCGTCGGTGTAGACATACCAGCGCAGCCGTTCCGGGCGCGGCATCGCACCACCGCGCAGCTCGCCGGCCGTGATGGCCTTGATCAGCGTGCGGGGGTCTTTACCCAGCCGCGCGGCGGCAACCTTCAGCGGCACGACCTCACCTTGCGGTTCGGTCTCCACCCCCGGGGGCGGCTGCTTGGGTTGCGTCATCGCGTGTCAGCCCGCTACGGGCATGCTCCTTCCATAGAAGCATTATGCTCCTAACTAGCAGCATATTAGTGACATCCGACGCGCTGGCAGCCGCCCATGTTACTAAATAAGGGCATCGATGCCGTAAACTAGGGGCATGCCGCCAGGCAGCACCCCAACACCGACGGTGCCGAAGGAGTGAACGTGGGCAGGGTCAAAAGTGAGACGCGCCAGCTCACCGAGGGTGTGTTTGTGCGCTTCCGCCCGTCCGACTACGACGAGATTCGTCAGGAAGCCGAGCGGCGCGGCATCGGGGTCGCTCAACTGCTGCGGGAGCTGACGCTCAGCAGCGTGCGGTCGGCCAGTCTGCGCGCCTCCTAACAGGAGGTCAGCCACCCGGGTTCGCCGCGGCAGCTGCGTCCCTGAGCAATCCATAGTTGGAAGCCGCCGCACCCATTCGTGTTCGGCGACCAGACCGGACGCCGATACGCTGGTTGCGTGCAGCAAACGCCCGCGAAGCCGCAGCACCGCCGGTTCACCGCGGCGGCGGAGTGTTCCCGGCGCCGCAATGTCGCCACCGCGTTGACCCTTACCGTGGTGCTGCTCACCGGATGCACCGCCACCGTCGACGGTCAGGCCGCCAAGGCGCCTGTCGGCGCCGACTCCGATGGCGCCGTCGTCGCACTGATGAACACCGGTGTCTACCCGATCAGGGCGTCGTCGCTGTTCGGCCCCGCCGGCAGCGACCAGAACGCCCAGCGCATTCTGGAGGCCCAGCGGATGGCGGTCAATGTCGATGGGCCCTGGCAGGTCGATGCCAAGCTCACCTTCCGGCCGGCCGACAAGAACACGTTCGTCACCGGCCCACACATGGACGCAGCGTCGTTGGCCACCGACGGACTGTTCACCCAAGAGCAGGCCGGCATTGCCGCGGCGCACGGCTATCAGGCCGGGTTTTCGTCGATGCGGGTATCGGATCCTGGCGGTCCGCAGCGAGGGTTGATCAACGCCGTACTCATGTTTCCCGATCCCGCGTCGGCGGCCGCTGCCGCCACCGAGATGGCCGATGTTCGCGATGAGTTGATCGCCGTTGCGCCGCTCGGTGACCAGATGCCTCGGCCGCTCAACCTCAACCGCCACCCGGAGGCCCTAGCGCTGGCGCTCGACCATCCCGATTTCTCGATGACCGCGGTGAGCTACGACGCGCACGGGCGCTACCTGCTCTACGAGTGGGCGCACACCCCGAACAATGACGCCGCCGGCGGCGCGGACCAGCTAATCAGCAGCGCACTGAGCGCACAGGCCGACCACATCGACCGGTTTGTCCCCACCGACCCCACCAAGTGGCCCGACCTGCCGAAAGATCCCACCGGAGAACTGCTCTCCAAGACACTCGCCTCCCCGGACAACCGGGTGCCGGACATCGTCGGCGCCTGGCAACCCGCCGCGTGGTTGCACTTCGAAGACGACCCCCTGGCCGCCATGCGGGCGTTCGATGACGCCGGCGTCGACGCCGTCGCGCAGCGCACCGCCACGGTCTACCGGGCCGCCAACCCAGACGCCGCCAGCAGGCTCGCTGACCACATCGCAGCCCAAATTGCGGCCCAACCCGGTGTCCAGCCAACCCCCGGTGTACCCGGGCTGCCCACCGCACAGTGTTTCACCCGACCCGACGAACAGCGGTCGACCGAGGTAACCCCTCCGTCGCCCGCATCTTCTGGCACTACAAGTGCGTGGGACGCGCGGACCGCTACGCCTACACCGCCGTATCGGGTCGAGAAGACGACGTCAAACAACAGACAGCCGCCCAGTACCGCATCCTGGCCGGTCAGTAAGCCGCCTGCAGCTCCCCACCGGCCTTCGAACCCAACCCGCCGAACGCGCACCGCAGCCGGTCAGCCCGGGCCAACAGCGTGTGCACCTTGTGCGGGCGGCTGCTGTCGAGGTCAAGCACCGCCGGGGCGGTACGCAGCTCAGCGCTGGCCAAGCCGAGCAGCACCATCGTCGCCGGCCGCAGGTCCTCCTCGCGGGCATCCAGGGCAACCTCGTCCAACCACTCCCGGTCATCGCCCTGAACACCCAGCCGGTCGGCCTGAGCCACCAAAGCCGTGATCAGCTCGCCTAGTTCACCGTGGTGCGCCTGCACCCAGGCGGTCTCGTCCGGCGCCCGCTCGCGCGCCTCCCGATCCAACCGACGGGCGGCACGCGTGATCTTCTCGTCGGGCCGGTCGTAGCGCAACAACGCCTCCAGACGGTCGATCCGGTCGAGAACTCCTTGTTTGCCCACACCGACCTGCGCGCCCAATTGGGACAGGAACAGGCCCCGGTCCCGGCCGGCACGCAGAAAATGCAGCTCCCGGCGCCGGTCCTCCCACCACAGCCAGTTGTTCAGGGTCAACGCGTCACAGACATCGGCCTGCAACACCCAGCGCGGAATGGCCGCCCCACTGAATTTACGCAGGTAATCGAGCACTTCCCGCGGGTCTGAGTCAGGGGAGTCCGGAAGCCGCCAGCGATGCGGATCATCGACTTTCGAGCGCCGATTGGCCACCATCACAACGGCCCGACTCACCTCACTGCGGTGGACTTTCGGGCGTGCGGCCACCCTGTCAGTATTTCACTGACGGATAAATCGGCCGTTAACTGCAGACACGCGTGTCGCAACGGGACGCCGGACCACCCAAGCGAGGGCGGTCGTCCCGAGCCGGTTACGGTCCGGGGAAGATCACGCCACTACCGGTCACGGATCCCGCCGGAGTCGGCGACTGGACCTACTGTGCTCACCATGGAGTCCGACGTCCACGCCGAACACGTCGCGATGCTGGCGCTGCTCCAGCAACCTCCCGCGATCGCCGGCCGCCCCCGCGGGGACACCAGCTGGCCGACGATCTCCGCCGAAGTGTCGCTCCGCGGCTCGGCGTGCGCCCTCTGGCGGGACCTGCACCCCCTGACCCTCGACGGGATGGACTTCCATCCCGACCTCGACCGCGCCCACGCCCACCTGACCGCCTGGCGCGACAGCGATTTCCAGCTGATCACCGTCCTCGACGACGACTACCCGATGCAGCTGCGCGCCGTGCACGACATGCCGCCGATCCTGTTCGTCAAAGGACAGCTGCACCCCGACGACGTGGGCGTCTCCATCGTCGGGGCCCGCACCGCCAGCGCGTGGGGCCGCGCCACCGCCGCGCACATCGCCACCGGCCTGGTCGAACGCGGCATCATGGTGATCTCCGGGCTGGCCGCCGGCATCGACACCGCGGCCCACCGCGCCACGCTCACCGCCGGAGGGCTGCCGATCGGCGTCATCGGCACCGGTATCACCGGCATCTACCCGGAGACCCCCGACAGCGCCGAACTACATCAGCAGGTCGCGGCTGCCGGCGCACTGGTGTCCCAGTTCTGGCCCGACGCCCCACCCCACCGACACAACTTCCCGCTGCGCAACGCCACCATGTCCGGGCTCGGCTACGCCTCGATCATCGTCGAAGCCGGCGAACACAGCGGCACCCGCCACCAGGCCCGCGCCGCCCTCGCGCACGGCCGCCCCGTCATCCTGACCGACACCGTCGCCACTACCGAGTGGGGACGGGTGCTGGCCGGTCGCCACGGCGTGTACGTCGCCAGCAGCACCGCCGAGGTCCTCGACCTCGTCGAGGAGCTCATCACCACCGCCCGCACCGCCGAACTCGCCCGACTGCCCGGCGCCGACGACGATGCCCAGTGACCGCATCACCCAAGTCGAGCGACTGCTCACTGGTGCCGCTGGCGGCTATCTGCACAACGTCGTCCGCGCCCCCGGACACACCTGCTCGGTGTGCACCACCCCGGTCGAGGGCTATCCCACCTGTTGGCGCTGCAGCCAAACCGCGTCGGAGGCTGGCCTGGCCGATCTCGTCGTCCCCCTGACCTACGCCGTCGCCGGTGACCAGTCCGCGGCGATGCTGCGTCACTACAAGGACGACCCGCACCCGGGCACCCGATTCCAGCACCTGCGGATCATCAACTGGCTGCTGTACCTGGGCCTCGCATTGCACCAATGATGCATCGAAGTTGTTGCCGCGCAACCCATCACACACCGGCTGGCCGTTCCCTCGCTGCGCGGCCGCGCCGGGCTGCATCCCTTCCTCGCCCTCACCCAGGACATGGGCGCGACCGACCGGTCACCGCAGTTCGTCGCCGCACCGGAAGTAAGCGGAGACCGAATCGTCGACGACCGCCAGTTTCTGCTCAGCCCACCCACCGATCTCGCCGGACAGCACGTCCTCATCCTCGACGACACCTGGACCACCGGCTCCCGAGCCCAATCAGCGGCCCTGACCCTTCGCCGTGCGGGTGCGCAACGGATCAGCGTGCTCGTCGTCGGCCGCTGGCTCGACCCCGCATTCGCCGGCAACCCCGCGTTCCTGAGCGCAATATGCCACCGCGACTACGACCCCCACCGCTGCCCAGTGACCGGGGACGGGTGCCCATGATGCGCGCCCGACTGACCGTCACTGTGACGAAATGGCTCTAGGTATCTAGATCGGCGGCGCACGGTCGGATACCGGTTCGCTCCTGCAATTCGGACAGGGGTCAGTCCGGCAGCATGCATTACGGGCGTTCGGGCACCTCTGGCAGCCTTGGCTGTACCGCCAAACATGCTGACAGACAACAATATTCAACGATTGCGATGATCAGCGACGTCGCCGGACGCGGATAGTGTGGTCCCTAAATCGAGATAAGGGACCGGTCGGCGCGCAACCGCGTGTAGATGCTGCGCACGACGCGACGTTTCAACGCCGCGAATGCCGCCCCGTGAGAGCCCTTTCGATCCCGGACCTGACGGTAGTACTGCTCGCCAGGCGCCCCCTTCTTGATCTGCGTCAGCGCGATGATGTGCACGGCGGCGTTCATCTGACGGTTTCCGCCACGGAAGGGCCGCAGGTGCCCGCGGGTGGTCCCCGACCAATCCGGAATTGGGGCCACGCCGGCCCACCGGGCGAACGCCGCTTCGCTCTTGAAGCGACCCACATCCGCAGTCTCGCCGACGATGCGGGCGGCGCTCAGCGGGCCGCACCCGTGGAGCTCGAGGAGGGAGGGAGCGGCCGACCGCACCAATGCACCGATGTGGCGCTGGAGTGCGTTGATCCGTGGGGTCAACTCCGCCACGTCGCGCAGTTCCTCGCAGGCGATTTCGGCTACGAGACCGCGATGCGCGGTGAGCATCTCCGCGACCGCCGATTGGGTGGTGGTCCAACTCAGAGCACCAGACTTGACCTCGTAGCTGGGATCCAATTCGTGGAGATGCCACAGCAGCCGTTGGGTCGCTGCGGTCCGGAACTGAACCAAGTCGTCTCGTCGATCGACGAGCAACTTCAGCTGCCGGGTGCGCGGCGTATGCGTAGCAACCGGCAGATCGGCCTCCCGCAGCGCCACCCGCGCCACGGCGAGTGCATCAATGGGGTCGGACTTGCCCGGTGTCCGCGAGCTTTTGCGGCTACGAGCCATCAGATGCGTAGGCACCCGAACGACTCGGTGCCCGGCGTCCATCAAGTCGCGTTCCAGCAGAACGGTCAGGCTGCGCACATCCTCGACCGCCCATAGCAGCGGCGCGCCAAAGGATTTGCTTGCCCAACGGAATGCGTGGTGGTGGCCCGGGGTGGTTGCATCCACGGTGCGTTCACCAAGACCGCGCCCTTGTTGGTCGATGGCCACCATGGTGTGGCTTCGCTTGTGGGCGTCAACTCCGATGATGACCACAACTGCCTCCGGAAAATGGAACGGTGCGTCGTAATAGCGGCCGGGGGCCTGCGACCCGGCAGTATGTGATCAGGCCAGCTGGTGCGGCAACATCATGGCGGGCCGGGCCGCAGGGTGCGGACAAACCACCTCAAGGCGGTGAGGGCCCGAAGGCCATCGCCGCGGCGGCGCATCGCAGGACACACCGGGTTCTGCCGACCGACGCCGACACCATCCATCGTTGCAGTACCACACGGGCTGCATGCTGCTAGCAGCCAAGCCCCGACAGCAGAACCATCTTTAGGGTAACCCGGTGTAAAGGTGCTGAGGCACAGCAATTTTCCTGACTTGAGCCGGTCCCGGCGTGCTGGTCACGGCTTCACCGGAGTCAACGCCGGCGTCCAGTGGGTGACCAAGTCGTTGGCGGCGACCTGGTTGTAGCCGGCGAAGTAGGTGCTGGTGGTGTTGGCCGGCTGAGCCATCCCGACCACCACCTGACCGTTGTACTCATAGAGCGCAAACGTGTTCACGGCGTCAATCGCCTGGGTGAACTTATCGGCGTCGCCGGAATTCGCCGCCTCGAACACCATGCGCCTGGGCCCGTTGTTGTCGACGATGCGGTAGGTCAACGTCGCGAAGGGGATGTCGACATCCACCGGTCGCAGTGTGGCGGTGCCGTCCGCACGCAACTCGAGGCGCGCGGTTTTGGCGAAATTGGTGAACTGGCCGCCCTGCTTGGCGGCGACGTCAAGACTGGCCGCGACCGTCGTGCACTGCGGTGTCGGTGTGCCACACGCATATACGGGCACCACCGAGCTGCCGTTGGTGTTGGCGTCGGCGATGTGGCGCACGGTATAGGTCGGATCGACGGTGGTCGTGGTGCGCACGAAGGCCTGCGCGCCCGGGCTGAACGTCGCCCCGGTCGCCGAAGCCGGCAGCGGGCCGCCCTGGGCGAAGCCCTTCTCCAGTCCGTCGCTGAGCGCGCGTCCCGCCAGATCCTCGACGCTCAGGGTGTCGTAGCTGGTGCCTTCGACGCCGGTGCTCTTGACGGTGGGCCACCCGCGGCTACCCGCCGGACCCGGGGTGATCGTCTCGGTTAGATCGGTAGTCGCCCAAGCATGTTGGCTGGGAGACCAGACAATCTCGTCATCGATGAGCGGCTCCCACCCAGTGGTCATGGGATTGAATGCGAACGCGGTCGTCTTCGCGGTGGTGCCATCGCTGGCGATCGTGTGGCGGTAGCCGACGATGGCGACGCTCTGGCCCATGGGTTGCCTCAGCAGGTTGTAGAACCCGGCTCGGAACACAGCCATTGGATCCGGCGCGGCGCGGAAACCCTCCAGCAGGCCGGGCTGCTCCAGCGCCTGCGCCTGCGCCTGGACGGTTGTCGGGGTGCTGACCGGCTGCCCGGAGACCGCGTTCGAATGGCACGCGGCGAGAGTCATCGCGCACACCGTTGCGGCGCTGATCCGCCGCCACTGATCGACCTTCATGTTCTGCTCCTTCGGTGAGGTGACTTTCGTTGCCGACAAGGCCTTTTCGGCTGTCCAGTGATGACAGTGGGTCTTCGGGGGCAGGGGGTAGCCCGCGCGGCGGGGGAGGGTCACGGCGTCGGCCCCGTGGTGATGGCGTTGACCAAGGCCGCACCGTGCCCAGCCGGGTCATCGATGGTGCTGCAGACGAGGACGTCGATGATCGTGTCGGCCTTGACTCCCATGGCCCGCTCGCAACGTGCACTCGGGCCGTTCTGCGACAGGGCGATGGTGTCTGCCGCGTCGCGGACCGGCACACCCAGTTGCCACGGGCGCGCGGCGCCGGCTGGCGTGGTCACCATGACGACCCGCTGCGCGCAGGCATCCCACCCCATGGAGGCTTCCTGGAAATATCGTCTCGCATCCGCGGGGGAGCTGAACTGCACCAGGCTCTCTTCGACGATGTGTTGGGCGTCCTCGGCCTTGCCGTCGGCCAGCATCGTGGTCAGGGTGGCCGTCCACGGACGGCCGGCGTAGGACTGCTGCTGGCCGGGGCGCCAGGCGTTCAGGCAGTCACTCGGGGCGACGCGCGCCGAGCTGTCGGTCAACCGTGGGTTGGACGCCACGACCGTCAGATTGGCAATGCCGGTAATCGCCGAGACCCGACTCGCATCCATCGTCAGGGACCCCGGCCCGGCATTCGCGTTGCTCCAAAATTGCGGCGCCGGCGCCGGTGTGGCACCGGCGGAGGCCGACCCCACCGTGCCGGCGGCGATCATAAGCCCAGCCAGGGCGGTGAGCGAGCTGCGAATCATGGGACCGTCTCCTTCGTCCGGCCGGTGCTGCGCTTACCAAGGCACCGACGATGCCACAACTATGTCATCAAAAACGACGCAGTGCAACGTTAAGTTCGGCATGATCGCGGTCCGTCGTCGGTGCGCGCCGCGAGATCCATGACAGCGCATAGAATAGCCGGAAGTGCGTAAATAGCGATTCTTGCAGGCACTGCACGGATATCTGCGTCCTACGAACCGGTGCATTGCAACGATAAAAATGTTGCACTGATGCAGTGGAACATGCTTCACTTGTCGCAGCAGCGAGGCGAAGACCGCCACCGACAAGGAGACGACTATGCACACCACCCACCCCGGTTCCCCGGCTGGCGCTGAAGACGTCACCGTGCCCAGCCCCACCGTCTGGCGCGACCGGCCCTGGCTCGGCAACTCGGCGCACCGGCCCCCGATGCCGCCCCCGCACGCACCGGTGGCGCCGTACACCCACGCACCGGGCGGTTGGCAGATGCCGCGCACCAACATCGCCGCGGCGCCGATACCCCAGGCAGTCCCGGTCGGACCATGGGTGCCCGGACATCCTGCGATGCCGGCACCCGGCCCCTGGGCGCCCCCGACCCGTCGGCGCATCGATCGCCGCTGGCTGATCACCGGTGGTGTAGTCGTCGCGGTCGCGGCCGTCGTCGCGACGGTCATAACCGTCGGCGTCAGTGACAATTCCGCGCCCGCCCCCGCGAACCCGAGCACCACCCCGACCGCCACGGCCGCACCCGCACCCACGACGAGCGCACCCACCCCCGCGCCCGTCCCGACGGCCGCGTTGACCAACCTGCTGCTCGACCCCGCCGCGATCAACAGCGTCATGGGGGCCGCCGGCATGGACGTCCGGGCACCCGGTACCCGCGACAGACTGTTCACCGACACCATCGACCAGCCGCAATGCGCCGGCGCGTGGGGCCCGCTGCTGCAGACGGCCTACGTTGGCAGCGGGTACCTCGCAACACAGAATCAGGTGCTGCGCGAACCCAACAATGACCAGTGGCTGCACACCGTATTCCAAGGCGTCGTCAGCTTCCCTACCGCCGAGAAGGCCAAGGCCTACGCCGACAGCGAGGCGCAAAAATGGGGCCGCTGCACCGGGGTCACCCTGAAGGAAGTCAACTCCGACAACCACGACGCCTGGACCATCACCTCGGCCAACACCACCGGTGCTGTCCTCACCTCGACGGCCACCCTCGAGGGCGCCCGGGGCTGGGGCTGCCAGCACGCGCTGACAGTCCGCAACAACGTCGTGATCGACGTATCGGCGTGCAGCATCAATCCCGGCAACGAAGGCGAGACGATTGCCGCGAAGATCGCCGATCGAATCCCCGCTGCCTGACCGCAGCTGCAACACTGCCCGAGGACACCGCGGGCAGTGTTGCAGCGCTACGAGTGTGATCGACGTATGTCGCGGCGACAGCGCGTCCACGGGATCATGTCGAGTCGCACCCCGTGCCGCAAAATAGTCCGCCAACAGGGGTTTCAGGTTGTAGATGTCGACGCGACTGCCCGCGGCAGCACGAGGGCCGGACGGGGCGGTGCAACACTACATGCTTCAACTTTGGCGGCCACTGCGATACCGTGTTGTAGCAGCGCATACCTCAGAAGGGCGTACATGGAGACGACGGAGCAGATCACCACGAGCCCGGCCAACGCCGTGCCGGCCCTGGTCATCGACCTCGGTGGTGAGACCCACACCGTTCAGCCGTTCGACGGCCCCGTCGTGATCGGGCGGTCGTTTCCCGCTCAAGTGGTCATCGACCACGCCTGGATCTCCCGCATGCACCTGCGTCTCGAACCATCGCCACAGGGCTGGACCGCAGTGGACACCAGCCGCAACGGCGTGTTTGTCGGCGGTGTGCGCGAATCACTCGTGCCCATTACCGGTGATATCACGCTGCACCTCGGCAATCCCGATGGCTTTCCGGTGCGGTTGCGACTCACCGAGGCCGCCGCGGCTGACGAGTACGACGACGAGGAGGACGACTTCGAGGTCACTGACCCGGGGGTATTGCGGGCCGGCCTGGCCGTTGCGCGCCGGCGCGAAGAACTCGAGCTTAGCCAGCGCTGGCTGGCCCGCGAGAAGATCGTCAACGGAGGGACCCTGGGCGCGCTCGAGAAGGGTCGACGCTTTCCCCGCCCCCGCACGTTGGCCAAGCTTGAGGACGCACTGCAGTGGCCACGGGGAACGATCGCGCGGTTACGGGATGGGGAATCTCCCCCGAAGCCGTCACCGCGGTGCCCGGCGCCGTCGACCGCACCGCGGTCGTCATGGGCGCCACCGGCAGCACGGAGACCACGGGCAGCACCGGCAGCACCGTGCAGGCAACGCTGATGGCCGAAGCGGCCCAGCTGGCGCTGGGTGGTTTGAACGCCGCCATCCGAAACCTGCCCGCACCAAGTGGTTCGGAATTCCCCGCACGTGCTCACGCAACGCTGGCCGACCTGCGCCGGTTGGAAGCCGTGGCGTCCAACGCAGCCCGCACCGCCAAAGGCGCCCCCGAGGTCGTCATGGCGTTGAGCGCGGTGCGCAAGGCCTACACCGATCTGATGCTCACCGCCGCGCGGGCGCCCGGAGCTACACTGGGTCAGCGCCTGTTCGCAGCGCGGCACCGTGCTGAACTCACCCAAGAGGAAGCGGCCAGCGCTGCCGGTGTGCCGGTAGACATCGTCACCGCCGCCGAAGCAGAGAACCCGCTGCACGCCGATGCCATCGCCGCCCTCGAGACCTTGATCGGTGCGCTCGGCCCACGGTGAGGTGTCCGGTCGTCTCCGCGGACCCCACTCTGATGCCGGATGGCAGCGGCCTAGAAGTCGTTTAGCCACGGTTCATCCGATAAGGGAACGCCGAATCAGGCTGTGTCAGAGCAAGCTCCGTGCTTCCGCGAGTCGCGCTAACCCAGCGGGATAGTGCACGCCCTAACGAAGCGATGGTCGCGGGTTCGATCCCGCCATGGCTTGAAGGGGAGGCAGGTCGGCCGTGCAAACTTCGCTCCGGGCCTCTACCGGCCCCGTATCAACGGATCTGCTCAAACCGGTGTATGGAAATAGTTAGCCGCGGTAACGTTCTAGGTGATTGACACCGTGGGGGGCCTTACTTATGTCGATTAGATCAATCGTCGCCGTCGCGGCGATCGTGCTGGCGCCCGTGGTTGGTGCCGCGACGGCGAACGCCATCCCGAATCTGGAGCTGACCGGCGGTTGCGGCGGGGGCTACTACCAGAATTCTGACGGCCAATGCATTCCTGATCCGTCGGCGGGCGGCGGTACTGCGGGTGGCGGAGCTCCATCGGGGGCGACGGCAATATGCCGCGATGGCGATTACTCGTTCAGCACCCACCATTCGGGTACCTGCTCTGGGCACGGTGGAGTGTCGCAATGGCTAACAAACTGACGATTGGTGCCCCTACCGATTGCGCTCGCGGTCGTCGCGATCGTTCGGTCGCACTCGGGCCAGCCGTTAACGCAGTCCGGGGATGACTCCTAACCAAGACGCCGAGTTCTTTCGACTAGCGAGATCTTGTCAATGGGCTCGGGTCAGGCGATCCCGCTGGACCGTTGATCGTGACGGCGTTGATCGCTGACGGCGCGGATCGCCTCGAGTGGCCCAGTGTTCACGCGAGACGTCACAGCGCCGGCCGCCTTCAGACGATTGATGCGTTCGCTAACCGCGAGCCCCCGCTCTGCGCGTTCAGCGAGGTTTTGCCATCGCCACACAGGACGGTCAATTGCAGCGAGTTCGCGAAGACGGCCTGCGCGTTGGATGATCGTGTGCGCGGCGGCGTTGTCGATGAAGCCTGAACCTCCTGTCGGACAACAGTTCGCGTCAGTGCAGATCAACTGAGTCCAGATATCGCGGTGTTGACGCCATTCATCAAGTGATCGGCGGGCGACGCTCTGTCCAAGTGCCGCCACGTACACGGGCCGGGGCGGGAAATAGCCTGGGTCGGGATCGCGGCGGCTACGCATCGCGGCCGGCATGTCGCACCGCTCGCGCCAACCCACGCCGGTCTCATAGCCGCGGGCGCCTGCTGCGACTGCGAGTTCGCCGAGTCTGCCTTGTTGCCACAGCAAGACGTCGAAGTTGACGGATAACCGCTCGACCATGAGGGCAAGGTCCATGGCGCGCTCTTCGGGATGAATACCATCGTCGGCTTTGGAGGCGGCGATTGCGATCTCGCGCGGGCGAAGGGCGACCAGTGCACGCTCGGCCGGACCGGGCGCGTCGAATCCCTGGGTTGGATGAAGCATCCGCCAGCCCAGCGCCACCACCGCGGTGATTGGCAAGGCAACCGAACGAGCATCGAGATAATGGCGCGCGCTCTGCCACATCGTCGCCTGGACGTCGACCCATTCCGATCCGGGACGATCGACGTACACATACGGAGGAATCAGTGCAGTCGCGTTGTGGCGCAACTGATAGTCAAGAACGCGGTGGGTGAGATCCTCGATGAATGCCGGGCGGGACGCCTCTTCCGGCGTCAAGGCGCGGGCTAGGCCAAAGGGAAGTTGTGCCCACCGATCGGCCGTCGGCTGATGGTCCTGAAACAAGTGCGTCAGCGGATCGATTAGATAGCCGACGCCCGCCGCCTGGGCGATATCGCATATTTCGTTCGATCGCATGGGCACATGGGCGTCCACGACAATCCGGTCGGGTCGCATGGCCCAGCGCGCGCTCTGCACGTTGATACCGAACGCCCTCCGGAGCAGGGCCCTGTCGTTGAGAGAAGCCCTGATCAACAACTCAACCACAGATCCCACCTCCTTCCGCCACGACACATCGTAACATAGGACGAAATTAGAACTGCAACTTGACCTGCAATTAATACCGCGACATACTAAGCAAATGGGAGAGCAAGTCAGTCGATGACGGATACCAGTGCAACGCGGCGGGCACGCCGCTCGGCGAAGCGAACCGATGCAGCCGGCTCGGTGACGTACATGCGAGTCGTCGAGAAAGTCACCAACTCGGGTATCACTCAATCCGAACTCGCCAAAGCCGTAGGTACCGGTGCACGCTCGGTCCAGAACTGGGCCAGCGGACAGAACGCGCCGCGCGGCCGATCTGCTGAGAAACTGTTGGACCTGCACAGCATCGTGGACCTTCTCAGCGATTCGTACACCCCGGAGGGAATCGATATCTGGCTGCACTCGCGAAACCGCAACCTCGATATGCAACGCCCGATCGATCTGCTCACCGAAGGCGAGCTCGACCGGGTACTCGAGGAAGCAAAGTGGGTCGCGGGAGGCATGTAGACCCGTGGAGTCCTTGCCCGCTCGGCTCGCCCAAGCGACGCACATTGCGGTCGCTGGCACTTGGCAACGCCACGTACCAGCCAAGTACATCGCTGCCGCGTTGGACGGCCGCTCGGCGACCGGTAGGTGGGGCACCGAGAACGGCTTCCCGGTCCTGTATCTCGGGCGCCCAACCGACTCTGTAGTCGTCGAGGCGTACCGGCACTTGATCGACCCCGTTGCCGATGCGCCGCCGCCGGTGAGCCCACGGGCCCTAATCACCTGCACTGTGTCGGTATCGACGATCCTTGATCTGCGAAGCGCCGCCAACCGGGTACTCGCAGATCTCACCATCAACCAGATGCAATCTGGCACCCGCGACCGCGACGCCTATCGCGCGTGCCAAAACGTTGCGGCGGTCGCGCATCAGCTGGAATTTCACGGCATAATCGCGCCGGCCGCCACTGAAATGGGCGACACCCTCGTGTTGTTTACCGACCGGTTGCCCGAGCAGGAAAATCCGACGCGCACCGACGAGAAGCTATGGACCGAGCTGCCTGCCGATCCGCGGAAGCCCCGAGAAGGCCGGCGACTACGCGTAGTGCGCTAGCCCCCAACCGCCCAATCGGAGTGGAATCGAACCCGCAGCGCCCGATTAGGGTCCAGTCTGCCGAAGGACACCCGGGACGGGCCCGCGCCCGCGCGCCAACCTCCCGCCGATTGAGTACCTCGGCCACGGAATACTGCCCGCAACACTTTCAACCGGATTGCGACAACGCCGGGACGCCGAGCCCGGATTTCGAACAGATCGAAGGCAGTCGCGCATTTCATCGTGAAACCCATGACGGGATTCCAACCCACATCAAAAGAGATAGCTGATTAACCTGCACAACGGCTACTCACCGTCAGTCGACACTTCGTCGTCGACCGGCCACGTCGGATACCGCCGGCGCTTGCGGACGGGGTAGCCACCCCGCTCGGCCAAGGAGCGCAGCTGACGCAGCGCGAAAGTGCGGCCACGGCCGCCCGGCGGAACGACGATGCCCGCCCAGAGGCCCTCCGCGCCGGCGGTTTCACAAGCTTCCCGCGCGCATTGCCAGCGCAGCGGGCACACCCGGCATAGCGCCTTCGCGCCTTCGTCGACACGCTCAGTCCAGCGGTCCGGATCCACCTGGCACGCGAGTACGTGCGAATCCCAATCTTGCGCCAAGTTCACGATCGTCCCTTTCGCCTGATGTTGCACTAAGTTGTGGCACTAGTGAAGCATATTAAATGCTGCAATGCAACAATTCGAGTGTTGCACCTGCCAGCGCGACCGGGCTGACGAACGAGCTCAAGGCCATTTGAGCAGCGTGATACTGATAACCATCGATCCTGTGCAACACCCGGTCGCCACGCTCATCGCAACAACGGCGGGCACGCAGAGAAGCCCACTGTTGCATAAAACGTTGCACTGCGTTACTGTCGCCACAGCAGTACATCGACGTTCAGGGGAGAGATAATGAGAATTCGCACCCGGGCCGTACGTCACGGCATCGCCGCTGCAGGGGTACTCGCATGCGCCTCCCTGTCGGCGTGCACCACGGTCACGGGCGGCGACCCGGTCGCCAACTCCAACCGGGCACCCTTGCAGGCACCGGTCTACGAGGCCGGCGCGGTCGAACAGATGCTGCTGCCCGCCAGCCAGGTCAATACTCTGATGGGGGCGTCCGGGCTGACGTTGCAGAAGACCCGCACCGCGATGTTCGGCACGGATCCCGGCTTCGCCGAGACGACCTGCATGGGCCCGTGGTACCCGGCGGTGGCGTCAACCTATGCCTCCACCGGGTGGACCGCGGTGCGCAGCAACGAGTTCACCGACGTCCGCGGCGACAACGCCGCCGCCGACAACCACTACGTGATCGAGGCGCTGATCGCGATGCCGTCGGCTCCGGCGGCCACCGCATTCTTCACAGAGGCCCAACGCATTTGGGACGGGTGCGCCAACCGTAACTTCACCGCGACCGGCTCCAGCGGCCGATCATGGAACTGGGAGTTCGCCGGTGTACAAGCCGACGAAACCACCCTCGCCATGCTGCAAACTCAAGAAGGCGGCAGCGGGTGGGCGTGTGAACGCACGCTGCGAGTGTCCTCGAACGTCGTCGCCGACACCATGGCCTGCGGCGTCGATGCCAGCGGCAAATCACGCGCGCTGGCCGCAGCCCTGATCAGCAACATCCCCGATAACCAGTAATCACCGCACCGAAGGAGACCGACATGACCAACCCCCAACACCCGGCCTGGCCCAACGCATGGGCGCCGCAGCAGCAACCGACGCGGCCCCCGCAGCGGCATCGAACCAACCCCCGTCATGGCCGAATACCCCTCTGCCGCAGCGCTATCCGATGCCCAGTCCTCACCCCCAGGAGCCTCGCTACACCACCGCGCCTTACCCGCCGGCTTCGCCGTTCCGGGCCACCGGTGAGCCGATCTTCACCGTCCATCTGCGCAAGCACACCGGCCTGATGCTGGTCTGGCTCAGCCAGTCCTACAGCGTCACCGGAACATTCCACCAGTGCGAGGCTGCCATCAAAGACGCCCAGCGACACAACCTGACCCTCGGGTGGTGGAGCGTCGCCTCCATCGTGTTGTGGAACTGGATCGCACTCGGCGAGAACGCCAACGCCCGCAAAGCACTGCGCCACAACGCAAGCCACTACGGCTACGTGCCAGAGTCGCGGTAGCGCCGCCTGCCGACCCCGCCCCTCAACGGTGCCGCCCTCAACCGAGTCCTGAGTCGCCCCGCGGTCCTGCATCGGGCGCCGAGCAATACCTCGCCGCTACCTGACCCGCAGCCCGTCAGCGCACCTGGATAGGCCCGGAGCTCACCACCACGGTGACGGTCTGGCTGTACAGGACCCGCGCGTGCGCGGGTGGATCGGTGGTGATGACCGCTTGAGGTCGCACGGTCGCGCTGGGCTTTTGTTGGATCCTAATGTGCGTGAATCCCGTATCTTGCAGGACGGCTATGGCGTCCGCCGTAGTGGCGCCGGCGAGGTCGGGGATAACCCCGCCGGACGGGGTACCGCCGCCGAGGCAGCCGGACACCGCGAGGGCAACGGCCACCGCGCACGGCACGCCCCGCAGCAGCCGAACACCGCAGTGCCGCGCCCACCAAACATCGGCGACCGCGACCGTTTCGGCTGGACGTTCGGCGCCGTCAGGGGTGAATTGATTGCGGTGACAACGAGTTCCGGGACACCCGACGACGGCGGAATCATGACCGGTGTTCCGTGCTGCACCGCGACGTTTCCCGGCTCTCCAGCCGACGTCGCGGGGGAGCGGTGGCGGACGGTGCGTGATCAATCGGTACATCTCGTCCTGCTCGCAATGCGCCACAGTGCAACCCGATCGCGAAACCGCTAGTTGAACTTCAACGGCGGCGGCTGCTTCGACATGTCCGCGGTGCCGCTGATGTAGGAATGCACGCGACCGACCTGGGTACGGCCGTCGGTGGTCCTAACGGTGACCGACGGGAACACGGCGTCGCCGGCGAAGAACACCGTCATCCGGTATTGGTCGAAGTTCTGCACCTTCACATCGCTCAGATCGGCGCTGCCCCACGCCACGGTGCCTTCGGTCAGGCCCGCGGGATCCAGATACAGCGGACAATTCGGCGGTGACAACAGATTGGACTTGGTGCAGTTCGCCATCTGCTGAGCGAGCGCGTCGGTGACGGCCTGGGTGCCCTTATCGGTGAGGGCGACCACGGTTTGCAGATATCCGCTTCCATAGGTGTTGAGACCGTCGAGCAGCAGCGGGTTCTTGTTGGTGACCTTCAGATACGGGTTAGTGCTGCCGACATCGAGGAATCCGGGAAACACGTAGATGGTGTCGGCGCCGATCGGCTTACCGAAGAGGGTCAACGTCTTGTCGGAGGCGTCGTCGTTGATGCTTGGCGACGGATTGACCTTGATCGCCGCGGTGTCGAGCTTCCAGTCGTCGCCGCTCTTCTTCAAATTCAAGGTCACATCGGAGGTCTTGTCCCCGAAGCTCGCGGACACATGTACCTGCGCCATCCCGGCCAGGCCCGACCCCGAATTGTCGCTCAGGATCTTGACATTGGAGATCGGCCACTGGGCGATCTGCTTCTTCAAGATGTCGTCGGTCAAGAACGTCTTGGATCCCGGCTGATCGGCACCGTAGGACAGCGCCGCCTCGGCATCCCCGCGCCCGAGGGCATCGAGGTAGCCCTTGACCGTGTCGGTACCCGACCGGCCGTGGCCGGAGCTGCCGGAGACCGAAATCACCACCACCACAACGACTGCGATCACCGCCAGGACGGCGCAGGCGGCGATGATCCACCCCGTGCGACGCCGCCGCGGAGGAGGCCCGAACGGGCCACCGACCCCGGGTCCGAAGGGCTGCCCGGGCGGGACGCCCATCCCCCCGCCGGGGGGCTGCCAGCCCTGCTGCGGCACGCCCGGTCCCTGCTGCCACGACGGAGGCGGCGGCACCTGGGTGGGCGCCGGTGGGGGCCAACCGCCAGCAGGCGGCGCGGGTGGCGGGGGCGGCGGCGGGACCGGGGGAGTGGGCGCGCCGGGAGGCCGGGTCGCGGCGGACTGGGTAGGAGCCTCCGGATCAACGTGAGACGGTCGGACCGCCCGCGGATCGTTCGGCCCCGGCGGATTACCCCAATTCGTCACAGCACCCTCCCCGTGTCCTGATGTCCAGGCCTGCTCTGAGCCCCGTGGCGCCGCACATCGCACCCAAATCCCCCGATGACCGCCGCAGCCGCCGCGCCGCGCACCGAAGTATACCCACACGCGGCCGCCACCGCCCCGGCTCCAGCAACGCCGGAACTGGCCGCTCAGCTGTGCATTTTCGAGTATCCAGCAACCGCTTCTGACCCGCGGTGCGGGCAGGCTCTCGAGCAGGCATCCCCCGACCCTAAGGCCGGTCAGGCGGGCGTTGGTGCACCAATTCGTCGGCACCGATCACCCTGGCAGGGCGGCGTTTTCGCGCCGAGCCGCAGGCGGATGCTGATTCAGCCGGTCAGCATCCGGTACTGGGCCGCCAGCTGCTGCTGAGCCTGATCAAATTGGCGAGCAACGGTTTTGATCATGTAGCGGTCGACGGCGGTCACACACCAGTAGCGTGAGATCACCCCGCCCAATTGAGAAGCCTTGGTGCAGCGGCTGTCGGGCAGACCCGGTACCGGCGCGGCCGCCTGCGCCGACGGGCTGGCCGCGACGAGATCGCCGTACGCTTTGGCCAACGTCGCGGCCGCGGCGGCGTCGCGGGCTCGATAGACGGTATCGAGGTTGATCGACACGAAGTCCACCCCGGCATCGGTGAGCAACGGGCCGACCGCGACAGGATTGTCTTCGAAGTGCAGCGCGGCGTCGCGGGGGTAGGCCGCACCGGTGGTCGAGGTGGCCCGATCCGGGGGAGAGGGCAGGGTGCGCGCGACCAGCCCGCTCGGGTCCAGCGGCAGGGACACAAACTGTGCCTGGTCGGTCGGGACGAACGTATCGATCAGCGGCAGCTGCAGATCTAACGTTCGCGACACCAGGGCCGCCGCCCGGCCGGGACCCTCGACGGCGCGGGCCGCCTGCAGCAGCACGAACGGTCCGCGGGCGGTGAAGGCGGTCACCTCCCGCACCGTGTCCGCACCATCCATGAAGGTCAGCACCGTCGCCGCCGTCTCGGGATGACCCGGGATCGGCACCGCCCGTTCGGGTTCGGTCATCGGGGTGGAGCTGGGGATGCGGGGCATGTGCAGCGATGCGGTCGCCATTCCCTGCGCCGCGGCAGTCGCCGACGCCGGGTCGGCGAACCGCAGCACCGCATTCCGCAACGACGTCTGCCCCCTGGTGCGGGCGTGTGCCGGTCGGAGACGAAGCCCACCACGAACGGCAGACCGTATGTGCCGATCCCGATGATCTGCGGCCAGGTCACCCGCCCCTTGTCGTCGAAGCTGGCCACCACAGTCGCCGGCTCGCCCCCAGGCACGATCAGCGCCGCGTCGGCCTGCCACGGCCCAACGACGGCGGCGGCCATCCGCCGGCCCTCAGCGAGGCGACCGGCCGCATCGGTGGTGGCCGACCCCAGCGGCGCCAACGGTGTCGTCGGATAGCTTCCGGTGTTCAACTGCGCCGGATTGACCGGTGCCGCAACCGATGTCGAGGCTGCTGGCGGAGCGCCGTGCTGCCCGGCGGTCGTGTCGCTGCACCCGACCGACGCCACCGCGATCAGCGCTGCCGACGCCGCTGCGCACCACCGCTGGCCGGTACGCGGTCGGGCGATCGCCCTGGACGCCGTCAACGGGTCACGCAGATCTTCCAGCCGTCCTCCCGCTTCAGCGGCAGCTGGACGGTCGAGGTGCCCATCGTCTCGTTGTCGACGTCCATCTCAGCCACCGCGGTGTCGCCGGTGACCGTCGGCCGGATCGCTTTGACCTGGGTCAACCCCGTGTCATGCCGCCCCTTCTTCAGCGAATCCATGACCGAGCCGACGAACTTCGCGCGCATCGCGGTGCACAGCAGTTCGGTGTAGGCATCCCAGTTCTGGGTGTTGTAGGCATCCTGGTAGGCCACGATGGTCTCCTTGACCTGGTCCTCGTCGCTCCGCGGTGGTGGCGGCGGCAGAGCAGCGGCGGTGGTCGCCGACGCGCTCGCGGCGCTCGTCGGTGCACTCGTTTGCTGGGCAGCCGGCTTGCCATCGGTGCTGCAGGCCACCAGCAGAGCGGCGGCCAGCAGTGTCGCCGCCGACCCGGCAAACCATCCTGACGTTATCCCCACCGGGTGGAACCCCCACATCAGCGTCTGAGCTAAGTCGCGTTCGAGGCTATCGTAGCGAACCGCAGGCCGGTCAGACTACTTGCGCGGAACCTTGGCGGCCAGGGCATTCACCAGCGCGACGACATTGTTGCCACCCGCGGGATGGCATTGCCGGACATCCAGGATCACGTTGCCGCGTACCTGGATACCGCGCTGACAGGATCCGCCGCCGCCGGCCAACGTCGCTTCCAGGGTGACCACCCCGTTGGCGGGCACCGACGACGCGAAGTTCCAGGTCTGGGGCGGGGCTCCGGGCGGCGTCACGGTGACCGTCTGGTTCCCGCACACCCCCCACTGGCCGCGCTGAGTAACCAAAAACGACCCGGCTTGCATTGGAGTGGAGAACGCCACCGCCGCTTGCACGACGCCGTCCTGCGCGGCCGTGGAGCCCATCGCGCGTAACGACTCCACCGCCACCGCGGTGGCCCCGCTGCCGGCGTAGGTGCTCTGCTGGGCCGGCGCCCAGGCGCCCAAACAGTCGGTCGGAGCCACCGTGCCGGCATCGGTGAGGAAGTCGGCGCCGTCTGATTCCAAGGTCAGTCCGCCTGGAATATCGGTGGCCGACAGCAGGATTGATCGTAGCTGCGGGCCGGCCACGTCGGTGGCGAAGGCTCCGGACAGGGAGGGGGACGGTGCTGCGGTCGGCGCGGACGTCGGCGACGGACCCGTCGCGCTCGTAGTGCTGGAGTCCTGCGGCCAGGCGACCACCGTGACCACGCCGGCGACGAGCACCACCGCCCCGGTGACCGCCGCGGCGATCAGTCCACGGCGGCGCCGCCGCGTCGGGGGAGAGGTCAGCGGGGTCGGCGGGGCCGACGGTCCGGCCATCATCGTGCGGGGGCCGCTGTGCTGCCACCACGGGCCGGCGGCGGTGGGAACAAAATCGGGATAGGAGACGACATCCCCGCTGGGAACCGCTGACCACGGAATGGCGGTCTGCCCGGTCGACCCCTGCAACGCCTCGGCGGCAGCAACGGCCAGCGCACCCGCCGACGGGAAGCGCGCAGCCGGATCCTTGGCCATGGCGGCGGCGATCACCAGATCCAAGGCGGGCGGGAGGGACGGGACGAAGTCGGTGACCCGCGGCGGCGGGGTCTGCAGGTGTGCCATCATCATCGCCGCCATCCCGTTGGCCGACGAGAACGGTGTCTTGCCGGTCAGTAGCCGAAACAGGGTGCAGCCCAACGAATACACATCAGCGCGGCCGTCGAACGGCAGGCCGGAGAGCACCTCCGGGGCGGCGTAGGCGACCGTCGCCATCACCGAACCGGTCACCGTCAAACTCACATCATCGAGGGCCCGTGCGATGCCGAAGTCTCCGAGCAACACCCGCTCCGACGGACCGACCGGGCCGGACAGCAAGAAGTTGGCCGGCTTGACGTCTCGGTGCACCACATGATGGGCGTGGGCATGGTCGAGAGCCTTGGCGACCTCACCGGTGATGTGGACCGCCCGCTGGGGTGTCATCGTTCCGCCGCGCAGCGCATCGTCGGCGTCGGTGCCGTCGACGAACTGCATCGCAATCCACAGCTGGCCGCCGTCAGTTTCCCCCGGTTGTAGACCGCGACGATGTTCGGGTGATCCAACGCCGAGGCGACGTCGGCCTCGCGGATGAACCGGGCGCGGAAGTCGGGGTCGCGGGACAGCTCGGCGGAGAGCACCTTGAGGGCGTCGTGGCGCGGCAGGGTCGGATTCGCGGCCAGGTACACCGCCCCCATCCCGCCCGAACCCAGCAGCTTCTCGATGCGATAGCCGCCGACCACCGAGCCGTCGCTCAGCACGAACGGTCCTCGCGACCACCCGGCCGGTCACCGGTCCCCACTGATGCGCCCCCATCTTCCCTCGCCACTCAGTCAAGCAGCTGATGACAGCATCCAACGCGATCCGCCCTCGGAGCGGCAACCGTCACCGATTGATCCCGGCGAACCGGCTGCTCATCCTGTCGACGCCAGGGGCCTGTGATCGAATCACCCGGTGATCGGATCACCCGAACGACAACGTCGCGGGCTGAGCTAGGACCGCCCAGAGGGATAGGGCCACGCCACACGCATCGGCTGTCGCCATCCGGGGCGCGCCGCCAGGGGAGCCGACGCGGGGCATTCTCTCTGGCCTGCAACGCGCCGCTCTTGATCTTCCGACGGTCGAAAATTGCCGCATTTGTCCTGTGTCACTGCGGGTTAGGGTTGAGGCGTCCCGTTCTTCGGTTACGGCTGATTCATAGAATTCGTGTCGTCTTCGGGCTGGCTCGCGTTGGGAGTGTCGTCTACCCGACAGAGCGGGACACGGCGTGGTGCAGTGGCGGGCCCTGCTCTGGACGGGCCCGCAAGGTCCAACGCCTGGCCCGGTGTCTGGCCGGAGTGCCACCATCGCGACTCCTCTACAGGGCGGATTCTGAACTTGTTGCACACCAGCCGATGTGCTCGTGGACCGGTGTCGGCAGCGTCCATGATCGCCAGCTGCGGGAGCGGCACGGCCTGACGACCGACCGGCCACCTAAACTCGAGTCCATGGCAGTGTGCTCTGTCGCTGAGTGCGGCCAACCGCCGTACAGCCGAAGCCTCTGCCGACGGCACTACGAACAATGGCGTAACGGCGCGCCGTTCGACGCCCCGTTGCAGCGGCTGGCCAAGGGACGCTACACCACCTGCACGATCGAGGGGTGCAACCGCCCCCATCGTGCACATCGGTTGTGCCAGTTCCACTATCGCCGATTGTGGTCGGGGCGGCCGCTCACGACGACCCGGACGAACGTGGGGACCGGGCATCCCCGCGCGAAACTCACCGACGAGGGGTCCGTGCGATCCGCGAATTGCGCCACCAGGGGTGGACACTTCGACGGCTCGCGACGGAATTCGGTGTCAGTGACCACGCCGTGCGGGCACTGCTGGCCGGTCGCACCTGGAAACACGTGATCTGACCCGGTGTTGGCGCGGTTCGCCCCCGGCGCGGGGCCCACGTCGACAACGCGGTCGAGTGGTCAATCCTTCGGGCTCGGCGGCCAGCGCTTGGTCAGCGCCTCCGGCGTCCACAGCGGCCAGGCGGGGGAGCCCACGACGAATCCGCCGGCCACTTGCGCGACGATGCGCGGGCCCCGAATGCCGCTGTTGTCGTAAAAGGTCGCCGAATCCGCGCGCACGGCGGCCGCGGCGACCAGTGCCCACAACCGGTGGTAGCGCTCCCGAATCTTGGCTTCCGGCACCGAATGTCCGCCGGCCGCGACGCGATGACGTACCCGCGCCACGGCCAATTCCTCGGGAATCAGGACCGCATGCACCACGACGGTGTAGCCGCGGGACTGTGCGGTGTCGAGAAGCTCGAGCTTGGACGGATGCGAGAACACCGTCTCGGCAATGAAGGACTCACCGAGCTCGACCAGGCGGCCTCGCGTCTGCGCTGCCACGCGGGCCGCTTCGTACGCGTGCCCGGCGGGGTCATCCGGCCACCGCTGCTTAGCGATCTCGTCGGCATTGACGTAGACGCTGCGTGGCAGCAGCGGAGCGAGGGTCAGCTCGATGAAGGTGGACTTACCGGCGCCGTTGGAACCGACGACCAGGTCGAGCCGCTTCACCGCATGACGTCAACGTCGAACCGCACCGGGTCCCTCACCGGCCCGACAGCACCGATGAGGTGCCGTCCGGGCGATATTGGATGAGGTCGCCGTCGTCGTTGAGCGCGACGGTCGTGATCCCGCGCGCGGCCAGGGTTGCGCCGTAGTCGGTGCGGCCCAAGCTCTCGTCGATCGCCGCCGTGATCTCGGCGTTGAACACCACGCCTTCCTCGACACTCAACTCCTGCAACGGAATAGCGCCACCGAGCGCGTCCTCCACCTTCCGTCGGGCAGCGCTGTGCTGACTGGAGACCGCCCGACCAACCCGGGCCCAATGATCGAGCTGCTGTTTGGCGGAGCGACTCTGGCGGGCGCCCTCCGCCGCGGCGCTATCGAGCAGATCCGCGGCGAACCGGGTGACCCGATCAGCAGTATCGGTCACAACATCACCTCCCGTGTAGCACTCTGCTACAGCAGTGTAGCAGAGTGCTACACCGCAGCTAGTGCCCTTAAACCCGAGGGTATCGTGCTGGCATGGTCGACGACCACGGCCCGGACGGCGACGCGCAACACCGCTTCGCCGCTGATGTGCTGAACGCATTGTTGGCGCAGCTCACCGATCGTAACCACCAGCGCTGGACCGCCACACTCGCGATCACCCATGCGTGGGTGGACGGGACGGCGATCTATGTCGTCTACACCACTGGGTCGTCGAACGTCACCTGGGGCTGGGCCCGAGACACCCGCAGGTCGCTGATCGATCCAGGGCCGTGGCCGGATGCCGCCGAAGCGGCCCGGTACTACCGCCTGCTCGACTTCGACAGCGCCGCAACGGCGATGGCGCCTACTGTGCGCGACACCATCCAGTGGTACGGCGACCGGCTCGGTGATCTGCCGCAGCAGCCGACCGAGCTGAGGGACAGTCACCGCTACCCGGATGCCGGCGCCCCGTCGGCGACCGACACTAGCCAGGGGATCGACCCCTCCGAGCTGGCTGACAAAGCCCGCGAGATGGCCGCACTTCTCCACGCGGAAGGCCACGCGAAGTGGGCACGCTGGCTCGACACCGATGCGCGGCGAATCGATGCCGGCGACATCTACGGCCTGCAGCATCTGCTGTCCGCGTTCGGGGGCATGGGCAGTCTCCGCGACCTGCATGTGGCCGGCGCTGATCCGCAGCGCGGCCAGCGCATCGACCGCCTGATCGGCGAGGTCGCCGCGATGGCGCGAGACCTGTGGCGGGAGGCCGAACGCTCCGGCCCGGATCAACCCGTGATCAACCCACCTCGGCTGTACGCCGACCCCCGAGATTAAGACGCGGAGCCGCGGTAGCGCCCGTCACTGAATGACCCCCACGGCGGGCGCGGCGTGGCCGCCATCGCGACTCTGTCAGTAGCGCACCTTTGGGGCAGATATTGTCCAAAGCTTGGCAGTGCGACACTATTTGTCGTGACGCCGATCCGCTCCGGGCCGTCGCACGCCGTCCTCGCGAGCCGACGCCATCATCTCCTCTTCGGGGCAGAAGTACCTGTTCAGGGGCGCATATGTCCGAGAAGACGTCTCGACGGTAACCGTCATCGTTCGACCGGAAGCAGCCGGCGCACCGACACGATGCAACAATAAACTTGTGGCGTTGCAACATTTTAAGTTACAGTGCAATCAGCACAGGCAATAGCCACAGCGAAGCCCACCGGGAGGACGACATGACGATCAGCAAAACGCTCAGCGCACTGGTGGCGGCGTGCGCCGTCACCGCCGGCCTTTCGGCCTGCACCCTGCCCGCCGGCGATACCGTCGCGGTCCCGGCGCCCGGAGGGCGGGACACAACGACGCAGTGCCAGTCCGCGGGCCTGGCCGCCGCGATCCCCAGCCACGAGGCCGCCGAGCCGCAGCTGCGGATCCCGCAGCCCCCAGGCTGGGAGCGCACCACCATGATCGACAGCCAGTTCGTGCGCTACACCCTGGTCAACCGTGAGCTGATCCATGATGGGTTCGCCCCCACCGTGGTCGTCGGCCTTGACACCGTCCCCGGGCAGCACGCTCCCGACGTCCTCTTCGAAGCCAACCGATACAAGCTGATCCACGACGGCCAGGTAACGGACCTGAACTACACCGGCGGAACTGTCTGTGGCAACCCTGCCGAGACCGTCACCTACACCGGTTCCCCGAATGGTCAAGCCGCACGCCCGCTGACCGACCTAGCCATCGTCATCGACGGCGGCGACCGCACCTACTTCGTCAACGTGGTCATCCAGAGCCGGGATGACACCAACCCCACCTATCAGCGTGACAAGCAGACCATCCTGTCCGGATTCCAAGCCGTGCCGTCCGCGCCGACAGCGCAATCGGTCTAACCAGAACGCGGCGGCCACCAAAGATGTTGCCACCGAGAAGAACACGCTTCTACGCCCCCAGCCTGAGAGGACTCATGATGCATGACGACCCGTTGATCCGCGAGATGGACGCGGCGGTGCAACGCAGCCCCGAGGTGATCGAACTGCGCCTGCACCTCGTCGAATTGCTGCTCTCCCGCGGCGATCACGCCGACGCGCTCAGCCACGCCGCGGCGATCTTGGCGCAGGACCCCGCCAACACCGACGCTGTTGCGCTGGTGCAGCGCTGCACCGCCGCACTGGCCACCCCGGCCGGCCCGGCACCCGCAGCGGCAGCCGCCGCACCGTCAGCAGCTAACGGGTTCGACTGGTCGGCCGCCGAGCAGCAAGTCGCCGACATCGCCGAGCCCGCATTCGTCGAGCAGGCACCCGACCCCGTCGGCGAGGATGACTACGACGTCATCTCGCACGCCGGCACCCGGCTGGCCGACGTCGCCGGGATGGACGCGGTGAAGGCCCAGCTGGAGCTCGCGTTGCTGGGTCCGATGCGAAACCCTGAGCTGGCCAAGGCATTCAGCGTCAGCGCCCGTGGGGGACTGCTACTGTACGGGCCGCCCGGCTGCGGGAAGACGTTCATCGCCAAGGCCGTCGCCGGCGAGCTCGGCGCCAACTTCTACCCGGTCGGGATCGCCGACGTGGTGCACCGCTGGTTCGGCGAAAGTGAACGCGCCATCCGCAACGTCTTCGACACCGCCCGCCGCAACGCCCCGTGTGTGCTGTTCTTCGACGAAATCGACGCCCTCGGCCACCGCCGGTCCGGGGTGTCGGGCGCCTCGACCCTGCGGGTCATGGTCAACACCTTGCTGGAGGAGATGGACTCGGCGACCTCGGTCAACGACGGAGTGTTCGTGCTCGGCGCCACCAACAGCCCCTGGGACGTCGACCCCGCGCTGCGCCGGCCCGGCCGGTTCGATCGGATGATCTTCGTCGGCCTGCCCGACCGGGCCGCGCGCGCCGCGATCGTCAAACTGAATCTCGTCGACAAGCCCGTCGCCGGGATCGACCTCGCGGCGATCGCCGCGCGCACCGAAAACATGTCCGGCGCCGATGTCACCTACGTGTGCACAACGGCAACACAACTGGCGATGGCCGAGTCGATGCGCTCCGGCCAGATCCGGCCCATCACGATGACCGACATCAACAACGCCATCGACACCACCCGCCCCAGTGCGGGACCGTGGCTCGAGACCGCCCGCAATGTCGTGGAATTCGCCAACGGCGACGGCACCTACGACGAGCTCGCCCGATACCTGCGGACCAGGAAAATCCGGTGAGCACAGCCGCCGACGTCGGCGACCCCCAGGAGGTTGTGATGTTCGCGCACAGCCTCTTTGACCTCGGCTGTGACCGCCACGCCTACGATCTGCTCGCTCAGGCGTTGCCGCGACATCCCGACGACCCCGGGCTGTTGCGCGAACTCAGCCGTGCCGAGCTGAAACTCGACCAGTGGCCACACGCCGCCCGGCACGCGTACGCCGCGCTCGCCCAACAGCCCGACGACATCGACGCCATGCGGATCTACGCTGTGGCCCTCAGCGAACTAGGGCGAATCACTGACGGCTTGTGGATGGCGTGGCGCGCCGTCACCGCCGCGCCTAACGAGTATCTGACCCACCACACCTATGCGGTGTTGCTGCACCACGCCGGTCACGACAACCAGGCGCTGACGGTGGTGACGGAAGCGCTGCGCCTGCAGCCCGACCGGCCCGGCGCATGGTCGCTGCAAGGCGCCATCCTGCGCGGGCTGGGCCGCATCGCTGACTCCGATGGCGCCTACCACCAAGCCCTACGGCTGCAACCCGACCATGCCGACTCCATCCACGACATGGCCATCAACCGGCTGCGGCAACGCCGAGTAGGGGCCGCCCTCAGCGGCTTTCGTGGTGCCGTCCGCTTGGATCCCACCCTCGGGGCCACCGCACGCACCAACATCGCCTTGGCGTTGGTCACCGCGATGCGACGGGTGACCCTGCTGGCCACCCTCACCGGGCTGCCGATCATCGTGGCCACCGCCCAAACCGAACACCACGAACCCGCGATCGCGGCCCGGCTGGTCGTTGTCGCCGCCGCAACAGCCCTACTGACGGCGTTGATCGCGGTCGCCCGGCTGGCCCCCGCAGCGACCTGGCGGTCGACCGTGCGCCTGCAACCATTTCTCGGCTATCGGCTGACGCACATCGTCTTGACTCTGGTAATCGCCGTCGTAACCGTCCTGGCCGCCGGGCCGCTCGGATTCATCGACCTCGCCGGCCCCGCCATCGTGGTCGCCGGCCTGGGGATCAGCTTCTCGGGCCGGCTGCACCAGATGTAGCCGACGCCATCATCGATCGCTACGCCGAAACCAAACCGGCGGAAAGGAAGACAATGAATCAGCCGCAGCATCTGCCCGAGTTGACTCGTGCTCAGCTCGACATCATCAGGGACCGCGTCGAATGCGGCGCGGACCCACAGGCCCTGTCGCATTGGCTGGCTCGCGTCACCGACATCGGTGAGGATGTCCGCACACAAGTGCAGGCCGCCGGCGAAGACTTCCAATCAGGTGGCGGACACCGCTGGTACGCCGCGGTGCTGCACGACACATCCAGCGTCGCCGCTGGCATTCCCGCCGACCCGCCGACCGGGGCCCGACTGCCGTCGCAGCACCACGACCGAGACTGAGGACTGCTATGTGGATTCGCTGGGTCGCCCTGCCCTGGTGGGCGCGTTGGTTGGTGACATCGGTTGTGCTGCTGGCCTTCTACGGTGGGATCACCGCAGCGCAGGTGGCAGAACACCCCGGACGGCCACCCGCGTGGGTCGCCCCGACCGTCATCGGGGCCTGCCTGATCAGCGCAGCGCTGGGTGCAACCAATCAGCGGGCGCGGATGGCGCCCTACGCGGCCATCGTCGCTGACCTCACCACCGATCAACAGCGAGAACTCGCCGCGGCGATCAAGTCCGGACCGCTGCCCACCGATCCTGCCGTTCTGGCCGCGGCCCTGCGGATCAAGAACCTGGCCCGCGCCGAGCGGCAGCGGCGGCCACTGTGGCTGGCCTGGGTGTTCATCGCGGCGGTGATCCTTTACGCCGAATGGCTGATCAGCATGCCCAGCACCACCGTCGTCGGGGCAGCCATGAACGTCGTCGCTGCGGTTTATGCGGTGCTGCTGCTCTGGGGACAGGTTCGGCGTCGACGAGCTCATCGGCGATGGGTCGCAGTAGCTGCGGCCGTTGACGCCGATGCATCCGCCACGGCGATGATCGCTGCGGCACAGGATGTTCCGGCCAAGCGGGACCGCCGGCAGTGGGCATGTCTGATCGGCGCGGCCGCCGTGATCGGCGGATCCTACGGCGCAACGAATGTGGCCGTCCGGTCGGCGCAAATCGCTGAATGCAGACTCGCCGCCGGCGTGGTCAACTTCATCGCCGACCGCAAGGACCTTCTCGACCCCACTCACCTCGGCAGCGACGAGCCACCGCTGTCGGATTATGACCAATGGGCCTCTCGAATCGACTCCTACACCGCAGTCGCACAGGGACATTCACTCAGCCCCGATGTGACGCGCATCCGTGACCGGGCAGCGGCCGTCGTCCGCGATGTCGAGGATGCGCGGCAGTCGCCGCAGACACCGCCCAGCGCAGCGCAGACCACCGCGTTCCGCACCGCGGTCACCGAGCTCATCGCGGCTGAACAGCCCCTCGTCGTCGCGTGCCGATATCAATACCCGACGTGATTCAGGCCAACGGCGCAACCGCGGGCGACGACCGGAAACCACACCTGCACAGCGGAATTCGAGCGCACATCACACAAGAGGGAAGACCACCATGACGCGCAAGCAGTATGGAGTCCCCGTCGGCGGATTCGTGACGGACTTGGCAAACAACACGCCGTGCCTCATGAGCGACCGCGTCTGCGTTGACGGCCACCGCGTCGGCTATATGTACCGCGATGACTGGGGATGGAATTTTTTCAGCGGCGACGAGGACCGGCGCTACCTCGACGACGCCGCGAATCTGAGCCTGCTCACCCTCAACGAGGCGGCGAACTTCGACCGCGCAATCCTGCCCTACCTGAACGAGCCGCCCGGTACGGCCTGGATCAGAGAGCGCGGCGGCTTCGTCGCCGACACCGCCGGGGCCCCGACCGCCACCAAGCAGGACGGACTCAACCCCGAATACCCAGTCCTCACTGGGACAGTCGCTATCAGCGACACCTGGGCCATCGGGCTGCCGACGCCGATGAATACCCGGCTGGAGCGCGGGAGCTTCGTGTTGTGGAGGCCGGGGCTGACCGCGTGGCTGACGGTGTGGGGCGGCGGTGACGGTGCAGCGGCCGAGCGCCTCGAGCGGTTGAAACTCGATGTTCCCGAACACGCGTACGACCGCACGCAGTGGGGCGACCGGAACGTCCTTCGCTACGCGTACCGCCTCGCCGAAGAGACCACCGACGGTCGGCAGCCCGCGCTGTACGGGGTCGCCGTCACCGGCACAAGCCACGCCCAGGCGGGCATCTACTTCGATACCGCCGACGATCTCGGCCATGCCCGTTACCTGCTCGAACATCTCGGACCGCGACAAACGCATTGAGCAATCCCGCAACGCATTTGAGAGCGTTGCGTGAGGTCGACGGAGGTCAGGTTGCCGAGATGAATGACCGTCGGGCCGCCGCAAACGACCGGACTGCAATGTGATGCGTGGACAGCTCGCGATAAATGCGCAGGCTTCTCCTCGACTGGGCGGCCACGAATCAGCCGCGGCATAGCCGCAATCTAACTGTCCGCCCGCGCATCACGACCGGCGCGGCTTGCAACCGCGGTTCGTCTGCGCGCGTGAGGTGTCACGCTGGGCGGGCAGCGAGGAGTCACTGCGGGTTGATAAGCACAGTCCCCCTAGGAACGAATCCATCCGGAAGGACCCCCCGCCGCCGCGACTCACCCCGACTGGATGTCGCACACCGGGTGCATCCAATTCGGTGCGTCGGCGAACCGCTGGAGCGCAGTAACATTGGTGACGTTCCCCACTGCTGCGGTCGACTACTCCATGCCTGCCCCGCACGTGGTGGCTTCCAACTATGGTGTCGACCATTGACTGGGGGAGCGACCTGCGTGGAAGTCTGCGCAGGAGTTGGTGGTACATGCAGAACCGCCGCAAGAGCACCGGTCGGTTGAGTGTCGGGTGTTTGTCGGGGACGCACCCGGGGATCGGCTCCGCGAAGTGATGCCGCGCAGGCTGGCTCGATATGATCATGCCGACCCCGGGGTGCGCCCGCGAATTTGTGCGGCTGCCGTGGAAAGGGTTTCATCGTGACGGTCATCGGAATCGACGCGCACAAACGCACCCACACGCTGGTGGCAGTGGACCCGGGCGGGCGCAAACTGGCCGCAAAGACCGTGAACGCCACCAGCGCCGGTCATTTCCTCGCGCTGCGTTGGGCGCTTACGCAATTCGGCGCTGAGATCCTCTTCGGTGTCGAAGACACCCGGGCTATGACCGCTCGACTGGAGCGCGACCTCATCGACGCCGGCCAACAGGTGGTCCGCGTACCGACCCAGATGGTCGCTCGCCAGCGGCACACCGGCCGCGAGCGGGGCAAGTCCGACCCCATCGACGCGCTCGCGGTCGCCCGCGCGGTGCTCAGCCACCCTGATCTGCCTGTGGCGCGCCACCACCAATGGTCTCGTGACATCAAACTGCTCGTCGATCGGCGCGATGACTTGCTTCAGCACCGAGTGGCCATGACCAACCGACTGCTGTGGCGCCTGCATGAACTCGACCCGACCTACACAGTCAAATCCGGAGCATTGAACTGGCGAGTCAACCAAGACGCAGTCGCCGACTGGTTGCGAGGTCAGCCCGGGGTACTCGCCGAGGTGGCCCGCGCTGAATTAGCCGACATCACCGCCGTCAGTCCCGAAATCGCAGCGTTGGAGCGTGATCTAGCTAAGAAGGTGCTCGATGCTGTACCCACATTGTTCCAGCTGCACGGCTGCGGGAGCCTCACCGCCGCCCGCATCGTCGCCGAAGTCGCCGACATCAGACGTTTCAAGAGCGAAGCCGCCTTCGCCCGTTACGCCGGCCTGGCTCCGGTGCCCCAGTCATCGGGTGCCACCACGGGCCGCCACCGCGCCTACCGCGGCGGCAACCGGGCCCTCAACGCCGCGATCCACCGCGTCGCCATGGGCCAGATCATGAAACGTGGCCCCGCCGTTGACGATTACCAGCGCCGGCGCGAAACCGAATCACACGGGACCGCCATCAAGCGCATCAAACGGCGTATCGCCCGGAGTATCTATAACCGCCTCCGTGCCGACCTACCCGAACTACCGGTTACCACGGCGAAGGGTCAAGTTACCAAGCCGACCAATGGTTGAGGGGACCATAGGCGTGGGCTAGCTCTCGCCACAAAATCTATTGTCGGACAAGGGAAGGCAAGATCTCCGACCGGAAGATGGTGTGGATCAGCAGGTTCAGGGTCGTACCGGCGACAGCCCGCGGAGCTGCGCGAAGCCCGCATACGAATCAAGCTCCGCGAGCTCGCCGGACTGGTCGCGCCGCCATCGTGACACCACCTAGGCGGGTCACGCAGAGTCGGCCCGACCTGCCTGCACCCGCCTGGATGGTCTCCCGTCAGAAGGCGCGGTGGACTCGTCCAGCCGGTTCGGCGATGACTCTTAGCGGCGTAGCCGCAATCCAATGCTCAGCGAAACACCTCATCGCCGTGTCGCGCATCTGCTCAGGCTTAGCCGACTTCAGGTGAATTTCCGTCGGCAGGGGAAGTGAGCGTCATCATCGCCATCAACCCTTCGATACGCCAAGCGGAGAACTGCACGTCGCGGTGAACCCACCTAGAACCACTTGCCAAAGTTCGTCAAAGAATGGTCCCGGGCGCCGCCCACGCGTCATTCGCCACTGTGACGAATCAATGGGACCGATAGGCATGTGCTCGGTGCTCGATCCACCCAATATAGAGAGTGCGTTCGTCGGGAAGGGCTTGGAATGTCACGCGGTAGCCCCCGCGGCGCGCGACACGCCAGCCTTCTAGCTCGAACCGCAGAGGTTTTGACATTGTGTACGGATCGGTCGGCAATGTGTTGGTGATGAACTCAACGATCGCGGCGGCCACTTTGTGCGGCAACCGCTCCAGCGCCCGAATGGCGCCTGGCGATAGCCGTACCGACCATGGTTGCAGGTCGCTCACGTGAGTCCGTAGCGGCGGCGCAACTCGTCACCGGAGACGGTATTGCCGGCGGCATAATCGGCTTCGGCCTGGCGCAACTCATCAGCCAAGCCGGGAGTCCTCAGCGCGTGCAGGGTTTCGTTGAGTGATTCCAGGTCGTCGGCCGAAATGATGACAGCCGCAACCCGGCCATGCCGAGTAATCTGAATGATTTCGTGGGTGGTGTCTGCTTCGTCGACGAGCGCCGAAAGCTTGTCCTTGGCCTCGCTGAGAGGTACGCTGCGCATGCGCCGATTGTAGCCCGTGTACTAGCCTTCTGGTAGCCCAATATCTAGCCTGCCAAAAGGGTGGCGAACAAGCTCGCGTGCGGATCTAAGCCGCCGCGCCCGACGCCCAGAATGGTTACGCGGCAAAGTTGTACGCTGCGGCCGCCTACAACACCACCCACTGCCGGATCGAACATAGAAAAGCTAGCCATGTGGATTCGCCGGATCGCGAGGTCCTAGTGGCTGCGTAGCCGCCAACGCCGACCCGACCGCCTGTACCGAGCCACGTCACGGAGTGGTCGGGCGGACAATGACTGATCCCTCGACGACGCTCGGCTGCTATACGACCTGCCACTGCAAGGCGGGCCGGGTAGAGCTCGTTGCCGGAGTCGATCACTGGCTGGGATGGTCGAGATGGGTGGTCGATCTGCGGCTGCCGCGACGTTTGGCCAAGGATGGACGAGTTCTGACGGGTCGCCAAGCTGTGACGCCACCACCACAGCGACGCCGGAAATCGTTGGCGGTCAGCATAACTACGCCTCCGGCTGTGAAGGACGACAGCGCGATGTTGCCGATCGTCGAGCGGTCGCCCGCTACGCTGGCCTAGCAAGCCGACCTCAGTCGTCGGGTACCACCACATGGGGCCACGGTGACTCCCGCGGCGGCAACCGCGTCCTCAACGTTAGGGACATGTTTCATGCTCTGGCTCATGGCAATTCGATGGATGCCCGCCATCGAGCGCATAAATCGGTGTATCGCTCGCAAAACTACGACCGCCTCCGTGCCGGTTTCACCGAACGAGAGAACGACGAATGGTCCAGCGTCTCAGTCCAATCGACCTTGGAGCCGACGTTCCTTTAAAGTCATCGCGGATTCATGCAGTCGAGCGTGTGTCGTCACCGACGTCGCCGCAGCAGAAACATTACGGACAAGCCCCGGGGACGTCCGCCGGTCCGACCGGCGTATCTTCGGGAGCGGTGGACGTTGCGATCGGCGGGCGGCCGGCGACCGCCCTCCGACCATGAGTTGGACTCACGTCGCATCGGTGATTATGGCGAAGGCGGCAGCCGGTGATTCGACGATTTGTATCGTCGTCGATGACGCCGCGCATGTCGCAACCACGACCGTCCGATTCCGCAACGTCGCCGGGATCTCACGCAGTTACGAGTCGCAACTTTAGGAACGAAAACTCACGCATCAAGCGTCGCGGGCCGAAGCACAGCGGCAAGCTTGCGGGGTCGGATGTGCGGAGGACGGCTATCGCGGCGGCCCCAGGGTTCCAACGCCGGATCGCGCGGTTTGCCTGCCGGGATCTCGTCAGAGTGGAGCGCGGCGATCCACTCGGCTGCCAACTGCGTTTCATGGCACATTCATCCCACCCTTCCGGGGCGCTACAGTTGTAGTGTAACGTCACGCTAGGTGTAGCTGCGATTCGCTGGCCGGCATATCGCGGCGGGCCTCCGCAGGCTCTGCGTGTGCGCTTTGCCCCGGCCCACGAATCGCAGGAGCGCATCGGTGGGGCGAGGTGGTTTTAGATGGTTCTATCTCGATATCGTGTTGGGGGAGTGCATATCCCTAGGCTCTCGGCGCTCGAGCTCGCTGTCGTCGCTGACCTGACCGGGTCCGCCGGGCATGCGCGATGCAACATCGGCTAAGAAGGGCGCCGTAGCTCTCGCTCAGAGCTATGCTTCGTAGCTCGTGTGTCGCTGGAAATCGCGGCTCGCGGCTCGAGTGCAATGGTGGAGGGTGGGTGAAGGTGCCCGGCATCATTCGTCGGCTCTGGCGAAGCGACCATTACGACTGGTTGTCGGGTTACCTTGCGGCTCAACGGATGATCCGAATTGCGCGTGTCGCCTTGATTGTGGTTGGTGTTTCGTTCACGGCCTGTCTCTTTGTATTGTTAGCGAGCGGGGACGGCCCGCGAGAACCAGTGCCTGTGGCGATGGTCTGGATCGCCGCGGGCGGGGGATTGGCCGGGGCAGTGTTGTTTGGTTTCCGCTGGCCCAGCCGCACACAGTCGCTAGCCTTCGTTGCCGTTGCTAATGCATCCGTCGCGTTGGCGTGTCTTGCCCAACCCAGCCCTATGGCTGCCTTGATGGGCTGCATTGCTTTTGCCACCAGTGGTGGCTACGTCGCGCTTTTCCACAGCACCGGGTGGGGGATCTACAACTTTGGAGTGGCCACTCTCGTCACTACCGTTCTCGCCGTGCGATTGGCCATGACCGGACATCCCGCCCTGGCAGGCGTGGGCTGGTGGGTGGTCGTTGAAGTCAACATCGCCCTACCGCTGGCAACTCAAATCCTCACACGCAGCCTGGCGGGAGATCTGTTGCGCGCCGATACGGACCCCCTCACTGGGCTGCTTAACCGGCGTGCCTTCCAACGTGAAGTCATGGCCGTGATGCGGACGTGTTCGGGCAACGCAGACTACCTAATGGTGATTCTGGTAGACCTCGACAAATTCAAAGCCCTCAACGACAGGTATGGCCATCGCGCGGGCGACCAGGCCCTCGTTCACACCGCCCACGTGCTGTCGGCGACCGCCGGCGCGCGGGCGGTAATCGGACGAATCGGCGGTGAAGAATTCGTGTTAGCGACCATCTCGGCAACCTGCACCGCCGAATCGCTGGCAACGCAGCTCTGTGACGCCATCGCCGCTTCGCGGGCGCGGGTCACGGCGAGCATAGGAGCTGCCTGCACGCCCCTGGATGGTCTCCCCTCAGAGAGCTGCGGTGGACTCCTTGAAGAGCTCATCGCGACCGCAGATGAAGCGATGTACTTAGCAAAACGCCGTGGCGGCAATCAGATCCACCATCCAGCTGATAGCAACCATCCATCTTGAGTACCTCGACCCGACCGCCTAGCAGCTGGTTCTACACCAGGAATTAGCAGATCACGCTCCGGTGCTGGGTACTGTTTCATGGAGTCCGCAAGTGCCGGTGTGACGTGAGGTTCGCAGGGTGCGCTAAGTGCCAGGGGAGACAAGGACTGTGCGCTTGCCGCGAGACGCGATGACGACGGGTCACCTGGCTTGGAATCTCGCCGCAGAAGTGTACGGTGATCTGTCCGAGACTGTACTGAGCACCTACGAACATGAAACGTAAAGCCCACGCGCGCTGCACAATTGCACCAGCGCTAGAGTGGGCAACGCGATGGCCGGTAGAGGAAACTCGGCACGGCCCGAGGACTCATCACTCCTGCTCTGACCCACTTCTGCGTTGGTGCTGCGGTCGCGCGATCGAGAAGGCAACCTGCAGGACCACCCCACCTCGTTCCCAGTTTGAGGAACAAGGTTATAGGCATCGCCCCGCGTGCGGTGTGCGCTAGGTGGGGGATCGCCGCCAGCTCAGTGGTCAGATGTGGCCGAAGGTGCAAGACGGTGTGGATCGCACGCAGCGATCGCGAGCGACTGTTGCGGACCGGGCCAGTTACGAACTCCCGGAACCTATCTGTCGACGGAGACGCCGGCGGACAACTCTGCGGACCACGCTGCGCCGTGTGCGAGCCAGTGGTCCGGACGCATGGATTTTCTCGGCGAACCGTTCGCCCGACAGTCGGAGTTGATTTGTGACTTCATCGACATCGATATCGACCAGGGCGTAATCCCGCTTGCGCCAGCGCCCGGCGATCATGACCGCCTCGATGTTGGCGATACTGGCGTGAAGTGCCGCAGCAACGGGGTCGTGAGCGGGGCACAGGTTCAATGCCCGGGCATCGATGACGACAAGGTCGGCCTGCATCCCCGGGGACAGGTGGCCGATTCTGTCGGCAAGGCCGAGGGCGCGCGCTCCGTGCACGGTTGCCCATGACAGCGCCTGCTTACTGGTGGGTGATGCGGTAGGCGCGCTCATACCGGTCCGATGCAACTGCTGGTCGTGGGCCAGGCCGCGTTGGCGGGCTAAGGCGATCCGCGCAGCGGTCAGGACTTCGCCGGAAACGGCCGTGTCGGTGTCGGTACCGAGCGAGGGTGCAGCGTGAGCGCGCAACAGTTGCTCGGTAATCGCCGTGCAATGCCCCTGTCCGAGTTCGTTTTCCGGTGTCGAGGTGAAGCTGACCCCGGCGTGGACGAGCTTCGTGACCCATTCGTCGCTCAGGCCGGTGCCGTGAACGATGTTGGCGTGCGGACCCCACAAGCGTGCAGCCTCAACTGCGTCCCACCCCGGTCCGGGCTCCCCAGCGCTTTGGTGCATTGATGCAAGAATGCCGCGTTCGACGGCGGCCCGTAGGTCGGCAATCACCACCTCAGGCGCCGACAGTTGCGGTCCTTTGATCGCCATTCCCAGAGTCAACAGAGGGCTGCGGGCAATGGGACCCCGAAGGAGGCGATCGATATCGCGCATATCGTGAGGTCTGGTGGGACCGCCATGGGCTGCCCCATGGAGGAAGACTGCGCGAATGCCAGTGGCGGTCAGTGCGTCGATGGCGGCATCGGCGTGACCAGGTGTCAGGCAGTTATGGCACCAGTCACCTATAGTCGTTGTGCCGCAGTTTATTTGATTGAGCGCCCCGGCGAGTGTCCCGGTGTGCATATCACCCTGACGGTATCTACGGGCGACGTGGCCGTGGGTGTGAGCGAGGTATTCGAGCAACGACCAGTCCCCACCGACGAATCGTAACGCGCTCTGCCAGGTGTGAAGGTGGGCGTTGACGAGGCCCGGTATCACGATGCGGCCAGTGAGGTCGACCAGCTCGGCGTCGTGCGGGTTGAGGTACTGGCCCATCGAGACGATGCGATCGTCCTCGATCAGCAGGTCAATGTTCTCGCTGTCAGGTCGGTTCGGCGCGAGGCTCACCAACCGCATGCCGCGCAACAGCATTCGGGCCATTATCGACTCCTGTCACCCCTATACAGTGCGTCGGCGTTCTGCCCAGCCCGGGTCGGCGGGCGGCAGCGAACCAACCATTTCCGGCAACATCGTATCCGAAAATAGGTGTCCGCCGCAACGCTATTGGACGGGTGGGGCAGGCACCTGATCGGCACTCCCGATCGGATGCTGATTCAGTCGCGCTTAACTCGGCGGCGGGCCGGCTTGGCGCCTTGGCGCGTGACCCGCTCCAGGCCGTAGAGGAGCAGTGTCAGGCCGAAGGCAAACTCTTGCTCCAGCGGCACGGGCAGATAGTCAGCCACGCTGGCGGTGGCGGGAAAAGTTTGTGCATCAAGGGTCTGCCATTCCTCGGCGCTGCCTGCAGCGTCGGCGCCCGGCGACCGCAGTTGCGCGGCGAACCCCAACACAAATCGGGCCAGCGTGGCGCAAGCCTGCGCCGCTAAAGGCGGCGGGAAGCCCGACTTGAGAAGCACCGCGATCGTTCGTTCCCGCTGGATCATCGCGTTGGGTCCAGTCGGGATCTGCTCGACCAGTAGTGGAGCCACGTGGGGGTGGCGTCGGAAGACGTCGAACAGCTTGTGCGCCAGGACGTCACAGGCTTCCTGCCACGGCATGTCCTCGAGTGTCTCCTCGGCGACATGCGCGTCGGCGAGAATATTGTCGACGACCTGGGCGATCAGGTCGGCCCGGCCGGTGAAGTGCCGGTATAACGTCGCTGTGCCTGAATCTAGGCGCTGGGCCAGATTGCGCATCGATAGTGCGCCGGCCCCGTCGTCGTCCAGGAGTGCAACCGCGGTCGCGATGATGTGATCCAGCCGCAACGGCGGCCTACCACGCGATCGTTGGGACTCTTCGGCCACGGGTTCGAGTCCCGCTGATGACGTGCTCACCCGACCCAGTATGACGGCACTTGACACCGAGTCACAATAACGGCAACACCGTATCCACGGTAAACGATGGTGATATGGACCTTCATGCGGACTCGCAGTTCGCCGCTGTCGATGGAATGTGGATCCACTACAGGCGCTCAGGCATGGGGCTAACCGTGGTCTTGCTCCACGGAAGCGCCTCATCGCTGTATGGAGTGGAAGCTGTCGCGCAGCGACTGTGGGGTTCCTTCGACGTCGTTTCGCTGGATCTGCCGGGCTTCGGACTCACAGGGCTAAGGCCCGATCGCGACTACCGGGTCGCTGCCTACGCCGCGACGCTCATCCACTTCTTAGACGTTGTCGGCGTCGAGCGATGCGCAGCGGCGGGAAATTCGTTGGCCGGCAACATTGCCTCGAACTTCGCCCTCGATCGCCCGGATCACCTTGGCTGACCGGCCTGGTATTAATCAACGCCACCGGCTATCCCGACAAGGGTTCACCGGCCTCAATGCGCTTAGCGCGCAATCCCATCATCGGAGGGCTGTTGCGCCGCTTTATGCCACTCGGCGCGGTCGAGCGCAGCCTGCGCCAGGCCGCCGCGCTGAACTCGGGCATCGTCGACGTCGCGATGGTGGCAAGGGCACACCGGTTGTGGAATCGGCCTGGCAACTGCTCGGCATTCGTTGATTTTCTCACCACCGACCAACCCCGAACGTCAACCCAGCACCACCGAGGGCCCGCGCACGCAGCTGTTCGACGCCTACCGCGGACCGCACTTCACCGCGTTGGCTTACCGGGCGCGCGCCGCGGCCGATCTGGCAGAACTCGATTGGTCCGCTGCGGGGGCGCTCATAGAGCGCCTGGTTATCGATACCGACGGTCGCGGCAAATGGCCCGGTGGCGTGCTTGTAGATGCGACCGGCGAATTCGCAAGCATCTATGGGCTAACACGCGGCACGCTGCTATTGATTCGGCCCGACGGATACATCGCTCACATCGCTGTCCACCACATCGCCGAATCAACCCGCGCCGCTGCACAAGCGGTGACACCTCAGCCCAGCACGTCGCGCCGTCCTAGCGATCCCGAGCGCAGACGCCGAGCGTGGCGGCCGCGCTGCAGGCCGACCGCAAACGGCCGCGCGACACAATTCACGCTCCGTGAGAACAAACTCGGCAAGCCGTTCGCGCTGCGCTCGACGGCCATGTCGGGGTAAGCCGAGATCTGCCAAGCCCACCGCCTCTACCCGACGACGATCCGTGCGTTGAGTTCCGCCGTGGCTGGTCGGCGTTCCGCCATGACGAACGCCGTCGCTGCACGCGCAGAGTCGACCGTGCCGCCTGCGGATGTGGTGCGTTGGTTACCTAGCTTGGTACACGATTGACGATCAGCCTGGAGGGATAACTCGCACCCGTCCAGAGTGTGATCGTTCCGTTATCCCCCGTGGGTTCCCCACCGGCAGCTGGTGGCCCGGTGATGAGCGCGGACGTGGGAAATAGGTCCTGTACCGAAATCAGCAATTCCAGCTGTTCGCCGGCATGCCATGCCATGGCGACAGGCCAAATGGGGACGTCGAGCGACACGACCTCCCCGGGCGTGAGCGGATGCGCGGATTGGTGACGATGTACCGGCACCAGATCGGTCGAGGCTGCGCTGTCCAGCTCACGATGCGAGGCCCGCAGCTGCCCCTTCGCGCCAGGCACGGGAACGCCCAACGGAAGATACGGCAACAGCGGCTCACCGGCAGCATCAAGCTTTCGTACAAATACGTAGAAATCCACATCATCTGGGCCGTCCGAGGAGACGAACAAGCGCACCGCCATGGGTCCGGTCAGCTCGACATCCTCGGTGAAGGAGGTGCGGAAGGACAAGATGCCAACTGCTGCGTCGAGATCCGCGGTAATTTGAGGCTGCACTAACGCGGTTGTCATCGTCGAGGTGTTTGCGTCGAGATGGAACACTTCCGCTGTGGCGCGGGCTAATGGCCATTCGTTTTCCGGTCGGCCGATGACGTCAGTACCCCCGGATCGAGGATGGCCAGGCGCACGCGTGGGGTGAGTGGCCACCCATTGTCTTTACCCTTGGTTGCGTAGTCAAAGAACCGCAACAGATCGTCCTCGTTCGCATACTGGTCGGGCCATTCGAGGGAATTGTGGACTCTGAGCCACGATTTCGATTGGTCGAGTCGCGAGAAGGCGTCAAGCGTGCCGCGCACGTGCAACGGGTTAGTCCAGCTCGCCACAACATAGGCCGGAACGTCAATGGCCTCGATATCGGCGATCTTCGTACGCCAGTAGTCGTTGATGAACGGATGCTGCGCGATCATAGCCACGGCATCCTCGACTTCGTGTCGGCCAAAGTTGTTCGCGACCAAGGCTTCTGCAAAGAACAGATCGGGGATGCCACCCCGACAGACCAGATCACGGTAAATGTCGTTGGCGCCCTCCCATGGCGCAATGGCAACGAGATGAGGTGGCCGCTCGGCGGCGATACGCCACTGCATCATCGTCAACCATGAATTGCCGGCCATGGCGACGGCGCCGGTGCACCAGTCTTGCGCTGCAATCCATTCCACGACGTCATAGCCATCCTGGGCTTCCTGGGGGCTGAGGAACTGTCCCCGCCCCTGCGATTCAAACGCACCCCTCGGATCGACATTGACAATCACGTACCCCTGCGCACACCAGTAAGCGGGGTCTGGTCCCTCGAACTTCTCCAAGCCCGAGGTGGCGCCCTCGGCGACGCCAGCGCGCTCCGAAAACATGTCGTATGTCCAAAACCCACCCTGTTTGCCGTAGGGGCTCCACGCCAAAATGGCCGGAGCGGGATCTCCGATTGCGGGTGCATAAACATCGGCATAGATAGTTGTCCCGTCGCGAAGCGTCAGGGCTACATCACGGTCTAAGGCGATGTCGCAGCTCAGGCAGCGACCGTTGGGTGAGAACGTCGAACCGGCAGCTAGCACCGAGCGTCCCGGCGCGAACCCGCGCCAGTTGGCTTGGGCACTCTCAGGCGGCAAGGCGGGCCGGAAAATGACCGCATCGTCTTCTGGCACCAAATCCTCCTACGGTCGCGATCAAGCTGCACGTGCATTGTGTGGTTCAGCACACACACTGCCCAGCCGGATGCGTCTTTGCTATCCACTTGGCGCAACGCTGGCCGCTGCGCGCACGGCGTCACGAACCCTGGCCGAATATAAGCTCACCTGCCGAAAGATCGTGGACGGTTGCAGTACTCATTTGTTCCGGACTGCAGCCAGGGCCGCGGCATGTCACCGCGCGACGCCGCATCCCAGATTGTGTGGACCGGACGTGCACCCCTTCACTTCACCCGGAAGTTGCCCTGCCAGTGGAGAACGGCGTTGCGGTGAGGCTCGCCACCACAACTCAATCACCGACACATCGACTCGCGAGGTTTATGGTCACGCGCGCCGCTGACTAGCGATCGATCGCTACGCCACGGCCGCGGCACGGGCACGTTGCCGGAAAAGCCTACGGCGGTCGATACTCCTGATAGGGCGCGTGACTAGTCCCAGGCGCCAAGGAGGGTCAATGCCGATTGTCCAGCGAAACCGAACATGCGTGTAACCGGCGCTCCCGCTGAGCACGCCGCCGCGATACGTGCAGCGCGGATCGCCGCGGGTCTGTCCGTACGGAAGCTGGCCAGTCTGATCAATGTGAGCGCGGCGACGATCAGCGCAATTGAGAACGCAAGGACCGGCGTGAACGTGACGAGACTGGTAGAAATCGCCGCAGCCCTGCACATCAGCCCGTCACAACTACTCGGAGGGGACAGCAACCTCCCGGCCCGCAAGCCCGATGCGAATAGCCCCGTGACCACGGGTCAGTTCGGCGCGGATTGGCGGCAGTTCCCGGCGTTAAATCTCGACCCCGTCCTGGCCGGAGCGATTCGCTGCTTCGTCGAAACCGGATACCACGGAACGACCATGCGGACTCTGGCCGCGTCAATCGGAGTGAGTGTGCCCACCATCTACCACCACTACGCGGACAAACAGCAGCTCTTGACCCGCATTTTGGATATCGGATTGTCTGATCTGCAGTGGCGGATCGACGCCGCGCGCAGCCAAGCAACGACCAGCGTTGGAGAGGTGGCGCTAATCGTGGAGGTGTTAACGCTCTTTCACATCCATCGGCGGGACATCGCCTTCATCGGCGCTAGTGAGATGCGCGGATTGGAACGCGCGAACCGCCCGCGTATCACCGGCACTCGCGATCAGTTGCAGCACGCCCTCGACGACGCCATCGATCGCGCGATCGAGGACGGGTCCGCTTCCCATCGGCAGCCTCGCGTGGCAGGCAGAGCAATTGCAACCATGTGCACGTCGCTGCCGCAATGGTACCGATTAGGAGGGCCAACGCCACCTGATCAACTTGCGAAAAGTTATGTTGAGTTTGCATTTTCGATGTTAGGAGTAACAGACGGTGCAGCCGCGCTGATTGTGTAACTATGCTCAACTCGCGCCCACTGAACGCCGCGCCGCTACCCGCAACGGCGACCCCGGCCGAGCGGCGGTCCGAAAAGTCTCACCCTCCGAAGCCTCCGCGGGAGGCGAATACCTGCCTGTGGTTGCCGTGTTCACCGATGGCAGGGGCACTCACCAACAACGTGGATGGAAACCCCTGGCCTAGGCGGGTCAGCAACATCGACCGCAACCTAGCGATCGGGTGCGCCATCTGTGGCAGGGACGCGCGCTGCCCAAGGACTTGCATCCTGTCGGCAAGTAAAGCTGAGCCGCCGGTGCCACCGCGGACCAATCGACTCGGCGTGGGGTCATCAGCCAGCCGGCAAGGTGCTGTTGCCGCGTGACCCGCGGCTTGCGAGGCCACGGGAGTCCGACCGCCCTCATCGACTTCGTTCGACCGCATTTGAGAGAAGCCGTTCGGTATGTCCACGAGCCGCTGAGGTCCACCGACTGAGTGAGCGCACGGACCACGACCTGAACCGGCCCGTACACCGATTGCGTCGCCTGGATAACACCACGCGAAGCGGATAGCGGGCCGACCGGGTGGGGATGGAAGGTGATGGCACCCACCCAGGAGGAGGCAACCTCGTGGTCCGGCTTTGGTCTGGTCCGAGCGACCCGCATCGCGTTGCAGTCGAGTCGCGGGACGGAGACAGCACGGCGGGTCTCCGACGCGGCGCACCGGCCCCTGCCGCCGAACTTCGGCGTATGCGGCGTCGGCGTCCTGCTTGCTTAACCCGGCGAGCGTGCCGGGGTTCCGACTGACTGACACCGGGAGAAAATTGCACATGTCTCTGAGCGCGAAGCCACCTACGTCCAACATCGATCTCTTCACAGATGAGGCTCTGCTGGAGCCCTACGAGTTGTACTCCGAACTACGCGAACTCGGCCCCCTCGTATATCTGCCCCGACTGGACGTGTACGCGGTTACGCAGTACGAGGCTGTCCGCGAAGTCAGCATGAACTGGGAGGTGTTTAGTTCAGCACGCGGTGTTGGTCTCAACGATGGGTTCAATAAGGCGAGCGAGGGGGTTCTCATCTGCAGCGACCCGCCGGACCATCAGGTCATGCGCAAAGTCTTGCAACGTCCGCTGTTGCCCAATCGTTTGCGAGACATCGAATCGTTCCTGCGTGACGAGGCTGCGAACATCGTTGCGCAAGTCGTGGCCAAGGACACCTTCGACGCCGCGACTGAACTTGCCCGGCACCTGCCGCTGACGATCGTCTCCAAGCTCGTAGGGCTAGGGGACTACGGGCGCGATCAGATGTTGACATGGGCAGCAGCGACTTTCGATGCACTCGGGCCAATGAATGAACGCACGGCGGCGGCGTTGCCGACGGCTCAGGAGATGGTGCAGTTCGCCCTGACCCAGGCCCGTCCGGGGACCATCGACCCGGACGGCTGGGCGGCGGCCTTATTTGCAGCTGCGGACCGGGGAGAATTGCCCGCACAGAAGTGCCCCTTCATGGTTATGGACTACGCCGCGCCGTCGCTCGACACCACCATCCTGGGGACAGGAAATGCCATTTGGCTATTTGCAGAGCACCCCGACCAATGGGACTTGCTCCGAGCGGACCCATCACTTGTCCGGCATGCAATCAACGAGGCCCTTCGACTGGAATCGCCAATCCAGCGCTTCACGCGTCTCGTCACTGAAGACCACGCAGTGCAAGGTGTCGAGGTTCCAGCTGGCGCGAGGGTGATGCTTCTGTTCGGCTCCGCGAACCGCGACGAAAGGAAGTACCCCCGTCCCGATGTCTTCGACATCACGCGCAAACCGAGCGACCATCTTGCTTTCGGGACTGGCGAACACGCGTGTGTCGGAATGAACCTCGCGCGACTCGAGATCAAAACGTTGTTGGAGCAACTCATCCCGGCGGTCGCGCGCTTCGAAGTAGTGGGCACCGAGCGCCTTCTCAATAACCTCTTACGAGGCTTCGCCAGCCTCGAGGTTCGGGTGAATGCCGAAGTCACATCGTGAGCATCAAACCTACGAGGCGGCTGGATCATCCTATGGCACAGACCAGGTCACCGTCCTCGACCAGGAAGTCGAGAACTGTGCTCGCGGTGTGTACGTCGACGAACCCAGACAAGCCACAGCATCTTGACCCGGGCGCCAAGAGCAGGCGGTCCGCGCCTGATACCGAACCGATAACAACACATTCGCGCAAATGTTCCGGATCACGTTGCGCGCAAAGAAATCGTCCACAGCGTCGCACCCAGTAAGGGAAGAAGAGATGAACAAGAACGGTCCGGACCACCGGAGTGATCCAGTCCTCGTCGTCGGTGGCGGGCCAGTCGGCTTGACAGCGGCGCTGCTATTGGCCAGACAAAATGTCCCGAGCGTCGTCCTCGAGCGGCGGATCGAGCGCTCTGAGGCGCCACGCGCCCACGTCATAAATCCGCGATCTATGGAGATCTACCGTGCGTTCGACTTCGATGTCGATGCAATGGTGGCCCACGCCGCGCCGCCCGAGGACGACGGCTTCTCCTACTTCGATTGGACCACGACAGGCAAGCAGTTCGGTCGAATTACGTTCGAGCAGCAGGATGACACGCACACGCCACATCCGCGGATCAACCTTCGGCAGCCACAGTTGGAGACTCTGTTACTGAAGGAGGTTGCCCGAACAGCACTCATCGACCTGCGAGTTGGCCACCGCGTGGTCGACCTCGCCACCGAACAGAAATCCGCCGTCGCGACCGTACTTGACGGTGCTGGCCACAGTTACCGTATCGCCAGCGATTTCGCGCTGGCTTGCGATGGCGCCAATAGCGAGGTGCGGCAACGTCTGGGCATTGGGCTCCACGGCCAGGCCGACGTCCTGCGCTGTCTCACAATTCATTTCGAGGCCGACCTGCGTAACATGGTTGGCGACCGCCCGGGTATGTTCTATTGGGCGGTTGGGGCAAAACTCCCCGGCATATTCATCGCCTACGACATCGACCGTACGTGGGTGTATTTGACCTTCCTGGCCCCAGAGGGTACCCCTTCGGACGAGGAGGCGCATTGGATCGTTGCCGACGCGCTCGGTACCGAGTCAGTCAAGATGGATGTGCGCCACGTTATTCCATGGACGTTGACTGCACAGGTGGCCGACTGCTATCGCGAAGGTCCGGTTTTTCTGGTCGGCGATGCAGCTCACCGGTTTCCACCAAGCGGTGGTCTTGGGTTGAACACCGGTATACAGGATGCACACAATTTGGCCTGGAAGATCAAGGCGGTTCGGGATGGGTACGCTGACGCGTCGATACTCGATACATATGACAAGGAACGCCGTCGAGTTGCGGAGGAGAACACGGCGCAGAGCCTGACCAACGCCGAGTCGGCTTTGCGGGTCTGGCAGTTGGCAGAGGATGCAACTCAGGGGGAGTGGGATGCCGCCATCGCAGGCATGTACGACGGACTCAACAGCCTTGCACTCCAGATCGGCTTCACCTACGCGGATGAACCGATGCCACACGAGAGCGTGCAAGGCTATGTCCCACGGGCGCATCCGGGCGATCGACTGCCGCACACCTGGTGCACGGTCGACGGGGAACCGCGCTCGACGCTCGATCTGCTGGAACCGCAATCGTTTACGCTCCTGACGCGCTCATTTGGGTGGTCAGAGGTAAATTTCGGCGACGCCCCCGTGAGCGTGAGAGTCATAGCGAATGTTCAGATCCCTGCGTGGTGGACTGACCTGACCGGTTTGGCGGGACGAGGTGCGCTACTCGTCCGGCCGGACGGACATATCCTGGCAAGAACCGGGGACGACGACACGGTTGCGGTGCAGCATATGAAGAGCCGACTACAAGCATTTCTGGGGAACGGCTCCGGACACCCTGGGGCTAAAAGCCGTGATATATAAGGGCTTTGGACCACGTCCGCCAGGACTTCCCCTCAAGGGAGGCGCTGTCGACTTCGCGGATCAAGCCGGTGTAGAGCGAATGCTGCAGTTGATTGGGGATGCACCTCTACCACCCGTCGAGGCCACGGCCAGCGAGCCGTTCCTCGGCGTCACGACCAACGGCACACCGATGACGGGACTGTACCCCTTCTCCGACGAGGGATTCGACCCTCGACCGGCTACGGCGGCGGCTCACGCCTATCTCGATGCGGTTCCCGAACATGTTCGTGCGCATGCGGTGTCGCCGATTCGCAGTGAACATTGGCAACTGTGGACGAATGCTTTTCTGACCTTCCCGGAACACGGGGTCCGGCTGGCAGACCTCGGCGCCGACCTGCGCGGCGCGGCGTTGGAAGTGATTCGCTGCTCACTGAGTTCGGCGGGGTATCGGCGAGTGCGCGGCGCGATGCGGCTCAACGCCGACTTGGGGCAGTTCCTCAACGCCTATCTCGACACCTTGACCGAATGGTGCTACTGGTTCACGATCTTCGGTGACCCCTCGACTGACAAACCTTGGGGCTGGCAACTCGCCGGCCATCATGTCGATGTGCACTGTCTTGTCCTTGGTGGTCAGCTGGTACTGACTCCCACGTTCCTTGGCGCCGAGTTCCGAAGCGAAGAACTCTTCGCCGAGAACCGTTTGTGTGCACTCGAATTCATCCACTCGTTGAATTCTGGTCAACGAAGCGATGCGGTGCTATACGATTCGATGGACTACCTGCCCGCTCATCTCAAGGGCGCGGTGGACGGGCGTCATCGCGCCGGTGCGGGACGCGACAACGTCGTACTTCCCTATGAGGGACTGTGTGTCGACGGGTTGAGCGCTGGGCAGCACCGGCTGCTGCTCGCATTAATCGACGCCCACATCGACGCTATTCCGGAGGCCGCCGCGCCGGCGCGACGCCGTCAGATCGAGGCGCATCTCGACGAGAGCTGGGTGTCCTGGATTGGGGGCGTGAGCGTGGATGACCCGTTCTACTACAAGCTGCACAGTCCGGTCTTGCTCGTCGAATACGACAACCATCCGGGCATCTTCCTCGACAATGACAGACCGGAGCCATTCCATGTGCACACCATTGTCCGGTCACCCAACGGCGGCGACTACGGCAAGGACTTGCTGGCACAGCACTATGCGTCACACCACTAGAAAAGCGCTGTACAGCAACCCCGTCCGGTGATTGAACACCCCTGCGAGAGGCGACCATGAAATACATCAGACCATTCGACGACGAGATGGCGATCGACACCGGATTCCCAGGTTACAGAGCGCAATTCGTGTCACACCTCGAAGACGCGCTGTTCATCCACAGTGTCATCCAGGAGAACGGGTGTGGGCCGGGCTTGCACTATCACAAGAGTGACCAACTCTACTTCCTGCTCAACGGCGCAATGAATATTCAACTTGGACAACACGTCCATACCATCGGACCCCGAACGCTCGTATTCATCCCGGCGGGCTTGGCGCACCGAAACTGGAATGACGGCCCAGGTGCGGAGAACCACTTCGAGATGATCATCCCGACGCCGACTCCCGGGGCGCCGATCGCTCTGATGATCGATTCGGTCGAGGACGTGCCCGCCGAACACCGGGCGACCCAAGAGGGCTACGTCCGACGGGTAGACGCTGAACAATTAAACGAAGCACTGCCCGGCTTCCGCCTTCAGTCGCTGGCCGATCCGGGCAGTGGCTCCCTGCATGCGGTGGTGAACTATGCGGAGGTCGACGCCGGATCAGCGGGCCCCGGCATGCACATCCACCCCTTCGACCAGTACTACCTGGTCATCGACGGGGAGCTGACCGTCGAAGTCGCACTGCAGAAGCACGTAGTCAGGCCCGACACTCTCGTTGTCCTGCCCGCCGGCGTGCCGCACCGGCAGTACAACGCTGGCTCACAGACCGAGAGACACATCGTGGTGCTTGCTCCGGCACCGCAGCTCGGCCAGCCTTGGGACCAGGGTGTCGACCTCTGCTTCAACGGCGAAACCCACAATGGTCCAAACGATTTGGCTGCCAAGGCGCCGCTACCGTAGTCATACTACGGACGGCTCCGGCCGCACCCGCGACGCGGCCAGAGTCTTGTGGGCAAACCCCGCGACACGAGATCCCGCTGACGAGCGACGCATTTCTCCTGCGGCAGCAACGAGTAGGAAAAGTACTTGTTGCGCCGCTTTCCCGTCACGGTGCACACTAGGCTGTGTCTCGGATCACTTGCACCGCCCGGAGTTCCGTCCGCCATGGGGTTCGAGCGGCCCCGGTGTCCAACGATCGGATACCGAAGCCGGTAGGCATGGGCTGCTGGACTACGGCAACGGCAGCCTAGGCAACCGCCGTGTCTGGAGAGGTGATGCGATGAGCACCACACTGGCCGTAGAGAATTGTTTGCCCGAAAAGCCGCTGGAGCGCCACGTCGTGGCCCGCACCGACGACGCAGGCTATTGCTGGGCGGAGGCGTCGCGACGGTTCATGCCGCATGTCCTGCGACCGCAGACCGGCGAACCGTTCGGCTGGGCCTTCCACAGCGTCGGGATCGGTGACACGGTGCTGGCCTACCACGAATTCCGCAGCATGGTCGAAGTCGTAGCCAGCGAGCCAATGGACGCGTTCTACGGCATGGTGCTGCTGCGCGGCACGATGGAGGTCTCCACTGAGCACGGCACCACCTATCTGGCCGAGCAGGGTTCAGCGTGTGTCGTGTCGCCGACCGAGAAGTTCATCGCTAGGTTCACCCCGGGCACCCGACAGGTGTTCGTGAAGATCCCGGTCGCGGTCGTTGAGCAGGCTTTTGGCCGCCTCACCGGCGAGGCCGGAGGTGGCCGGATCATCTTCGATCTTGCGACACGGGCCGATGCTCCATGGCCGGCCGCGTTAAAACTTGCCGTACAGACGATCGACGGCATCGACTCGGGTCTTCCGGTGCCGCCTCCGATGGGCGGTGAACTCGAGCGGTTGTGCACCTCGTCGCTGCTGCTCGCACAACCACATTCCGCCAGCGGGTTGCTGGCGCGCCCGTCACCTGGTCGTGCGGCCCGCGCAGCGACGATGGTAGCCAAGGCCGTACAGGCTTCACCCGAACAGGATTATGACTTCGCGGACATGGCGCGGTTACACGGCGTAAGCCTGCGGACTCTGCAGGACGGGTTCCGGAACAGATACGGTCGTTCACCCTCGGCGTTTCTGCGCGATGCGCGGTTGGACATGGCGCACACGCTGTTAGCTGGCGACAAGCGGGTGAGTGTCACTGACGCTGCACTCTCTTGTGGCTTCACTCACCTAGGACGCTTCGCGCGCGACTACCGAGTCCGCTACGGATTCAGCCCATCGGAGACTAGGGAAGGCGCCCGCGGCATCGAGACAGTACGGGAGAACGATTAGGCCGGGCCGAGGCACACCGCACCTCGGAATACGCCCGCTGGATATCGCCGCGCCCAGCGGATAGCGCCGACCCGCGCACACCTCGACGATGGACATCATCGCCCGCACCGAGGAGAGCGTGATGTCACCCCGTCGAACCGATTCCCCCGACCGCTCCGGCCGGAGGCCAGTCGTAATCCCTGGGCAAACCGCCGCAGGGCCGTTTGCTCCCCGCGCTGCAACGGCGTGGCGCCGATGAAACTGTTGACCTACAAACATGGCGGCCGGATCTCGTTCGGCGCAGTGTCAGGTGACGGTGTCGTCGACGGGCCAGCGTTGCTCGACGGGCGGGCCGACTCGATCCGCGCCGCCCTGGACAAGGGTCTGCTCGAGGAATTGCAGCAGCTGAGCACCGGAGCGCCGATCGACGTGTCGCTGCAGGACATCGAGTATTTGCCCCCCATTCTCGATCCGACGAAGATCCTGTGTGTAGGCGTCAACTACGCGGATCACCGCACGGAGTCTGGCTACGCCGATACTCCGCTACACCCGACTATCTTCAGCCGCTTCCCCGATACCCACGTGGGTCACCGCCACGTGGTGGTTCATCCGCCGAACACCACACAGCTCGACTACGAGGGCGAGGTGGCGATTGTCATCGGTCGGCATGTCAATCGGATTGACTCCGAGGCCGACACGCGAACGGCGATTGCCGGCTTGTCCTGTTACAACGATCTCAGCGCACGCGACTGGCAGCTGCACAACAGTCAATGGCTGCCCGGAAAGAATTTCCGCGGCGTCGGGTCGTTCGGCCCGTGGCTAGTGACCACCGATGAGTTCGCGGATTTTAGCGCGCTGCGGTTGACCACCCGCGTCGACGGCGAAGTACGCCAGGACGCCAAATTGGCCGATTTGATTTTCGACTTCACCGATATCCTCCGATACATCACGGGCTTCACCGATCTCGCCCCAGGTGATGTCGTCGTAACAGGCACACCAGGGGGAGTCGGATTCGCTGCAAATCCCCCGCTGTTTCTAGTCCCGGGAAGCGTTACGGAGGTTGAGGTTTCGGGTGTAGGGGTGCTAAGGAACAAGATCATCGCCGCGCGCGGGCCAGCCGCATGACCGAGCGTCCCTGGTTGAAGTTGTACCCGCAGGACCTTCCGCGGAGCATCGAGCCCGACTTCAATAACATGCTTGCGCTGTTTGCTGATTCCGTGCTCCGCCGGGCGGACGACGTCGCAATCCTGTATTTCGATGGCGCGCTGACGTATCGGGAACTCGACACGCGCTCAAGCGCATTGGCGGTGGGACTCATCGAGCGCGGCTTCGAGCCAGGCGACCGGATAGCGCTCTACACCCAGAACAACCCGGCATTCGTCGTCGGACTGCTGGCAGCGTGGAAGGTCGGCGGCGTCGCGGTGCTGATCAACCCGATGAATAAGGCGCGTGAACTGCGCTACCTGCTTGAGGATTCCGGCGCCGTCGCCCTGCTGTGTCTTGACACTCTCTACGACTCGGTCGCGCACCACGTGATCGATGCCGGCTCCACGGCTGTGCGTGACGTTCTCATCACCTCTGCGCGTGAGGACCAAACACGCAACGATTCGCGTGTCATCAACGACACGATGGCCTTCGAGATCGCCGGGACGCGCCGGTTGGCGGCCGTGATAGCCGACCATCGGGGCAGCAGCCCGCCGCCGATCGCCGCTGCGCCGGGATCCGCGGCGGCGCTCACCTACACCTCTGGCACCACCGGAGTGCCGAAGGGCGCCATCAACACCCACGCCAGTCTCGCCTTCAATAGCCAGACTTACCGCGACTGGATGAAACTCGGCCAGGACGACGTCGTCCTCGGGATCGCACCGCTTTTCCACATCACCGGCCTTGTCGGCCACGTATGCTTGTCGTTGCTCTTGGGATGTCGACTGGTGCTCATGCACCGATTCGAAGGATCAGTCGTACTTGACGCCATCCGCGAACATCGCCCCACATTCACCGTCGGCGCAATTACCGCGTTCAACAACATCGCCGGCCAACCGGGGGCGGTCAAGGATGACTTCACGTCGCTTCGCACGGTCTACTCCGGTGGTGCCCCCGTGTCACCACACCTACGCGACGACATCTACTCCCGCACCGGCATGAACATTCACAACATCTACGGCATGACGGAAACCAGCTCACCGACGCATGGCGTGCCGCTGGGTGTGTCGGCCCCCGTGGACCCGTCGACCGGAGCGCTATCCATCGGGGTGCCCATGTTCAACACGGACGCTCGCGTCGTCGATGACGACGGATCCGAACTGCCACACGGGCAGATCGGCGAACTTCTTATCTCCGGGCCCCAGGTCACCCCCGGCTACTGGAATAAGCCAGAGCAAACCGCGGAGAAACTCGTTGCCGGAGAACTCTACACCGGTGATGTCGGACTGATGGACGACGACGGCTGGTTCTATCTCGTCGACCGCAAATCCGACATGATCATTGCATCGGGATACAAGGTGTGGCCGCGCGAGGTCGAGGACGTCCTGTCGGGTCACCCAGCAGTGCGCGAGGCGGCGGTCGTTGGCGTCACCGACGACTACCGCGGCGAGACCGTCAAGGCCGTGGTGTCTCTGCGCCCCGGGCAGTCCGTCACCTCCGATGAGCTCATCGCCTTCTGCAAGGGACAACTAGCGGCGTACAAATACCCGCGATTGATCGAGCTCGTCGACGACCTTCCGCACAATGCCGCAGGCAAGGTAATGCGACGCGAATTGCGTTGAGCCGTGGGTCCGGGCACTCAACGGTGCCGGGATACCGGCCCAATTTGGCGACACCAGGAGCGGCGGGGCCCGAGCTGCCGACGACACAAGCGCGCTTGGTGGATACGCGGCGCGATCGGGATAGCCGCGCCACGTCGTTTGGCAAAGGCTGGTGGGCGCTTCACCCAGCGTTCGAAGAGGAGCCCACGTGTCGTCTACGCAGCAGCCCGGACCAGAATTCGACCACCTCGATGCCTCGTTGTCGTCGAGCGTCGTGCGCGATATCTATACGGACATGCGCGAGCACTGTCCCGTCAGGCGCAGTCACCTTCACGGTGGCTTTTCCTTCTTATCCCGCTATGAGGATGTCAAAGGCGCGCTCGGTGACCCAGCCACCTTCTCATCGGCCGACGGCATCATGATTCCCGGAAGCGGCATGGCCAAGGTGCCTCCGCTGGAATTCGATGAGCCGGAGCACGCCCGATGGCGAAAAATTATGAGTCCACCCCTAGGTGTGCGAGCCGTCCGCTCATTCGAACCGGTCATCGAGGAGGCAGTCAGTCTCTTGATAGATCAATTCGCTCCCCGTGGCGAAGCGGATCTAGTAGCCGAACTCGCTGAGCCACTTCCGGCGATCGTGATCGGACGACTGGTCGGACTGGACCAGCGCCAGGCTCTGGAGATGAGGCGCATCGCCTCCGCTCTGTTCGCCAGTATCGCCGGCCCCGACTTCCCCGACCTGATGGCCGAATTCGTTGCATTCACCGATGCGCGGCTGGCGGAAAGGCGCGCCGAGCCCAGAAACGACTTTCTCACCGACCTATCCAGAAACGAGATCGAGGGTCTTCCCATCGACGACGAGGCGGTTGCCGGCCTGCTCGCCGCCTATTTCATCGGTGGACATCACTCGACGAGTTCAGGGATCGCCGGGCTCCTTCGCCACGTCCTGACGAGGCCCGAAGTGCGCGAATCCATCAATCAAGCCGAGGCCGCGCTGAACCCCGTGATAGAGGAGAGCCTACGGCTCACCACACCTTTGCAACTGTTCGCGCGCACGACGAAACACCCTGTGCGATTGCGGGATACAGACATAGCAGAGGGCGAACGGGTCATGCTCAACCTGGCGGCGGCCAACCGAGACCCCCGGGAATTCGACGATCCGGAGAATTTTGACATCACGCGGCTGCGCAACCCCCATCTCGCTTTTGGCGCCGGTGTCCATGTTTGTCCCGGTCAACATCTCGCTCGCGCGGAGATGCGTCTCGCGGTTCGCGCGCTGTTATCACGGTTACCGGACGTGCGCGTGGGCGAAGAGATCGTGGAGAGCGGACTGCAAGGTGGGATGCTGATGATCGTGCAATCCCTACCGATCTCGTTCACCCCCTGTTAGATGCTGGCCATCCGTGTCGAATTAGCCGGCCCGACTCAGCCATCACAACAATCGCATCGTGGTCGAGGGGAGGACGCCGAAGCGGCGGCGGTAATCGGCGCTGAAGCGCCCAAGGTGTCCGAAACCCGTCTCAAGCGCGATCGCCGTCACGGTATCGCCCGCACTCGTGTTGGCAGCCAGTAGTCGATGGTGCGCGCGATCCAACCGCGTATCGCGCTGGAACTGAGACGGCGTCACCCGGAACCGGCGGCGGAACCCACTCTGCAGTCCGCGAATGCTCAACCCCACCGCCGCGGCCACTTCCGCGATAGTGCGGCAGCAATCGTCTTCGTGGATGAGATCCGCGGCTCTGCTGATCGCATCGTCGGTGGCGGACTCTTTGTCCTGAAGCAAGAACGACAAATGGGTGCTGGGCTGGCCCAGCATAACCGTCGTCAGTAGCGAACTTTGGATAGCTGCTCCAACATAGGACGGCACGGCTTCCCCGCAGCGACCGATCGTGTCGATCGCGAGGCGGACCGCTCCTCTAACAGGAGCAGCGCGGGCCTGCTTGGTGACGACCGGGACGAAGGCGAAGCGACCCTCCAGCGGCCTACCGGTCAGCGAAGCGTAGTGAGTGGCGAGCGCGCGGCGGGGAATTTTGAGCACGGTGAACACGGCATCCTCGAGCTGCATTCGCACCGAATCGGCGGGCGAGAAGACGAACACTTCACCTGGGCCGACTCGGGCCTCACCGAATGCTCCCGACAACTGGATTTGTCCGGACATGACCGTGAATACAACGTAATAGTCCAATGGAGCGTTTGACGCAAGGCTTGGATCAGCGGCGCCGAAGTCGACGCCCAACAGTGTGCAGGCATCCAGTTCGGTTGCGTAGAGCCGACAGTTGAAACGCCGACGCCGACCGAGCCGCAGCCTGTTCGAGGACATGATCTGGCTGCTCACATGCTGAGCGAGTTCAAGATTCGACGTCTCGACGACCCGATGCCTGCACAACGGGTGCAAGATCGTGTCCTGGGAAGCGGCCATCTGAGAAGCGGCGCTGTCGGCATCGTTCGACTGCGGTGCCATGTCCCGGGCCTCGGCCATCGCGTCGGCACCTCCTCGCGGCAAGGCATCGACGCCTTGTCCCCAGCATGTCACTCGCTGCCTCCTTGTCGGAACAAGATGCGAACTTCAGCTGCGTCGACTGGATAACGGGACGTGAACTGGATAGCGACTGTTGCGCTGGACACGCACAGTGAGCGAGATCACCGGCAGGAGAGGAACCAACATGTCTCTGGGGACCGCACCCCCCAAGTCGGAGGTCGACCTCTTCACCGACGAAGCTCTACTGGAGCCTTACGACCTTCACCGCGAACTTCGAGAGGTCGGTTCAGTCGTCCACCTCCGCAAGCACAATGTGTACGCCATCACCCGGTACGAAACGCTACGTGAGGTCAGCCTCAACTGGGAAGTCTTCAGTTCAGCCCAGGGCGTGGGTCTGAACGACGGGTTCAACGAGATGACAGCGGGCACTCTCATCTCCAGTGACCCGCCGGATCACCGGCTGATGCGTAAGGTCTTGCAGCGACCTCTGTTGCCAAACCGTCTCCAGGGAATCGAGCCGTTCTTGCGGCAAGAGGGCGCCCGCATCGTGGATCAGTTGATCGCGCGGCCGACCTTCGACGCGGCGACGGACCTCGCTCGGCACCTACCTTTGACGGTCGTGTCCAAGCTTGTAGGGCTGGGCAATTATGGTCAGGACCAGATGTTGGATTGGGCGGCTGCAGGTTTCGACGCCCTCGGGCCCATGAACCAACGCACCGCGGCTGCCCTTGGGAAAGCACAGGAGATGGTCGAGTTCGCTATGACCGAGGCGCGGCCAGGGGTTATCGATCCCGACGGCTGGGCTGCAGCCTTGTTTGATGCTGCGCACAACGGAGAGCTTCCCGCCGACAAATGTCCATTCATGATCATCGACTACGCCGCACCATCGCTAGACACGACGATTCTCGGAACAGGCAGCGCCGTGTGGCTGTTCGCGCAGCACCCCGACCAGTGGGACCTGCTGCGTGAAGATCCGTCTTTAGTCAGGCACGCCATCAACGAAGTCCTTCGATGTGAATCCCCGATTCAGTGCTTCACTCGCCTGCTGACGCGCGACCATGTCCTAGACGGTTTCTCGTTGCCGGCAGGCGCACGGGTGATGTTGCTCTACGGCTCGGCGAACCGAGACGAGCGCAAGTATCCGCGACCCCACGTCTTCGACATCACACGCAAGCCGAGCGACCACGTCGCCTTCGGTACCGGTGAACATGCCTGTGCGGGAATGAACCTCGCGAGGCTGGAGATCAAGACACTGCTGGATCTCCTCATCCCGCGGGTCTCGCGGTTCGAGGTTCTGAGTAGCGAGCGGTTGGTGAACAACCTTCTTCGGGGCTTCTCAAAACTGGAGGTGCGCGTCGAGGTGGAGGGAGTGCGATGACCATCGATCAATCGGTTGCGGCGGGAAATTCCCTCATGTCCACCACCTTCGAGGTCATCGTCGCCGATCGCTATGTAATTGCCGATGGTGTGGTCGCACTCGAACTCGAACGCCCCGACGGCACCGAGCTGCCGGAATGGACGCCGGGCGCGCACATCGACGTGATCGTCGGCGACGCAATAGTGCGGCAGTATTCGCTGTGCGGCGATCACGACGATAGATCGCGCTGGCGCATTGCGGTCCTGCGCGAGCAAGAGGGCAGAGGTGGTTCAGCCTTCATCCACGATGAGGTGGCGAAGGGGTCGACGATTTTGATCAGCGAGCCAAGAAACCACTTTGAGTTGGTGGCGGCCCCGCAGTACGTCTTCGTGGCCGGTGGAATCGGCATTACCCCGATCCTGGCCATGATTCGTTCTTCTCGCGTCCAGAACGCTGAGTGGGTCTTGCACTACGGCGGACGAACCGCGTCATCAATGGCATTCGCAACAGATCTCGTCGAAACCTACGGGGACCGCATCTGCCTGCACCCCCAGGACGAAGTCGGACTCCTCGATCTCCAGGCCATCGTGGGACAACATGGCGACGATGCAGTCGTGTACTGCTGTGGACCGGGCCCGTTGCTCAAAGCCATCGAAAGTCATTGCACAACATGGCCAAAGGGCGCCCTTCACGTCGAGAGGTTCGAACCCAAGGAGCACGCCAACCCGAACCAGGACGTCGGCTTCGAGGTGGAACTGCGCCGATCCGGCCAGATCGTGCAAGTAGGCGCTTGCGAAAGCGTGCTCGAAGCAGTCCGCGGAGCGGGAATTCCGATCACGTCCTCGTGCGAGGAGGGCACCTGCGGCACATGCGAAGTGCCCGTTCTCGAAGGGGATGTCGATCACCGCGACAGCATCTTGAGCGATGACGAGCAGGCGGCCAACGACACCATGTTCATCTGCGTATCGCGAGCGCGTTGTCCGCGTCTCGTACTGGACCTTTGATCGGTCGGTCCTGAAACCCGTCCCTGAGCCGCGGATCCAGGACTGACATCCGCTGCGGGTCCGAGCCTGGAATCAGGACCCATGGTACTTCGCTGTCCATGATCCTCGAGTGCTCTTGAACTGATCAGCAAGGCATTTCGAACACATTCAGAAATTGCCCGCAGCGGACATCGTCAACCCTGGTGCGGGAAGCGGATAACACCGCGTTGCGCGGATAGCGATCACTGGCGGGCACGCTCAGAGTGATGGGCGTCACGATGGAGAGGGACTGCGATGCACTCGATAGCGATTGCGATTCACCTATGCGGAACCGCTGCTTCGGTTACCGGGCCACGTCGTCATAGCGTCGGACGTCCGATGCGAGCCACACAGCGATGACTGCCTCGCCTCTGGCCAACACTGACCCAGTGCCCAGTTCGGTCCCCGGAGACGACTACGTCCGACGGTGGACGGATACGACAGCGGCCAAGCCGCTTCGCAGCGTTGGCGGATTTTTCGCGCAGTCGCTCGACATCATGGTCGCGCTATTTAAGCCGCCGTTCGCTGGACGCGAATTCCTTGAGCAGACATGGTTTCTCGCCCGAGTGTCCGTCTTGCCCGCGTTATTGCTGTCCGTACCTTTCGTCGTGATGGCGGTGTTCATCTTCAATGTCTTGCTGATCGAATTCGGGGCGGCAGACAACTCCGGCACGGGCGCCGCGGTCAGCGCTGTCAACCAGATCGGGCCGTTCGTAACGGTTCTGGTTGTCGCAGGCGCGGGCGCATCGGCGATGTGCGCCGACCTGGGAGCGCGGACCATCCGCGACGAGATCGACGCACTCAAGGTCATGGGCGTAGACCCGGTAAGGGCTCTGCTGGTGCCCCGCGTCGTGGCTGCGACGCTGGTGTCACTGCTCCTCTTCTCGCTGGTCACGCTGGTGGGGCTGGTCGGGGGATTCTTCTTTTCGGTGTTCCTCCAGCAAGTCACTCCAGGTGCCTTCGTCGCGGGGATGACGCTGCTTACTGGGTTAAGTGACGTCATCATCTCGATGGTGAAGGCTGCGCTGTTCGGATTGACCGCCGGCCTGGTCGCCTGCTACCAGGGTCTGCACGTCGGTGGCGGACCGGCCGGGGTCGGCAACGCCGTCAATGAGACCGTCGTCTTCTCGTTCGTATTGCTCTTTCTCATCAACCTGATCGTCACAGCAATCGGATACGAGATCGCCCAGTGAGCACACAAGTTCTTTTACGCCAGCGCTTTCCGCGGACAACAAATGCGAGCAGGTCCCTTGTCGAAACGTGGCGGCGGATCGGTGACCAGACTCGATTTTTCGGGCAAACGATCGCGGGCGCCGGTGTAGCGGTGGGCCAGTACCGCGCAGAACTCTTACGGCAAGTAGCTTCCATGAGCTTCGGCACCGGTGCCCTCGCCGTCATCGGCGGCACCGTGGCTGTCGTTGCCTTCCTGACGATGTCAACCGGAGCCACGGTGGCAGTACTTGGTTACAACCAGTTGTCGCAAGTCGGGATCACCGCGCTCGTCGGCTTTGCGTCGGCTTACCTCAACACCCGAATCGTTACACCGTGTACCGCGGCAGTGGCGCTTGCCGCCACGATCGGTGCAGGCGCCACAGCGCAATTGGGAGCGATGCGAATAAGCGAGGAGATCGACGCGTTGGAGGTGATGGGCATCCGCTCTGTTGCTTATCTCGCCTCGACGCGCCTTCTCGCGGGAATGATTGTCGTTGTCCCGCTGTACAACATCGCACTTCTATTCGCCTACACCGCGACCCGGCTCGGTACGACCATCGCCTACGGCCAGTCGACAGGTGTATATGACCACTACTTCAACACCTTCCTAATCCCCGCGGACGTGCTCCGATCGTTCTTGGTGTCGATCGTCGTAGCAGTAGTCATCATGCTGGTACACACCTACTTTGGCTTTACGGCCCGAGGCGGACCTGCCGGCGTCGGTGAGGCAGTCGGGCGCGCCACTCGAACTTCGCTGGTGGTCGGTGTGCTTGTGATTCTTCTTGTGACGCTTGCACTCTATGGCCAGACCGGCAACTTCAACTTCTCCGGATGACGACGTGATTGACGACTCTCGCGGACATCGTATCCGCTCAGAATGGTTAGCCGCCTTGGTAATAATCGGCGTGGTCGCCACACTGGCCATCACCTACGGCACTTTCAATCGTTCTTTCTCATCGACTGTTCCGGTGACGCTGGTGTCGGACCGATCTGGATTGGTGATGGAGCCGTATGCGAAGGTGAAGATGCGCGGCGTCCAGGTGGGCAGGGTCGCGACGGTGAGTGGGGGAACGGGCCAAACCAGTCTGCAACTTGAGCTAAACCCCGGCGACATCCAATACATTCCGGCCAATGTCGAGGCACGTATTCAGGCCACTTCCGTCTTTGGAGCCAAGTACGTCGAGTTAATCAGTCCGGCCGCCCCGGAACGTCGGCGGCTCGCTGCGGGCGCCATTCTGCACTCGCAGAACGCAGCGGTCGAGGTCAACACAGTGTTTCAGAACCTCGTCGATCTGATCAAACAGGTGGATCCGGCAAAGCTCAATGCTGTGCTATCGGCGATCGCCGAGGGTGTCCGTGGTCAGGGACAACAGATCGGTGAGGCTACAACCAGTGCGAAAGAGGTTCTTGCGGAGATCAATCCACGCTCGGAGGCCATCGGCGAGGATTTGCGAGCGGTTACCGACGTAAGCGATACCTACGCGGTGGCTGCCCAAGACATCATCAACACGCTCGCATCGATATCAACCACCAGCACCACAATCTCCAGTCACGCCCAACAACTCGATGCACTGCTGGTCAACGTATCGGCAATGTCGCAGAGCGGAATATCGCTGATTGGGCCGAATATGGACAACTTGGTGGCATCGATCGATCAACTCGCTCCGACCACGGCTCTCCTGCTGAAGTACAATCCCGAGTTAACCTGCGTGCTTGTGGGATCAAAAGTCGCAATTGACAAGGGGTTTGAGAGCATAGCTGGTGGCGGCAACGGAAGGTCGCTGATCATGGACGCCCAGCTGCTTCTCGGTGACGATCCATTTCGCTTTCCGGACAATCTTCCGATCAACGGGGCGAAAGGTGGTCCCGGAGGCAAACCGGGCTGCGGCTCGCTTCCCGATGTCGCCCAGAACTGGCCAGTCCGGTACCTCATTTCCAACACCGGATACGGCACCGGGCTCGACATACGACCAAACCCCGGTATCGGATTCCCGGGGTGGGCCAACTATTTTCCCGTCACGAAGGCCAACCCCGAGCCGCCCCGCATTCGATACCCCGGCCCCGCAGCCCCCGGACCGGTCCCGTACCCCGGCGCACCGCCCTACGGCGCACCGCAATACGGACCGGACGGAACTCCGCTGTACCCAGGTGTGCCGCCCGCACCCGTCCCCGCTGCTCCAGCGGGCCAACCGTAGGCGCCGGCACCAACGAGATCATGAGCACCTTAAGGAATGAGGGGAACCACTAATGCGCCGAATGCCCCTGTCCGGCCTTCTCACCCGCGTCGTGATATTCGTTACCGCCTGCGCGGTGGGTATTTTCGGTCTCCTCGCGGTTTTCGCGCAGCTTCGCTTTTCCGATGAAGTGGCCTACAACGCTCTGTTCATCAATGTGAGCGGATTGAAGACCGGCGATTTCGTTCGAATCGCCGGCGTTGAGGTGGGCAGAGTGCAATCGGTACGAGTACAGGACAACAGCACCGTACTCGTCCGCTTCGGCCTGGATCCCAGCGTTGTCTTGACCGAGGGCAATCGCGCGGTGGTCCGGTACGACGATCTCATCGGCGGGCGCTATTTGGGACTGCAGGAGGGCACCGGCAGTACCGCCAAAGTGCGTCCAGGACAGACGATCCCGATCGATCGGACCGCTCCTGCCCTTGATCTCGACGCATTGATCGGCGGGTTCCGCCCGTTGTTCAAGGCGTTGAATCCAGACCAAGTCAACGCCCTGTCGGGGCAACTCATCAAAGCCTTCCAGGGCGAAGGGCCTACTATCGGTACAGTTTTGACCCAACTAGCCACGTTCACCAGCGCGCTGGCCGACCGTGACGACCTGATCGGCCAAGTTGTGGTCAACCTCAATTCCGTTCTCGGTTCACTGGGTGACCAGAGTGAGAAGTTCGGCCAGGCCGTCGATTCGCTCTCAGAACTAGTTCATGCGTTGAGCGAACGAAAAGAAGACGTCAGCAACGGCCTGGCCCACGCCAGTGAAGCAGCTGGCTCAATCGCCGACCTCATCTCGCAGGCTCGCCCACCGCTGCAGAAAGCTGTGCACGAAGCAGACCGGACGGCTGCCACCGTGCTGGCAGATCACGACTACTTCGACAACCTTCTCGCAACTCTTCCGGACGCATATCGGATTCTCGGTCGGCAGGGCCTCTCGGGTGACTTCTTCAGCTTCTACCTCTGCGACATCGTCCTGAAACTCAATGGCAAAGGAGGGCAGCCCGTGTACGTCAAACTTGCCGGCCAGACCACGGGCAGGTGCGCACCCCGATGAAGCCCTTCAGCGAACGTAATCCCTTCATCGTCGGCGGCGTCGGCATCCTGGTGGTCGTCGTAGTCGTCCTCGCCGCCTTCAACTACCAGCGCCTACCTTTCGTCTCGTCCACAAACACCTATTCGGCACTATTCGATGATGCCGGAGGATTGACGACCGGTGCGCCCGTGCAGGTGCTGGGGTCCGCTTCCGGTCTAGTCGAAACTCTCACGCTCGAACCCGACGGCGTACTTGTGACCTTCACCGTTGCAGATCACATCCGATTGGGGGAGCAAACCGAAGCTGCCATTAAGACGATGACACTGCTGGGCAACAAAACACTGGTCGTCACTCCCCGCGGTGCCGGGAGACTCGCCGGAACGATACCGCGCGAACGGACCACCTCTCCGTACCAACTCCCAGACGCTATCGGAGACCTGAGCACCACAATCAGTGGCTTGAATACCGAGCAGCTGTCCTCCTCACTGACCGTGCTCAATGACACGCTTCACGACACACCACCCGCGCTCAAGCTCGCCGTCGACGGAATCGCGCGCTTCTCCGATTCGGTCAACAAACGGGACGAGCAGCTAAGGGGGCTGCTGGCCAACGCGAGAAAGGCCACAACAATCCTCGCCGACCGCACGCAAGAAATCGTCCACCTGATACAGGACAGCAACGCCATGTTGTCGCAGCTGCGGGTGCAGAGTTCTGAGCTGGACCAGCTGTCGGGCCGAATTTCGATGTTCACCCAACAGCTTCAAGGGCTGATCGCCGAACAACGTCACATACTCAAGCCGGCCCTCGACAAACTCAACGGAGTCCTGACCACCGTAGACAACCGCAGAGGCAAGATCCAGGAAGCTCTCAAGTTGTTGAGCAGCTACGTACTATCCCTAGGGGAAGCCCTGTCCTCGGGTCCATTCTTCAAAGCCTACGTAGCAAACCTCCTGCCCGGACAATTTATTCAGCCATTCGTCGACGCAGCGTTCTCCGACCTCGGTCTGGACCCGAACGTGCTGTTGCCGTCTCAGCGCGTCGATCCACCGACCGGACAGCCTGGCACACCGGCTCTGCCAGTCCCGTACCCCCGCACTGGCCAAGGAGGCGATCCGCGTCTCACCATTCCGGACGCGATCACCGGAAACCCCGGGGATCAGGGCTGTGGTCCGGCGGGACTGCCGCTGCCGGGTCCCACCGGCTGCTACCCCTATCGCGAGCCGCCTGCCGCCCCTGCACCGGGCGGGCCGCCTCCAGGTCCACCAGCGCCAACCGATGATGCTGCACCCAGCCCGGCACAATCTGCGCCTCAATCGGCCAATGTGCCGCCGGTCGAAGGAACCCACCCATGAGTCGGTCAACCAAACTGCGTGTTGTCGGCTGCGTTGCGCTCGTTGCCGCACTCGTCGGGGCCATTCTCTTCGTTGTACGCGGCTCGGTGCTGCCCAGGCGCATGACTGTGGTCGCATATTTCGACAACAGCAACGGAGTGTTCGTCGGTGACGATGTCTTGATCCGCGGTATGGCAGTCGGAAAGATCGAGAACATCGAACCTCAGCCCGAGCGGGTTCAAATTACGTTCTGGGTCAACGACGCCTACCCGGTACCTGCTGACGCCAAAGCCGTGGTTCTATCGCCAACTCTCGTTACCGCTCGATCAATTCAACTCACCCCACCCTTCTCCGGGGGACCTGTGATGAAGGACCATGCGGTCATACCGCAGAATCGCACAGCTGTCCCCGTTGAATGGGACGAGTTTCGTAACGAGTTGCAGAAATTGACGAAGACACTCCAACCCACCGAACCAGGCGGCCTCAGCACCTTGGGCGAATTCGTAAACACGGTGGCGGCCAACCTAAATGGCCAAGCACCGAACATTCGCGATTCGATTATCAAACTGTCCCAAGCCCTCACCGTCGTCGCCGATCACCGAGACGACACTTTCACGAGTGTGCGAAATCTCGCGGCGCTGGTATCGGGGTTGCAAGGCAGTACGGACTTGATGCGCCGACTCAACCAGAACCTTGCGGCGGTCACCGCACTGCTCACTGACGACCCCAATGAAATTGGCAATGCAATCAAGGACTTCAACGGCGCCATCACCGAGGTGCAGAGCTTCATTGCCGAGAACCAGGCGCCGTTGGGCACAGCCTCTGACAAACTGGCGTCGATTTCGCAGGCCGCCTTCGAGAGCCTGGACGTCATCAAGCAGCTGCTGCACGTGGCGCCCACTGTGCTCTCGAACGCCAACAACACCTATCAACCCGCTCAGGGCACCATCAGCGGCATTGCAGCACTGAACAACTTCCGCGATCCAATCTCCTTCATCTGCGGCGCGGTGCAAGCCGCATCTCGCCTCAGTGCCGAGCAATCGGCAAAGCTGTGCGTCCAGTATCTCGCTCCGATCGTCAAAAATCGGCAATTCAACTTCCCGCCATTGGGATTCAACCCATTCACCGGGACCGCCGCGCGACCCAATGAAGTCACCTACAGCGAAGATTGGATGCGGCCTGACTACGTTCCGCCCCGCACCACGCCGCCGGCACCCGACCCCACAACCGCTGTTTCATCGTCGCCACTGGGCAATCCGCTGGCGGCCGAGCAGGAGGCGCCCGCACCCGAGCTGCCGAGTGATCCCGCACCGTCCAACCTGCCGCCGGTGCACCAATCCGATCCTGGCGCCGGACTGCAGGGAATGATGCTGCCACCCGCGGAAGGGCCACGATGACGACTCGTCGATACCGCGCAATGTTGCTGATCACCGCTGCGAGCCTGGCTCTCACCGGTTGTCAGTGGCGCGGGCTGAACTCCCTGCCCATGCCCGGAACGCAAGGGCACGGTGCGGGATCCTTCACTATCCAAGTGCAGATGCCAGACGTCAACAACATCCAGCAGAACTCGCGCGTTCGCGTCGGTGACGTCAATGTCGGCACCGTGACGAGAATCGAGCGGCAGAACTGGCACGCCTTAGTGACGATGAGCTTGAACGGTGACGTCAGTCTGCCGGCCAACGCCACTGCCACGCTGGGGCAGACAAGCTTGCTGGGTTCGCTCCACATTGAGTTGGCGCCACCGACTGACACCCCACCGTCGGGCAAGCTCCACGAAGGATCGCTGATCCCGCTGTCCTCGGCAGGCTTTTATCCGTCCACTGAGCAAACGCTCGCGGCGGCATCCATGCTGCTCAATGGCGGCGGATTAGGTCAGGTCCAGGACATCACCGCCGCTCTGAGCGAAGCATTCGCGGGCAGAGAGGACGATGTGCGTGGCTTCCTCGAACAGATGAAAGTCTTCACCGCGCACCTCAATGAGCAGACGACCGACATCATCAAGGCCACCGACAGCGTCAACCGTCTCGCTGAGAAGTTCGCGGCGCAACGTCCGGTTATCGACCGCGCACTTGATACCTTGCCCGAAGCGCTGCGCACTCTGAACCAGCGGAGAGACCAGTTAGTCGATGCCGTCGACAAATTCGGGAAATTCAGCGCCCTCGCCTCGGATTCGGTGCACAAGACCAAAGACGCCATGTTGCAGGAGCTCAAGGATCTCGGCCCCGTTCTGGAGTCATTGGCCAACGCTGGACCGGCATTGACTAGATCACTGAATCTTCTTACCACCTATCCATTCCCCAAAGACTCCCTGGACAAGTGGATGCGCGGCGACTACGGAAACACCACCCTCGTCGTCGACATGACACTTAGCCGCCTTGATGCGTCATTCTTCACGGGAACACGATGGGAGGGCGATCTCACGGAGCTTGAGAATCAATGGGGACGCACGATCGGGCAACTGCCGAGTCCGTACACCGCGGGGAATCCGCTTCTCGCGCCCTACAAGTGGGACCAGGGCCCGTGACATGCACATAACCAAACGCACAAGAACTCAATTGGTGCTGCTGGCCCTTATCACCCTGCTGACGGGGGCCATCATGTCAATTCGGGTTCTGGACCTACCCGGCATGTGGTTCGGTGTCGGCCGCTACGAGGTCAGCGTCGATCTAGCATCGGCGGCCAGCCTGTACCCCAACGCCAACGTGACCTACCGCGGCACGACCGTGGGGCGAGTAGTCGACGTGAAATTGACCGCCACGGGCGCAACCGCGCTACTGTCCTTGGATTCGGCAACCAAGATTCCTGCGGATCTTGAGGCGCAGGTGCACAGCCAGAACGCGGTGGGTGAAGTCTTCGTCGCCCTTGAGCCCCGCAGCGGTCTCGGCAGGGCACTGGCTGATGGCGACGTAATACCGCGTGACCGCACGACGACACCTCCGGACATCAATTCGTTGCTCAGCGCGACTAACACTGGGCTACAGGCGATCCCACACGAACGACTCAAATCGGCCATCGATGACGCCTACACCGCTGTGGGCAATCTGGGGCCTGAGCTATCACGCATCGTCAGGGGATCGACCGCTCTCGCCATTGACGCCAAGCAGAATCTTGAGTCGATCAAAACGATCATCGACCAGTCCAAACCAGTACTAGATAGCCAGCGCAGCACATCCGATGAGATCCAAGCGTGGGCTTCGAACGTCGCCGATGTGACTCGACAAATCCAGGAGCAGGATTCGGCGGTGCAAGGCGTGCTCAAGAACGGTCCGGCTGCGGCCAGTGCGACCAAGGAATTGATCGACAGGGTGAACCCGAGCGTCTCGATTCTCTTGAGCAACCTGGTCGGCCTTTCCCAAACAGCGTTGGTCTACCAACCGAATATCGAACAGACGTTGGTGCTGCTGCCCGGCGCGGTGGAACTCGTGCAAGGAGCAACACTCGCCCAACGCGACACGAAGCTGGATTACAAAGGTGTCTACCTGTCGTTCAACCTGAACCTCAACGTTCCGCCGCCCTGCACGACGGGTTTCTATCCTGCGCAACAACAACGCACTCCCAGCGAGACTGACTATCCTGAGCGCCCCGCCGGCGACGTGTATTGCCGTATTCCGCAGGACGCGATGTTCAACGTCCGTGGCGCACGTAATCTGCCGTGCGAGACGCGGCCAGGCAAACGTGCCCCCACCGTGAAGATGTGTGAAAGCAACGAGGATTACGTACCCCTCAACGACGGTGACAACTGGAAAGGCGATCCAAACTCGACGCTGTCTGGACAGGCCATACCCCAGATGCCACCCGGTCAACCGCAACCCCAGGCGCCACCTGCTGCCGGCCCTCCCACAGCTGGGCAGAGCCCTGCCGCGCCGCCAGCTCCTGTCGGCACCGCGCTTTACGACCCGGCCACCGGCAGCTACGTCGGACCCGACGGGCGAACCTATGTGCAGTCAAATCTGGCACCGGGGGCCGCGGGTCCGGGAACCTGGCAGGACATGCTCAGCCCCCCGAAAGGAAACTGACTTGTGAGATCACAGGCGGATCTGCTTGACAAGCAGCCCTTGACTGATGAGCGATCCGAGACTCCCACCGCTAGCGGCGCTCTCGGGGATCCCGAATATGGTGACGCTGACGCGCCGCGGGAGAGGCGTGGTCGGACCGCGGTCGCTCTGACCGTCGGCATTGTCGCGGCTCTGGCCGCACTGACCGGATGGCTTGGATGGCAGACAAAAACGTCTCATGACGCCGCGGCGCAGCATGCTGCCTACATCCGAGCCGCTCGGCAGGGCGCCGTGAATCTGACTACGATCGACTGGCAGCACGTTGAATCGGACGTCACCCGCATCAACGACTCGGCTACCGGTGCGTTCTACGCTGACTTCTCCTCTCGCTCAGAACCATTCACCGAAGTGGTCAAGAAGATGAAATCGAAGTCCGTTGGCACGGTGACGGCCGCCGGTATCGAGGATTCATCGGCCGACGGTGCTCGAGTGTTGGTGGCCGTAAGTGTAAGAACCAGTAGCTCGAATGCGCCCGAGGAACAACTTCGTGCGTGGCGACTTCGGGTGTCTGTCAGCAAGGTCGGCAACGACGTGAAGATCTCTCAGGTGGAGTTCGTACCGTGAGTGATTCGAAGAGGACAGAGGGGCACCAGCAGACCGATCAGCCGGGCGTAGAGACTTCTGATAAAGAGGCCGATTCTGCCGGCCCGAAAAGCCCTAAGCGGACAAGTCGGCGGAGACGGATCGTCATTTCGGGCATCGTGCCGGTGCTGGCGCTGGCGTTCGCTGTCGCAGCCGCATTCCTCAAATATGAGAGTTCCACGATTACCGCCACAGACACAGCCGCTGCGGATTCCGTGTCATCGGCGAAGGAAATCGTGGTGCAGATGCTGTCGTATGCACCGGGCACCGCCGAGACGACCTTGACGAAAGCCAGCGACCGGATGGCGGGGACATTCCGGCAATCGTTCCTGTCGTTGGTGAAGGATGTCGTCGTGCCTGGGGCGCTGCAGAAAGACGTCTCAGCCACTGCGACGATCCCCGCGGCCGCCGTGACCTCCGCTGCGTCGACTCGGGTGACACTGGTCCTGTACATCGATCAGGCCATCGCCGTTGGCACCGGACCGCCCACTACGACAGTGTCCGTTGCGGAGGTAACTCTGGAAAAGCTAAATGGCGGTTGGCTTTTGACGGATTTCGAACCGAAGTGATCGCGGAGGGCCAGTAGTGGGGTCGAGACGCGACACTGGGGCTCCGAACATTGGCCGGCAAGCCGAGGTTGTCGTCACCAGCGCGGGCCCGTGGCCTTGAGGCTAATCTGTTTATTTTCCAACAATATTCGTGCCTAGCCTCCGGTTGTCAACGGTAGCCAGTCCCATGGTTGCCATCCCGACAACGATTCCGTTTCACCAAAGTCCTTTAGCGTCTGAAACGGTGAGCGTCTCTAGTCACGGTCTCGGCTGCCGAGGATGCCTTGTAAAACAGATCGTGCTGCGCTGCCCTGTTATCAAGGCGATCTCCGCGCCGTTGAGCACCGGACAGATCTGGTGTATCTGGGCCCGCATCGGGTATCGATCCGGACCACTGTGCCAAGCGCCGAGCCCATCACGCCCTCGCGTTCCACGATGCACCCACACATCGAGAATCGCCCCAGTCGCTCTGGTGATGTCGCGCCCAACCACAGCCGACCTGCGCAAACTGGATTTGCCCGCGTCCTGCGGATAGTCATCCAACGACCTTGCGGGCAGTGTGGGTTGGCCGGTAACGCGACGATGCGCGCACCGGGGCCCAGCGGCCGCCAACCGAAGGAGATCGACAGTGCCCCAGAAGGTCCGAGGCGTGATCGCACGCAGCAGGAATGCTGCGGTCGAGGTCACGACGATCGTGGTCCCCGATCCGGGACCCGGAGAAGTGGTCGTGCGCGTGGAGGCGTGCGGCGTATGCCATACAGATCTGACCTATCGAGACGGCGGGATCAACGACGACTTCCCGTTCCTCCTCGGGCACGAGGCCGCCGGCAGGGTCGAGCAGGTGGGCACCGGCGTCGATTCGGTGGCTGTGGGCGACTTCGTGATCCTGAACTGGCGCGCGGTGTGCGGTCAGTGCCGGTCCTGCAAACGCGGTCGTCCGCAGTACTGTTTCGACACGCACAACGCCACTCGAAAAATGACTCTGGAAGACGGTACCGACCTGACCCCGGCGCTCGGTATCGGTGCTTTCGTGGAGAAGACGTTGGTGCACGCAGGACAGTGCACGAAGGTCGGCGCCGACGTGGACCCTGCCGTCGTCGGGCTCCTTGGCTGCGGTGTCATGGCCGGCCTTGGCGCCGCAATCAATACCGGCAACGTCGGTCGCGATGATTCGGTGGCGGTCATTGGATGCGGTGGCGTCGGCGACGCGGCGATCATGGGCGCGCGACTGGCCGGGGCACACACCATCATCGCCATCGATCGCGACTCCAAGAAGCTGGAGTGGGCCCGTGAGCTGGGGGCCACGCACACCATCGATGCGTCGTCCGTGGACACCGTGGAGGCTGTTCAGGCTTTGACCGGTGGCTTCGGCGCCGACGTGGTCATCGACGCGGTCGGACGCCCCGAAACGTGGAAACAGGCGTTCTACGCCCGCGATCTGGCGGGCACAGTTGTGCTCGTCGGCGTGCCTACACCAGACATGCGACTCGAGATGCCGTTGGTCGAGTTCTTCTCGCGGGGCGGTTCACTGAAGTCATCGTGGTACGGCGACTGCCTACCAGAGCGCGATTTCCCTACTTTGGTGTCGCTGTATCGACAGGGCAGGCTGCCGCTGGAACGGTTCGTCTCCGAACGCATCAGCCTCGACGGCGTCGAGGAGGCGTTCGCCACCATGCACAAGGGTGAGGTACTGCGTTCAGTGGTCATACTGTGAGCGGCCGGTTGCGCATCGATCGAGTCGTCACCTCGGGAACCTTCAGCCTCGACGGCGGCTCTTGGGACGTCGACAACAACGTGTGGGTCGTCGGCGACGACGACGAAGTCGTGATCGTGGATGCCGCCCACACCAGCGAGCAGATCATCGACGCGGTCGACGGACGCAATGTCGTCGCGGTGATCGCCACGCACGGGCATGACGATCACGTGACCGTGGCACCCGAATTGGCTGTGCGACTGCACGCCCCGATCCTGCTGCATCCGGGAGACGATGTCCTATGGAAGGCATCGCATCCCGATGAGCGGTACTGGAACCTCCAGGCGGGACAGCGCATAGGTGTTGCGGGTACGGAAATCGAGATAATCCACACTCCCGGGCATTCACCGGGATCGGCGTGTCTGTACCTTCCCGAAGCTGGCGTGCTGTTCTCCGGGGACACCCTCTTTCATGGCGGCCCCGGCGCTACTGGGCGCTCATACAGTGACTTCTCGACCATCATCGATTCGATCCGCGAATCACTTCTGACCCTGCCCGAAGCGACGCGCGTACACACTGGGCACGGGGACCTCACGACGATAGGAGCGGAGGCGCCCTACCTCGCCGACTGGATCGCCCGCGGATGCTGATCCGAACAATTCGCAATGGATGCGACCGCATTCGAGCATCCATGGTCGAATCAGGCCTGGCGGACACCCGCGCGCCCCTGCTACCGATGGACGATGCCGCGCCTGTCCTAACCCGCGTCCGGATACCCGGGCTCACATCGTTGGCGCTCGACGCGCTGCGCGCGGCGGCACCACTTACGCGCCGCATACCTCGCGCGGCCAATCCCGCAGCGTCACAGGGCAGTCAACGGGCGGTGTCGGCGAATCTGAACGGCGGAAATTGGAACGAAAGGACATCCCGCGATGCATGATCAGCGAGCGGACCGGTTGGCCAGTGGATGCTCGAGCGACCCGGTGTTTGACCAGATCCCGAGCTCGTCGTCGGCCAAGATCACGATGCTGGTGTTGCGGCTAGCCATCACGGCGGCTTTAGCGTCATTGGTTGTGTACCAAGCACTCACGATCCGCGGCTGACACAGCGATGCGCCCCATCGGGCGAGTCCCACGGCGTCACCAAGGGCGCGTGGGACGAAGGATCGGCCTCGCGAACACACATTCGCGCGAAGGCGGCCCAGTATTCGCACGCCGCGATGCGATGGATCGTCCTGGCGAACCCATGAATCTGGACGAGCAGCAAGGCTCCGGCGCGTGCGCAACGTGATCCCGAGGCCTCCCGCAACTGCAGCATGCTCGGCTCGTTCGAGAACTGTCGTCTTCACCCGATCGTCTGCGACAACGTCGATTTCACGCTTGCGGTGCTCGGCGGCGCCGACTTGCGCGGGGTGGCCTGTCCGGTGCCGGCTGCGGGAAGCCTGCTGCAGGCTGATCTGCGCAAGGCCGTGCTGCGCGGCGCGGATCTGACCGGCGCGCGCACCAAATCACTGCGGCTCGAACAAACCGATCTGCGGGGCGCACGCATCGACCCGGACGCTGTGGACCCCCGCTGCGTGCCGGGACGCACGCTCGTCGTCGCACAGGCGCGCTGGCGTTCTCCGCCGCGCACGGCCTCGACGTCAGCGGCGGGAGGCTGGTCCTATGCCGCCTTAATCCGCTGGCCTCACGGTGATCAGCACTTCCGCGCGCCACACGCGCGTCAACGAACGCGGCATGCTCAGGGCGATACGGGCCAGTGTGCGAGCCGTGGTCCGGGTTCCGGTTCGGCGTTGATCTGCACGGGAGAACTCGCTGCGTCAATCATGCGTTGCAATTGTTGGCCGTCGGCGAACTCCCCGAGACGGCTCAACCAGTGGCCGACCTCTGCGCGGATCACGTCGGGCAGGCTGGTCCAGTTGCGGCCGACACCGGAGATAACGCGTTCAATCGCCGGAATATAGTCGGCCGCACCAATTGCCACGTACACCCATGCTCGATGCCCTTCGTCGAGAAACGGGTGCGCGGCTTCGGCAAGGCTCCACGCCAAATCGCGGTCGGAGATAGCATTGCGGATACGGCGCCACGGCGGCAGAAGATCAACAACCAGCGTCTCGAACCCAGAAGCGGACTCGTGCTTGGGATTGCGAGTTAGCGACGTTGCGGCAGGATAATGCATGTGTCGCGCCTCCTGTCGGTTAGAGCCGCTTAGCGGTGGTCCAGGACAATCTTGCCGAAGGCTTGTCCGGACTCGAGGCGGGCGTGGGCGTCGGCGGCATGGGGCAACGGGAACATTCGGTCAATGATGGGCGGTTTGACCGTGGCACGATCGATCATCGCCATGAGACTCCGCATGTCCTCCGGACTGCCCATGGTGGTTCCGATGAGTTCGTACTGGCCGAAGTAGTACGGGCGCAGTTCAAGCGTGGCGGTGGGTGATGCAGACGAACCCAGCACGACACAACGACCACCGGGACGAAGACAGGCAAGGGATTCCGACCATCGACCGACCGGGTCGAGGACCAGGTCGAAACCCTGACTCTCTGTGCTAAGAGTGCGAGCGGTCGAAGTCCAGCCGGCACCTGAATGCGGCGTGCCCGCCGCGGCGCCGAGTTCGATCGCTGCGGCGATCTTGTCGGGGTCGTCGGATGTGACGACAACGCGTGCGCCCGCGGCGACCGCAAGACGTACGGCGGTCGTGGCAACGCCTCCGCTGGCGCCGATCACCAACAATGACTCGCCACTTCGTAATCGGCCACGAGTGAACAACGCACGGTAGGTGGTCAGTCCCACCAGCGGCAGTGCGGCTGCCTCGGTGATACTCCACCCGCGGGGGACGGGAACCAGGCACTCTTCTGGGACGGATACACGCTCGGCGTAAGTGCCTGGACGATGGTCACCCAGGATCTCCCACCCCGGCCCGGGTGCGGCCTCCCTGGTGCCCCATGCCAGCGACGGCACAACCATGACCTTTTCGCCGGTGTCGCGCCGATATCCACTTCCGTCCGCTCCAGCTACATGGGGCAGCGGTGACTGAAACAACCCTTGTCTCACAAGTACGTCATGCCAATTCAGTGCGCTCGCGGCTAGCTCGACTTCGACCCATCCGGGAATTGGCCTCGGGTCAGGGAACGGTTGTAACCGCAGGACGTCAGGTGCGCCGTACTCGTTCATCACCACTGCCTGCACGCGCGGCGCCTCCTTGCGTTCTTCCTACGATGGTGTTGCATTCGCGTTCTGGACGTGGGCGACGACTTATCACGACAGAGCCGGATATGACAATGCTTGCGGCGCAGCCACCCGAGGCCTAGCTCTGGGCCAAATCGCGTCGTCAACGCGGGAAACGGTCTCCGAGCCAGTCGACGACGTGGGACATCGCTGTGCTTCGAGGATCCTTTTCTGCCGCCGAAGGTAACGGGAAGCCGAAGTGGTCGCCGTCGACGTTGACGATCGACTTATCAGAGGCCGGAGAGGCGTCGAAGATTGCCTGAGCGTGTTGGGGTGGGATTTCGTTATCACCCGTGAAGCACAGGACCATCGTCGGCACCGTCACTGAGGCAACGTTATTGAGCGTCGTGCAGCGTGAACTGTGGCCCGACCATTGGCTGAGCCAAGCTCGCGGGGTGAGATACTTGGCGAAGCCTTGCTCGGTGTAGTTACCCAAGTGCGGGAGCGCCGACAGCAGCGAGCCATAGGTGCGCTTACTGGGCTGGAGGCTCAGGTCGGTAGCCGCGGGATTGGCATCGGTGCGGTACACGGACATGATTCGACCCAGCACGGCGCGCCGCTGCACGAACTCCTGCTCACTCTCGCTGAGGCGAGTGAAGCCCTCGTCTGCTGCGACGGAGCGGTAGTGGCGTTGCTCTGCGATGTAGGACCGCGCGATGGCATCGATCCGCGCGACTCTGGCGCTTTGCGCGGCGCGGTACCGTTCGAGGAAATCAGCTGCGTACCGGCTGGACTGCGGAGGTGTCTTGAATCCGTTGCGCGGGTTGTACATGTCGAGGTCGGGATCGGCTGATAGCGGATCGGTTTCGTCGATCACCGAGGGGTCGATGCTGGCCATCAACGTTATTCCGGCTCCGTGGTGGGCCCCCATGTAGACGAACCCGTCCACCGCCGGCAGCTCGAACTTGCTGAGATCGAATGGATCTCCGGCTGCGGTTTCCCGAAGACGCTTGTCGAGTGGCGCTACCGCTTGCGCTTGGTAGAAGGTATACAGCGGGCCGCCACCGCTGTAGCCAAGGAATAGGACGTTCTCGAAGTTGCGCCCGCGCAGTTCGGCGACTGCCGCGGCGATGTCCAACAGTGCGATTTCGTGACTACCAGTCGCATCGTTGTTGGGCCAACGACTCTGATGGGCCAGGACTGCGTACCCGGCGTCGACGAGTGCGGCGACCGTGTAGTGCCTACTGACGTCGGCCCGGGGATGGATCACGCAGACGGCGGTCTTCTCGGTGCCATCGCTGTACAGCATGCCCTTCGATGTTGCACCGTCCTCGGCCACCAGCACCACCATCTTGGGTTCGGTTCGGCTGGGCGGCTTTTCGAAGGAGAGCATGTCGAAACCCGGGGCGTACCGCCCAATCTGAGGAATGCTCATTCGGCCTGTTCCTTCGCCATCGGATCGAGGCCCTGCGACACGCGGTCAGCTATTCCGCGAGTGACATTGAGATAGATTTCGGCTTCCTCGGGCACGAGAACCTCAACAAGCGTCTTATTCTCGATCCACACCTCGACGAGCGGGAACGACTCGATCCGGTTCACCCACTGGGCACGCCAGCCATGCTTCTCGGCCAGTTTGAAGACTTGCTCCTTGGACATGTCAACGCTTAGGGCGAAATGGCTCACAGTTCTTTCCGCACACGGCGCACGATCGAACTCGGTACCCTCAGCGCCGGGGACCAGCAGGGTGCCGGCGGGGTAGACCTCCACCTCGGTGCCGTGCTGATCGCAGGCGAACGCCATGAAAGCACCGGGGTGCACCGGGAAGGGCACGCATACCCCACCCATGAATTCCGCGAGAACCTGAGCCACGTTCTCGGGGTGCTCCGCCTCGATCGACAGATGATGAATCATTGCTTTGCTCTCCCTTGAGCTCCGGGTCTCCTGGGCCTGAGGCAAGTCGGCGTCCCGGTAGCGCCACTTCGCAACATCATATTGTTGGATGCAGTACGTGTCTAGGTATTACATATCTGTATACCTGTATGCCTATCGCACATGGTCGATTGATCGCGGCAGGCAAATTGGAGCCGATGACCGTATTACTAGGTTGGCACGGCGAAGTGCGTTCATCGGCGCAGCCGCTCCAGTAAGGCCGACCAACGCGAGCCATGGATGCAATGATCGTTGACTTCCACCAGAATTGGATGCAAGCTCTCTTTCATGCAAACTGATGACCAGGTGGATACCGTGCGGCTCGCGGCGAAGGTGTTGCAGGCGATGGGCACCGACATGGATTTCTACTGGGCCAATGCGCATCCCGATCTGGTGCTGGAATTTCCCTATGCGCCGTCGCTCGGCTGGCCTGAGCGGGTGGCCGGGCGCGAGGCCATCGAGCAGTTCTTAGCCGACCTGGGGGGCGCGCTGCCGGGTCTGAGCTTCAGCGACATCCAGGTGACGCCGCTGGCCGATGGCGAAGGCGTCCTGATGGAGTATCGGGGCTCAGCGCAGAACTACGATCAGCGCTACATCACGGTTGCGCGCTTCCGCGACGGCAAGCTGATCTTGTTTCGCGAATACTTCGATACCACCGAGGCCGCCCGGGCGCTCAGCGCCGGCGGCTCCTGAATCTGACCGTGACATCGCACCGTTCGCCCTGCGCGACGCGAATTAGCGTCTGCGGGAATCGATTCCAATCCATTTGGATAGTCCAGCCCCGCTCACTCCATGAGCGGCCAAACCATGCAGCTTCCACCGGACACTGATCGGGGTTTGGTGGATCTCCTCAACCGGCGTGTGTCTGGCGCCGGAGGTGTCGGCGGACGATGGTTCGCACCACTCGGCGTCGTGTGCGGGCGAGCACGCCGGAAGCGGATCTTGTGGGCGAATCGCTCGCCCGACCGCTGTAACCGCTCTTTGACGTCTTCGATGTCGGCGTCGATCATGACCGCCTCGATGTTGGCGATGCTGGCAAGAACTCCGCGCTTCGGGCGATCAGCACACCGCCGAGCGGGCTGATCGGGTTGGCCGAGATCGCTGCTCCCATCGGGCTGACCGCAGGCATGTTCTTTCGCCCCATGGCCACCGTCACCGCGGCGGCCGTGGTGTTGTTCATGGACGGCGCCGGCATCTCTCACCGTCGGGCCCGCGGCCCGCGGCCGCTGACCGCGGTCGTGCCTGCCGTCATGACGACGGTCGCGGCGGCCGCTGTCGTCGTGCTCAGCGTCGCCTAACCGTTCCGTGCCCGCCGTCGGGCGCGCGTTTATCGGCATGGTGCACAAGCTGGCTGAGGCCGGTGATGAGAAGTTGCAGTCCGAAGGCGAACTCTTGCTCCAGCGGTACCGGCAGATGATCGGCCACGCTGACGCTGGCGGGAAAGGTCTGCAGATTCAGGGTTCGCCATACCCCGTTGCCATCGCTTCCGGCATCCGGCCTGGACAGTTGTGCCGCAAATCCCAAGACGTAGCGTGCGACTGTCGCAGGCCTGGGCGGCCAGCGAGGGCGTAAAGCCCGATCGGGGCAGCAAGGCGATTGCCTGTTCGCGCTGGGCATCGCGTTGGGTCCGATCGGGATCTGTTCGATCAACAACGGTGCAACGTTGGGATGGCGGCGAACACATCAAACAAACTGTGCGCCAACGTTGTACACGCCTGTTGCCAGGCCATGCCGTCAGTGGCCTCGTCGTCGAGGTGTGCGTCGGCCAGGACACCGTCGACGACCTGTGCGACCAGATCCGCCCGTCCGGTGAAGTGGCGGTACAACGTCGCGGTACCCGAGTCGAGGCGCTGAGCGAGGTTGCCCATCGACAGCGCGTCGGCGCCGTCCTCGTCCAAGACCGCGACGGCTGCCGCGATGATCCGGTCCAGCGGCAGGGGCGGACGGCCCCCGAGACCGCCGCGGGCCCTGCTCTACCGGCTCGGCTTCCGAAGATGACGTGCCCACGCGGCCGAGTATGACGGCTCTTGACACCCTCCATATTAACGGCAACACTGTATCCATTATGAAATCCGACGATATCGATGTTCAGCCGAACTCGCGGTTCGCCGCGGTCGACGGAATGCGGATCCACTACAAGCGCTCCGGAACGGGGCCGACAGTGGTGCTGCTGCATGGCAGCGCCTCATCGCTGTTCGGAGTGGAAGCTGTCGCGCAACGACTGTGGGGTTCCTTCGACGTGATCCGGCCGGATCTGCCGGGTTTCGGTGTGACGGGGCCGCGCCCCGACCGCGATTACCGGGTCGCGACCTATGCCGCGGCGCTCGCTCGCTTCTTGGGCACCACCGGTGTCGAGCGATGCGCGGTAGTCGGCAACTCATTGGGCGGCAACATCGCCTGGAACCTCGCCCTCGATCACCCCGAGCACCTGAAGCTCACCGGGTTGGTGTTGATCAATGCAACCGGTTATCCGGACAAGGAACTGCCGGCCGCGATGGCACTGGCGCACAACCCCATTGTCGGTCAACTGTTGCGACGGTTCATGCCCCGCCGCGCCGTCGAGCGCAGCCTGCGCCAAGCTGTTGGACCGAATTCTGGCATCGTCGACACCGCCATGGTGGAACGCGCGCACCGGTTGTGGAATCGGCCAGGCAACCGTTCGGCGTTCGTCGACTTCCTCACCACCGACCAACCCGACCGCAGCGCCGAGATTCCCTACATCAGCGTGCCCACCCTGGTGTTGCGCAGCGCCGACATGGACGGCCAACACTTCATCCGCGACATCGCCGACAGCACCGAAAAAATCCATCCCGACGGCGGGCATCTGCTCCCCGAGGAAGACCCCGCCTGGGTGGCCGACGCGATCACCGAATTCCTGCAATCCCTTCCGTACAGGAACGCTCAATGAAGTACTTCGTCGCGACTACAGAAGACCGCCGACTCGATGCCGCGACGCGACACGAAGTGCGCGGCAACTATATTCAGTTGTCCGATGGCATCACGCATTACGAGCTGACCGGCCCTGACGGCGGCGACGTCGTCGTCCTGGCCGGTGGGTTGACCATTCCTCTGTTCTACTGGGATGAACTGACTGCTGAGTTGCATGCCTGCGGACTGCGGACCCTGGCTTACAGCGGCTACGGGCGCGGCTATTCCGACCGCGTCATCGCTCGCTATGACGAAGCGTTGTTCGTGCGCCAACTCGACGAGCTCATCGAGCGTCTTGAGCTGCCCGTTCCATGCCACATCGTGGGGACATCGATGGGTGCGCTGATCGCTATGGCCTATGTGAGCCAACACGTAGCCAGCACCGCCACCCTGACCCTGGTGGGACCGGCCGGCCTGAGCCGCCGACCGGCGCTCCAGAGGCTGTTGCTGGGCAACGACATCACAACCAGCATCATCGCCGAACGCGTCGGGCGCCGCATCCTCGAGCAGCACCTGGGACACAACGTCGCAGACCCGAATCGCGCTGCGGAGTTGTCAGCCATGATCGGTGACGCCTACCGATACGAAGGCTCGATCTACGCCTTCTTCCAGACACTGCGACACTTTGGTTTGTTCGACCGCGCCGAGCTGTATCAGCACACCGGCACGTTGGCTGTGCCAATCCAATTGATCTGGGGCCGTGACGATCACGTCACCCCAATCAGTAGTTTGGATCAGGTCCGCAAGCTGCTGCGGCCCAGCCAATGCCACGTCATCGACGACTGCGGCCACATGGCGCCCTTTGAACGCCCGGTCGTGGTCGCAAACATTCTGGCGACCTTCTACGACACCTTCGACAGATCGGCCTGACCCATGACAACGACCAACAGCACCGATGTCCTGATCGTCGGCGCCGGGCCCGCCGGCACTGCCCTGGCGATCGACCTCGCGCGCCGCGGCGTGGCGGTACGCCTCATCGACAAGGCGACGCACGCCTTCGACGGATCGCGCGCCAAAGGCATCCAGCCCCGCACCCTCGAGGTTTTCGACGATCTGGGCGCCCTGCCCGACATCATCAACCAGGGCGCCCTATACCCGCCGATGGGCATCCATCTCGGCCCGATCACCATCCCCTTCCGGATGATGGCCAAAGGACGACGTGGCCCCGACGTCCCATACCCGAATACCTGGCTGATCCCGCAGTACCACACCGACCGGGTGCTGCACGCCCGGTTCGAATCTCTCGGCGGCCGAGTCGAATTCGACACCGAACTAAAGGAGTTCACCGACCATGGCTCCCATGTCAGCGCGTACGTCACGACCCCCGCCGGGGCCGAGCACATCACCGCGCGTTACCTCGTTGGTGCCGATGGCGGCGCCAGTCGGGTCCGCAAGATCCTCGGAATCGAGTTCCGTGGCACCACCGACGACGCCGACCGCATCCTCATTGTCGACGCCGCCGTCTCGGGCGGGCTCTCCCGCGAGTACTGGCACGTATGGCCCGGCATCAAGGGCCGCTTCGTGGGCGCCTGCCCGCTGCCCCACAGCGACACATTCCAGTGGATGATCCGGCTCTCAGCCGACGAAGCGGCCCCGCAGGACCTGGCGCAGATCAACGCGCGCGTCCAGGCACACACCCGCAACAAGCGGCTCGGGCTTCATGACATTGCCTGGCAGTCGGTGTTTCGCCCCAACATTCGCCTCGCAGCCAACTACCGCCGCGGCCGCGTCCTGCTAGCCGGCGACGCCGCTCACGTACACACCCCGGCCGGCGCCCAGGGCCTCAACACCGGCATCGGCGACGCCTACAACTTGGGGTGGAAACTCGGCCAAGTCCTGGCCGGAGCCGATGATCAACTCCTCAATACCTACGAACAAGAACGACAACCCATCGCCGCCGGCGTGCTCGGCCTCTCCACCGAGAAATACGAAGGCATCGGTAAATTTGACCCCTCCAGCATCCGACGCGGCAAGGACGAAAAGCAACTTGCCCTGACCTACCACGGCGGACCATTGGCGCCCCTGGCCTCGGACCGCACCGCGACGCTGCGCGTCGGTGACCGCGCGCCGGATGCTGACCTCGTCACCAAAGGCGGCCGTCGTGTGCGGCTTTTTGACGCGTACCGGGGGCCGCACTTCACCGCGCTGGCCTACGGTCCGCATGCCGCCGTGCTGGCCGACCTCGACTGGCCCACCGCCGGCGCGCAACTCACACGCGTCATCATCGACACCAGTGGCAAGCGCGACCTACCCGACGGTGTATTCACCGACCCGACTGGACAATTCGCCGAGATCTACGGGTTGTCCCGAGACACGCTGTTCCTGATTCGCCCCGACGGCTACATCGGCCACATCGCCATCCACAACATCGCCGGCACAACCCGCGTCGCTGCGCAGGCCGTGGCCCCGCATAGCGTGGAGCCAGAGCTGTCGAAGCAGGCATGAATTACCGGCGCGTAATTGCGGTGCGGAAGTCACACTCGCAATTGATCGCTACGGATGCAGACGCGGTGAGTCGGTCACTTAGCGTGGAACGCGGCTGACCGCGAGCCTCGATGGGTAGCGTGCGTCGGTCCAGAACGTCATACTTCCGTTTCCGCCGTAGATTTCCCGTCGGCCGTCGCCTGTGTCGAGATCAGCAGTTCCAGCTGCTCACCAGCGCGCCATGCCATGGAGACAGGTCAAACGGGCACGTCGAGCGAGACGACCCCCCGGGTGGCGGCACATAGAGTTTGTGTGCGTTCTCCTCGGGGCAGGTCCAGATGTCGCGCAGGGTGATGTCGAAGCGTCGCGAACTCGAAAGGTGTCGGCGGGAGACCTCGTCCTGCTAGAGGTCGAGCGATTGCTCGCCCATGAGCGTGTAGACGCGTAATTGGAAGATGCTCACAGCGGTGGCTCCATCAGGTTGTGTCCGGTGGGTGTGGGGCGGTATTGGAGTCCGCATGCACGGGCTCATCGAGCCGCGAGATGTATACCACGGCTGCAGATTTGGCGATACCACGACCCGCGTGCGGATTTCGGCGTGCAACCCGTCAATCAGCCCAGGGCATTAGAACGGCCTTACCCGTTGTCCTGCGGTTCTCTATCAGTCGGTGTGCCTCCCCGGCTTGCGACAGGGGAAGCTGCAGATCCGCCCTGATCCGCAATCGGCCGGTGGCAACGTGGTCGGTGAGCACAGCCAGGGCTGACCTCACCGCGGCGCCATCGGACAGGTACGGGTAAAGGGTGAAGAATCCGAGCGTCTGATTCGCGGCGAGTCGTCCCGCCTTGAATTCGGCTTCGAAATCGATGACGGGCGTGGACTTGTCGGCGCCGCCGTAGGCGCTGAGGCGTCCGAATGGCGCCAGCGAGGCGATCGATTGCGTGAAGGCCTCGCCGCCGACATTGACCAGCGCGGCGTCGACGCCGCGGCCGCCTGTCGCGTCCAGCACCTGCGTGCTCCAGTCGGGTTGGGTGTAGTCGATCGTGGCGTCGGCACCGAGGTCGGAAACCAGACGCCTTTTGTCCGCTGTGCTGGCCGCCCCGATCACGTGGCGCGCGCCCATGATCTGCGCGAGTTGAACGGCGATTGACCCCAGGCCCCCCGCGGCGGCCAGCACGAGGACCGAATCGCCGTCGACCAGCCGCACGCCGTCGCGCAGCAGGAAGTATGCGGTCAGTCCCTGAACGAGCAGCGCTGTGCTCTCGGCGTACCCGAGGCTGGCCGGCAACGGGTGGACCGCGTCAGCCGAGGCGACAACATACTGCGCGTAACCAGCAGGCTCAGCTCCCGACAAGAAACCGAAGACACGCTCGCCCACCTGGACGCCGGACACGCCGTCGCCGACCGCCTCCACGGTGCCGGCGAATTCAGCTCCCAGGATGTGGGGCAGCGGAGGTTGGAACGGGTAGTTGTTGCGGCGTTGTTCGATGTCGGCGAAGTTGATTCCGGCAGCCTCGTTTCGAATCAGTACCTGGCCTGCACCGGCCCGGGGCTTGGGGACGTCATCGTAGACGAGGCTGTCATCGGGCGGTCCATAACGGTGCAGCCGTACAGCTTTCATGGTTTCTACCGCCATCCGGGTCTCCTCCTGGGATTTGATTAGCTGATATAATAATGTGGCAGAATACCAGACGAACTCGTTTGTTTGGATTGCTCTTCCTGTGGGGACGCGAGCAACTATGCGCTGTCGGCGTACGACGAGCTGATTCCGTGGTAATTCGACACCAACAAGGCACTGATGGATGCCGGTTGTCCTGCGATGCTCGTTGCCGGGAGGAACCGTTATCGGGAAGTGACGGCACGGTATTGATCGTGACCCATACGGTTTCGCGGACGACCTCGACCACGCGAGAGCATTGATGTCTCCGCTGACAACCGCTCCCGGTCTTGATCCGGCGCTGGTGTGGCAACCGGCGGAGCCCTGCTCGATGAAAGAACTGTACGCGCTCTTCGATCTGCTGCATCTCGTAGGGATTCCAGTACCTGACGGACAACGTGTTCATCGCTGAGGATGACCAGTAGCTGTGGTGGGACACGAAGGCCATCATCGATTCGCTGCCGACACCGCGATCGAGCGTCTGGCTCATTCCCGGTATGAGACAGGCACGTCCCAACGCGTTGTACAGCTTGTTCGTCGAAACTTTGATCGAGGTCTACGCCGGTTATGAGGACGAGTCACAGGACGAAGAAATGATTGCCTGGCATACCTCGAGCATCGATCGCTACACGATCGGCGGTGGTTACGTCGGGGATTTCAACCTATTCCGTCACCCAAAGACCGTCCTGCACCTCGGCAAGGCCGCGCGTCTCGAGGTGCTACGGAGGAAGCACGCCCCCACGGGTGGTTCTTCAGCTACCGGTGGAGCTCCCACCGGCACGGGTGGGACCACTGCTGTCCCGTTTCAACAGGGCTCGTGCGGTCATGAGGACGTTGTGTCGCCCGGGTTTGCCGTCATTGTGATTGTGTCCCTTGCTTTTTGCGCCTCGTGGAAGACTTGGGTCCGGTGGGGCTGTCGTCGTCGGAGAGGAGGCTGGGCAGGAGACCGGCGGCCCGACGTACGTAGGGAACCGGTGTGTCAAGCTCAGCGGGTTCGTCCTGGGACCACTGGTCGAGGCCAACGCGCACCGTGGCCAGCGCCAACCCAGCAATGAGCTGTGGGATCTCCTCATCCGAGCGTGACCCCAGGCGGCGAGCCACTATCTGGGCCATCGAAGCGAAGAATGCTTCAAAAGTGCTCAGCATCGCTGAGAGCACGTTAGGGTTCTGCAGCGCAACCGCTTTGATGTCGTCAGAGTGTTGTCGGGACGGCGGTTCCCGATCGAGGTGCTCAGCGATAACGGATATCAACTCATTCAGGACGATGGAGCGTTGCGCCTTGCCGCGCGCGATGAACTCTGCTGCCAGGTCGTCGGGGATTCTCAGCGGGGCGTACGCGACGGCTGCTTCCTTGGTGGGGAAGTAGTTGAAGAACGTTCGCTGTGACACCCCGGCTTCGGAGCTGATCTGCTCGATCGTGACGTTCTCGTAGCCTCGCTGGCGCGCAAGCTTCAAGGCGGCTTGGTGAATCTCACTGGTTGTCTGGTGCCGGCGACGTCTGCGCAGGTCGGTCGGGTCAGCCATGTCGACATTGTGCCGATCGGGCAAGGGGCGCATCAATCCGGGCGCCGAGTACAATAAGTGCATATATTGCAGTTTATGTAAACAAGCTGGAAGGAGTGGGACATGACCCCTCGGTCAACTGATGGCATGAACGTCGCGGATATGCCGCGGGGAGGTCCAGGGGCGAGTTGGTTGGATCGGCACCTGCAGACCCATCGGCTCGAGTATCTCGACCGCGACGACGTCCCCGCCGAAGTCAAGCAGATCCTCATAGACTGTTTGCAGCGCATGGGTGAGCGGGCCGGCACCCATGAGAAGCAGGCCCGCCTCGTCGCGAGCCTGCTCGGCGCTACCGTCGCGCCCAAGGTGCTTGAGCTGGGAGCCGGCCATGGCGAGCTGTCGGCCCACCTTCTGGCCGTCCACCCATCCGCACAGGTGACCGTCACCGACATTAACCCGACGCTGGTGGACGCGATCGCGTCGGGACGGTTGGGGGCGGATCCGCGCGTGTCCACCCACGTCATGGACGCGACGCACATCGATGCTCCGGACGACAGCTACGACCTGGTAGTCTTCTCTGCGGCATTCCACCATCTGCCGCCCGCGACCGCCTGGAGCGCGATCGCCGAAGCGACGCGCGTGGGTAAGCGGTTCGTCGTAATCGATGGAATGCGGCCAGCTGCACCACTTTTGCTCGCAGTGTTGGGCTTGATGCTACCCGCGATGGGTGTCGTGGCAGCCGTGTCCCCGAAGCGGCGACCTATAATGCACGACGCCCTGATCAGCCTGCTGCGAACCTATAGCAAGTCGGCGTTCGTCGCACTCGGCCGTGCGGCTGACCCGCGGATGACCGTCGAATTCCTCAGTATTCCAAGGGACTTCCGTCCGATCGGTGTGGGGGCAGTCGTCTATGGCAAGCCGGCACAGTAACGGCGAGGTCTCATCATTTGTGGTGGATACGGCCGGCCAATTGGGATAGTGGTCTTCCGTGGCCGCCCCAGCGTTGGGCGATGATTTCCGCGGCGATGGACACGGCGGTTTCTTCGGGGGTGCGGGCGCCGAGGTCGAGGCCGATCGGGCTGGCCAACCGCGTCAGCTGAGCGTCGGTCAGACCGACCTTCTGGAGCCGGTTGAGCCGGTCGTTGTGGGTGCGGCGAGACCCCATCACGCCGATATAGCCGATCTCGGGCAGGCCCAGCGCGACCTGCAGGACGGGGACATCGAATTTGGGGTCGTGAGTCAGCACGCAGATCGCGGTCCTGGAATCAATCGCACCGTGGTCGGCTTGTGCGGCCAGGTAACGGTGGGGCCAGTCGACGATCACCTCGTGGGCATTGGGAAAGCGGGCAGGAGTTGCGAAGACCGGTCTCGCATCGCACACCGTCACGCGGTACCCGAGGAACGCCCCTGGCGGGCCAAGGCAGAGGCAAAGTCGATGGCACCGAAGATCAGCATCCGCGGCGGCGGGGTGTGGCTGGCGACGAACACTTCCATGGCGGTCTCCTGGCGCTGGCCGTCAGGGCCGTATGACAGTACGGCGGTGCGGCCCGCTGCGAGCAGGCCTCTGGCGTCGTCGGTCACCGCCTGGTCGGCTCGGACGGAGCCCAGCGACCCCTCGACGGTATCTGGTCCGATGATCAGCCGTCGTCCCAGCCAGGTCGCGTCGGGATGGGCGATGACGGTGGCGACGGCGGTCGCCCGGTGCGCGTCGATGTTGTCGGCGATGGCCTCTAATTGGGGAAAGGTGTTGTGGGACACCGGCTCTATGAAGATGTCGATGATCCCGCCACAGGTCAGGCCGACGGCGAAGGCGTCGTCGTCGGATATCCCGTAGCGCTGCAGTTCGGGTCGCCCACTGGCCACTACTTCGTTGGCGAGTTCGTAGACGGCCGCTTCGACGCAACCGCCGGACACCGAACCGGCCACCGTGCCGTCGGGGGAGACGACCATGGTGGCTCCAGGCCGGGCACGGTGGGGTCGTAGCCGCGGGCGAAATCACCTGTCCCCGGTCGTTCGATTTTGATCACCCTGGCGCCGAGGTCGGCGAGTTGGCGCGTGGCGAACGGCGCCGCCACCGCCTGCTCGAGGGCGACGACCGTGATCCCAGCCAGCGGGGGTCGCATGGGTGTGCTCACCGAGCCGACACCTTCATGCAACCATCATGAATCAGAATGTCACGCTCACGGAAATAGCCATTCGCTATGCCCGCATGCCTCGCGGGCATGGTTTGACTGTCCACCAAGCAGATTGGGAATATGGCCGCCTCAGGCGCGGAGTGGAACGTGGTTCCTGGATTCGTAATAGCGGGCAATCTCGGTGTGATCAGTGGTGCCGAGAGTGTCGCGAGAACTCTGGGCGACGGTGTGGGCGGCGTCTGTCACGGGCGTGTCCAAGCCGGCGCCGGTGGTCAGGGTGCGCGCGATCGCGAGATCCTTGAGCAAGAGCTGCATCGCGAAACCGGAGTCGAACGTGCCGGAGAGCACGTGCCGTGGGAACTTGAACTCACTGGCCTGGCTGCGGCTGGTGGAGGCGTTGATGACCTCAAGCATTCTTGCGGGATTGATGCCGAAACGGCCTGCAGCGCTCAGTATTTCGGCGGTAGCGGCGATGTTGGTTGCTGAAAGCAGGTTGTTGAGTGCTTTCGCGGCATCACCGGACCCTGGTCCGCCGACGTGGAACACGTTGTTGCCGACCAGGTGCAGTATCGGCGTGGCGCGCTCGACCACTTCGGCGGCACCGCCAGTCATGATTGCCAGTTCACCAGTCTGAGCTCGGGGCACACCGCCAGAGACGGGCGCATCGATGAATGCGATGCCGGCCTTTTCGGCCACCGCGGCCAGGTGTCGGCTGCTTTCTGGTTCCGACGAGCTCATATCGATCACCAGAGCGCCGGGCGGCAGACTGTCGAGCAACGCCCCGGATCCGGTGAGCAGGTCCTCCACGACACGACTATCGGGGACCATCAGTATAACCGTCGTAATCCCGGCGGGCAGAGGGTCCAGTGAGTCGACGACGACGACATCGGTCGTGGTGGCCAACCTATGTGCAACGGCGCTATCGACGTCGTAGACCACGACAGGCTCGGCGCCGCGGGCGAGATTGGTCGCCATGGGTCCCCCCATCGCTCCCAAGCCAATGAACAGGATGCTCAATGTCGTTGCTCCCAAACAGTTCTGAGGCGTGGCTGGGTCGTGAAGGCCAGATACGTCCCGCCCGTGAGTGCAGCCTCGCGGCTTGATCCTAGAGTAATACTGTATTATAGTATACCAGATGGTCGAGAAGGGTATCGAACCGCACGGTCTTGCTCGCCGCGTCGTCAGGATGATGGGCGGCAACTATGCGCGCGAATTGGCAGTGATGCGGTGACTATCACCTGCGCTCGAACTCGGCGGCCGACGTCGTCATCGACCGCCCGCCGGGTACGCGATCCGGTCGCTGGGAGGTGCCCATGACGAGGTCATTGCCAAAGGCGCTGCAGGAGAATGTAAATGACCCGGCCTTGGCGGGAAGCGAATTCACTAGAAGGAGAACACGTGACCGGCGAACTCAGTTTGGGAGATGTGAGCACCGAAAATGTGAGTGATGCGCAGGCTTACATCGACGATATGGCCCGCAAGCGAGGCTACGTGCTCGACTATCACAAAGTGATGGCCAAGACCGATTTCCGGGTCCTGCAGGCGACCAACAACCTCGTCACTGCAGCGTATCTCGAGCAGCGCCGGCTTGACCGCAAAACCAAGGAGCTGATCTTCATCGTCAGCCTCACTGTCATGCGTGCCTCCAAAGGGCACATTCAAAGCCACATCCGGGTTGCCCTTGATCTCGGGTTAACCCCGGAGGAAATTCTCGAGGCGATTGAGATCAGCCTTCCTGAAGCCGGCGTCGTTGCTTTCCAAACCGGATTCGACGCCTGGCAGGATATCGTCCGAGTCGAAGGACTCGAGCCCACTGTGAGCGTCCACGACGGCGGCTCTGGTAGTAACTGACCGAGGTAAGCCCACGAGGAGGAGGATGTCCGAGGTACGTAGGGACGCGGCACCGCTGCGCGCGCAAGTGCTCCGCCTGCTGCGCGACGCCATCGTGGCCGGAGAATTCGCCGCCGGCGAACGACTGGTCGAGCGAACGCTCTGCGATCGCTTCGAGGTCAGCCGTACTGTCGTCCGAGAAACGCTGCGCCAACTCGAATCCGAAGGGCTAGTCGAGATTCTGCCTCAGCGCGGACCAGTAGTAGCCACTGTGACAGCCGAAGACGCAGCTGCATTGTACGAAGTCCGCGAGGTCCTCGAAGCCCTCGCCGGGCGTGCCTTCGCCGAACGAGCCACGGCACGGCAACGGGCGATTCTTGACCGCCGCATGGCCGACGTCGAAGCCACCTTGGAGAAAAGCGATCTCAGCAAGGTGCTTGCGGCGAAAGATGCCTATTACGACGCACTCTTGGACGGTGCCGCCAATCCTGTCCTGCGCAACACGCTGCGCGGAATCCACGCACGGACGAGCCTATTGCGGAGCCTGACGCTCTGCGCCCCAGGCCGTACCTCGGATACGATCGCTGAGCTACGCGCGATCACCACGGCGGCCACGAGAGGCAAGGCCGAAGCGGCGTGGACCGCCTCTGCGGAACATGTCCGCTCAGCCGCTGGCATTGCAAGGGGAATTCTGCTGGGCCCGGCTGACAAAGCCTGAAACAAAGCGGCCAGCGGCAGCACGTGCGCTGGAGGATGGTGCTGACGCCTCCGCTTCAGCGTTGCGGGTAACCGATGTGAGTCCACGCGTGCGTCTCGGTGAGATACGTTGAGCCAGTGGTGAACCACCTGGGTGGCGGAGACATGGAGGCCCTCGGACTGTTCGAGGGCCTGCAAGCAGGGGCGTGCGAGGAACGTGCCGAACTCGTACTCTGGTTGTTGGGACACGGCTTTTCCATTGATCAAATCTGTAATTCGTTCAGTCCCATGTTGTTGCCTGCCAATCGGCTTATCGGTGATGACGGAACCGTGGTGTCACTGCGACAGGTTGCGCAGTCAAGCGGTGTGAATCCGGAGTTCCTGCAGGACCTCCAGCGTGCGATCGGACTGGTTCGTGTGGAGGATCCAGACGCCGCCGTGTTGTCGCGTGCGGATGCTGAATCAGTGGTCAATGCCGCACGGCTGGTGGATATCGGGATCGATGCCGCCTGGATCGTCGTGATAGTGCGCCAACTCATGGAGGGTTTGACGGGGGCGGCGGTGACTATGCGCCGAGCGGCACTGCAGGCGCTGCTCAGCCCCGGCGCGTCCGAGCTCGAATTGGCCAGAGCGTTTGAAGAGTTCACCCGCAAGGCCAAACCGTTGCTAGTACCCATGATGGACGAGCTGCTACGGGTTGCGTTGCGGCATTCGTATGAGACAGAGGCGATTAACGCCGTCGAGCGAGCTTCGGGCACGGTGCCGGAGGCCCGCGATGTTGCCGTGGCCTTTGCCGATATTGTTGGCTTCACTCGATTGGGAGAGAAGATGGCTCCGGCGGATCTGAGCCTTGTCGCTGTGCGTCTGGCGGATCTGACCCGCGACATCGTCGTCCGGCCGGTGCAGTTCGTGAAGACGATCGGGGACGCTGTGATGATGGTGTGCGCGGACCCGCTGAAGCTGATGATGACGGTGCTCGAACTCGTTGATGCGGCTGGTACACACGATTTGCCGGAGTTGCGTGTGGGGTTGGCGTTTGGTCGTGCCGCGAATCGCGGCGGAGACTGGTATGGCAGTCCGGTCAACTTGGCTAGTCGGGTCACCAGCGCGGCACCGGCGGGGACGGTGCGCGTGGCTGAGTCCGCCCGCAACGCAATCGGTGATCCTGTCGGTGTCGAGTGGTCGTTCGCCGAGGCCGTGCGTCTTAGGGGCGTACAGGGCAGCGTCCGGCTCTACGAGGCCCGCCGCACCGACGCCATGTGAACTGCGGAGGTTGGCCGCCGTATACGCGTTCATGGTATGCCGAGCCATCGGCTACTCATCACTGCGTCCGGCGGAGCTCTGCTCAAGGTTGTCACCAGGGAGCCATCGCTGAATATGTAGTGCGTTTCGCAGCCTTGTCGTGCTCTCGCCGGCTGGGTGTGCGCACATATCGAGTGCGTGCTGCACCCGATACGTGACGGTGTTTCGTGAAATATGTTTCAGCTCAGCGACTTCGCTAAGGCGGTGGTCATGCTCCAGATAGAGTTCGAGCGTGGCGCGCAACTCGGTGATGCGTGGGTCTGGGCTGGCAAGCGGTCCAAGGTAGCGGCTCACGAACTGCATTGCTGCTTGCGTGTCCATCAGGAGGAGGGCGTCGAGGTCGACGTCGCGGTGTTCAATGGTGGTAGGCCGAACCGACTCCGATAGCGCTCGGAGTCGCTCGACGGCTTTGGCTTCGAGATGAGAACGCCGGAATCCACCAACTCCCCGCCCAGGTTGGCCTACCGCCACGTTGACTTTGTCGTAATTGGGAAGCCGGGAATCGACTCGACGAGTGGCCGACGGCGCAAATGCGGCCCAGGCCCACAGACTGTGCGCACCGATGGGGACGATGAGCTTCGCTAGCGGTGCCGCCCACGCGTTGAAGACGGGATCCACGACATGCCGAAGGTCAACGGGATCAATACTTTCGGTCTTATCGCTAGAAACGATCAGGGCTATGTGCTCGGCGTTGAGCGGATAGCTGAGAAGGCGTGTAGCCGCTGCGTTGTCGACCGGCCTGCCGTCAATCAAGGTTCGCAGAAGGTCCAAACGAGCGGCGGAAGCATCGGCTTCCCTGAGGCGCTCTTCCTCGACGAAGGCTGTGGTGAGGATGCTGGCGAAGTCGTCGACCACATCGAACAACAGGACTGAAACTCGTCGCAATTCATGTGCACGACCGTCGAACTCTACGATGGCATCCAGCAGCGCTGTGGCGAGCACTGCATAGCCAATGCGGATGATTCGCAGCACATCGTGCAACTGCAGCCCCCGCTGGGCGAGATCTCGCGCTATCGCTACTGCCTCAGCGCTGGCCAGCGAAGTCTCGGGGCCCGTGAGGCCCGTGACCAGCATCAAGGCCCTCAAGATCGATGATGTTGTGCCGCGGCGCAGCACATTGAACAGTGAAGGAGTCTGGTCGAGTAGCGGAACTTCCTCGCTCATCTTCGCTGCGCTGGACTCACCGATTTCGATGGCCCACGACACGGCACCTTCTCCCAGATGGTCGCATACCAGCGCGCCATCGGGTCCAAGCCATTCATGCTCAGGCCCCCGCGGTGGCCTACCGGTTAGATGCTTCGCCCAGTTCTCCATGGCCCTGTTCCTGGTGGTCGTCACGATGATCGACGGATTGGCTTTGGAGCCAAGCGCCGCTGACGACTTTGTGTTTCAGCCAGTAGTCGGCTCCACCGCCTCGGTGTCGAATGATGACACAGCCCACACCGCGTGGTGTGAGATTTGCGCCATCGACGGATGTCGTTGTCTGACAAGGAGAAGGCCACATGGTTCTGCACACTGATCACGCTGTCGTATTGGGAGCCAGCCTAGGTGGCCTGATGGCCGCAAGGATTCTCAGCGATACGTACGCGCAGGTCACGCTTATTGAGAGAGACGTTCTGGACCCCTCGCCCGAGCCGCGGAAGGGTGTGCCCCAGGGCCGGCACGCGCATATGCTGTTGGCCCGCGGTCGCGAAGCGATGGAGGAATTGTTCGCCGGGCTTACCGATGAGCTGGTAGCTCTGGGCGTACCCAAGGTAGACGTTCAGTCTCAAATCCGTTGGATCAGCGATGGGCGCACGCTCGCCCATCGGCCATCTGGCCTTGTGGCGTTGGGATCGAGTCGACCGCTATTGGAATCCAGGATTCGGGCGCGGGTGCTCGCCATTCCGAACCTCAAAGTGCTTGATGGATGTGAGGTTTCCGGGTTACTTGGCTCGATTCGAGATGACAGCGTGATCGGCGTTCGGCTGCTGCGCAATGGCGAACAAGGGCCGGGGGAAAAGCTGTATGCCGACCTGGTGCTGGATGCTACCGGCCGGGCTGCGCGGGGAGTCAGTTGGATGCAAGCCCTCGGTTTCCCCGTGCCAGAAACCGAGACGGTCGAGGTCGGCTTGGTCTACGGAACCCGGCTGTATCGGCGCGACCCGAGCATGATGACCACTAACACTGTGATGTCACCTGCCTTCCCCCGCGTCGGAGCGATGCTCGCCCAGGAGGGGGACAGATGGATTGTCACTCTAGGGGGCGTCAATGGCGACGCGGCACCTCTGGACCACGAAGGCTACACGGCATACGCTGCGACGCTCTCCGCGCCCATAGTCTACGACGTCATCCGAGATGCCGAACCACTTTCCGACCCGGTGCGGATGCGCTATCCCGCCTGCGCGCGCCGACGATACGAACGTCTGCCTCACGTACCCGAAGGTTATCTTGCGTACGGCGACGCGATCACGAGCTTCAGTCCCACCTACGGACAGGGTATGACTTCGTCGGCATGTCAGGCTCTTGCGTTGCGCGACTGCCTCCAGGAGGGTCTCGACGCGCTCCCACGACGGTTTTACAAGGCGGCGGCGGACATCATCGACATTCCCTGGAGTATCGCGGCGAATGGTGACGGCCGACTGCCAGGAGTGCCGGGCAAGCAGTCACCGCAGGTCCGCTTAATGAACACTTACCTGGACCAGGTGTGGAAGGCGGGCTCGCGCGACCCGGACGTATCGGCAGCCTTCTTGCGTGTAGTCAACCTCATGGAGCCGCCACAGAGTCTGCTCAGGCCGTCGACAGCGCTTCGAGTCCTGCGCGGCAGTCTTCTCGCGTCCCACCGGGGTGCTAGTTCTCGGAATCCGCTTATCCGACCCAGAATTCAGTGATCGCCGAAGTCTAGCGTCTGCTGCGCATGAGTTTGTGTCCCAGTCCTGGCTGTGCCCGCGTTTGAGCCTGGCAAGGTGCCACGATCACCGATGGCGTCGGCCAGGTCGTTAATCGCAGAACCTGATCAGTCTTAGGTCCTAGGGAGAATCGTGTCTCATTCAGTGCCTGCCGATGAGCGTCAGGATCGCCGCAAGACCAATGCCCTGTTTTCGGAGAATAAGTTGAAGTTGGGCTTGTTCGGTCTCAATTGTGATCGTGGATGCGCGATGAGCGTGTCTGACGACATTCCTTTGTTGACATGGGAGTACACCAAGCAAATCGCGCAGGTCGCTGATCGGGCGGGTTTCGAGGCGCTGGTACCGGTCGCGCGGTGGAAACAGATCGGGGACAACGGTTTCAACGGCCGTAATTTCGACACGGTCGGCTGGGCGGCGGGGCTGGCTTCTGTCACCGATCGCATCACCCTTGTGACGACGTCGCATGTGCAGGCCAACCATCCTGCTGTCATCGCCAAACAAGTGGCGACGATCGACCACATCAGTGGTGGGCGGGTGTGTTTGAACATCGTCAATGGCTGGTTTGAGCCGGAGTTCAGGATGTTCAGTTCGGAGTTCCTTCCTCATGATCGCCGGTATGCCTACACCTCGGAGTGGTACGAGGTGGTGCGCCTGTTTTGGACCGAGGACAGCGAATTCGACTTCGAGGGTGAGTTCTTCAAGGTCGAGGGCGGTTACTCGCAGCCCAAGCCGGTGCAGTCCCCGCTGCCGGCTGTGATGAACGCGGGTGGGTCCAAGACCGGCCGGGAGTTCATCAGCAAGTATGCCGATGCCGGTTATGTGCTGTTGACCGGCTTTGATTTGGATACCGCCCGGGCACATGTTGAGCAGCGGGCCGAGGATGCTGCCGCGGCTGGGCGGGAAGTCGACACCTGGACGACTGCCTATGTGGTGCAGCGGGATACCAAAGAGGAGGCCGAGGCCTATCTGAGGAAGTTCGCGGTCGATGAGGGTGATATGAGTGCGGGGGAGGCGGCCGCGCGTTTCCTGGGTCTGAATTCCTCGGCGATGGAGCCGCATCAGTGGGATGAGTTCAGTTTGCATCTACGGGCGGGCTATGGCGGATATCCGTTGGTAGGTACGGCCGACGATATCGCCGAGCGGCTCTCCCAGCTGTCCGATATCGGAGTGACCGGCGTATCACTGTCATTCGTCGATTTCCTCGACGGACTGGCCCGCTTCAACGCCGAGGTCATGCCCAAACTCGAGCAAGCCGGACTGCGCAAGCCCTACATGGGATAGCCGAAGTCTGCGGATGCTCCTTCCGGTGCCGCTACGCACAGCATGAACGGTTCGCAGAAGATGCAATCGACCACACAACTGCTCACACTGTGGCGCAAGTTGGGGCCAAGCAGAGCAGCCATACTTCTGAATTTTCCGAATTGCCCGTCTCAACAAAGTGTTCTCCACCGTACTTCCCCCTACTCACTTAGGAGCGCCGATGCTTGCACGCGACCTCGAACTGGTGGTCAAACGCGTCGATCTAGTAGCAAAGAGGGTCGTCCGCCTTACGCTCGCACGTGATGACGGAGCCGATCTCCCAATTTGGGAGCCGGGCGCACACATCGACCTACATTTCGTCTGCCGGGGAGTCGATTATGTTCGCCAATACTCTCTGTGCGGCAACACTACCGATCGGCATCAATGGGAGGTGGCAGTCCTGCTCGTACCTGACGGCCGGGGCGGATCGATCTATGTCCACGAGGAAGTCTCAGAAGGGGATAGGATCGGAGCCAGCCTTCCCCGCAACAACTTTCCTCTCATTTCGGCGCAGCATTATCTCTTCATCGCCGGCGGCATTGGTATCACCCCGTTACTTCCGATGATCGCTGCCGTCGCGGGTACAGGTGCAGACTGGCGCCTGACGTACTGCGGCCGCTCGGTCGACACGATGGCGTTTACTGAGAGAGTGTGCGCCTTCGGTGCGGATCGAGTTTCATTCTGGGCCAACGACACCCATGGAGTGGCGGACCTGGCGAGCATCATCGCCCAGAGCAACCCCAATACTGTGGTCTATTCTTGCGGGCCCGAATCTATGCTCCGTACCGTTGAAGAGAGCTGCGCTTCATTACCCGCTCGCAGGCTCCGCACTGAGCGCTTCGCGCGCCGCGCAGTCGATCTCGTGCAGACGGGCGACACCTTCGAAGTCGAATTTGCACTATCTGGTGTCCGGGTCACCGTGCCCGCGGACCGCACCATCCTCGACGTGGCTGCGGAAGCCGGCATCGACATTGATGTGTCTTGCCAGGAGGGCGTGTGCGGCTCGTGTGAGATGAGAGTGATATCAGGGACGCCCGATCACCGTGACGAGGTATTGAGTGCGCAAGAGCGCGCTGCAGGGCGAACCATGATGGTGTGCGTGTCGAGATCGCGCTCAGCCCGACTGGTCCTCGATTTGTAGGCACCCGCGGAAAGCAAAGTAGGTCAACATGATTAAGGACATCTGCACTACCGGAGGCGGTGTTAGCGGACCGGGATGGGTGCAAACCACCGATGAATTCGGCAAGAACCTGGGCGAGGTTCTAGTCGCAGCGGGCCGTCCCCGCATGACATATGTACGCCAGGATAATTGACCGCCGCTCCAGTTGCATCAAAGGACTCAACAATGCGCCGTGGAAATAAAGACACAGCTGAGCTTGTGACGAAGATGCTTCGGGCGATCGGCAACGACATGGAATTCTTCTGGGCTAACGCGCATCCCGATCTGGTGCTGGAATTTCCTTATGCATCGTCGCTTGGCTGGCCACAGCGGGTCACCGGGTATGCGGATATCGAGCAATGTGTTGCGAATCTCGGGGATGCCCTGCCGGGTCTGAGCTTCAGCGATATCCGGGTAATGCCGTTGGCCGATGGCAATGGAGCCCTGCTGGAGTATCGCGGGTCCGCGCAAAATTACGACCAGCGCCACATCACACTCGCGCGCTTCTGTGACGGCAGGCTGATCTTGTTCCGCGAATACTTCGACACCACCGAGGCGGCTCGCGCACTCAGTGCCGGTGGCGCCCAAGCCTGAGTCGGCATCGAGTCGAATCCCGTGCGCGGTACGTGAATAAGGCTCTGCCGGAATTGATTTCGAGAGTTCTAATGTGCTGGCGAGGCGGCTGCCAAAGCGGTGGTTTCTTACTGGACCGCTCGTGCTGGGTTGGTGGCGAGTCCCCACTGCGGAGTTCGCCAGGCTCTGATAGCGGTGCTGGTTTGTCAAGGGGGAGGGTGAAGCGGCGGCCGTGACGGTTTGCCCCGGCCATCGCTTTGTTGGCCAGATGGATTGGTTTGGCATCGTGTCGACGCTGGGTCTGTCGGGTATACGTGGGTTGGTCGCAGGACGGGACTTTCCGCATGAGTGGACCGCTCGTCTAGAGGCGAGGGTTAACACGTTGCAGGGCAACGGTAGCCGCATCGAGCGGACGCTGGTCTCTCAGTCTGGCACTCGCCTGCACCGGTTGTTCCATCTGGACGTTATGTCGGTGCTCAGTCCTCGAGTACGGCTAACGACCAGCACGAGCCGGCCAGTTCCGGTGCGATTGCGGCATTGGCGATCACCAGACGCTTGTAGCGCTCGTCGAAGCGCGCCCAACGGGCGTGCAGCCGGCGATTTGCGTTGAAGGCGGAGCCTGTTACCCGCCGGCCGCCGCGCCAGATCTGTGGGCTGCACAGGCCGCGATCGGACGTGCGCTCGTAGACGGCCGACGTTCGCGCGTCGGCTACCTCACGATTCTTCAACTGGTCGATTACGAATGCGTACGCGGCGGAGGGAGTTAGACCCACATCGATCGGATCCGATACCTTAAGCTGGTATCAGTGCCGTAGTGGTGATCGCGTGCGATTCAAAGTAAGTTGCTTAGCAACACCGAGTCGATTCAAGCGTTAGCGGGCGGCCGCATATTCATCGCCGTAGTCTTCATCGTCAGTGACCACGCGAGACCCAGCCGTCATAGTTCACGATCTCGTCGCCTATTCGAGTGGTGTCCCGTGGCCGGTATAGACGACAATGTCTCAGGCTAGCTTGCCGAGTTTGTGTTTTATCGATGCCAAGATGGTCGGGAAGTCGGAGAACGAAAGGCCGGTCGCACCCGGGCCGCCGTGGCACAGGGTGTCACCGGAGAACAATGCCCCCAGATCGGGCACCCACAAGCAGACCGAGCCCGGCGAGTGGCCCGGCGTGTGGAGCACCATCAATTCTGTGCGGGCGAATCCGATCTGCTCGCCGGAGTGCAACGGGGCATATGCGAGGCCGGGATGCACTTCGTTCCAAAGCATGTCGTCACCGGGGTGCACCCAAACCGGGCAAAGCGCTTCTAATCCGACGTCGACAGAGGCGGTGATGTGGTCATTGCGGCGTGAGTGCACACAACGGCAGTCACTTGCGATCGTCGAGAGCGGACAATATCGGTGCCGGATCGTGTGGCGCGTCGGTGACGACTACGTCATAGTCATCTCCAACAATCCACACGTTATTGTCGACTTGCCAACTCCCACTGTCGAGTTCGAAATCCCTGACACAACGAGACGCTCGATGCGCAGACCGTCGCGCCGCATCACCACCTCGGCCCGCGCCGCCCGCTCATAACATGACCACCGAGCGCAGGACTTCGCCGGTATGCAATCGATGGAATGCCGGCTCGACTTTTTCTAAGCTGAAGCGTTCGGAGACGAATTTGTCCAGGGGCAGGCGGCCTTGGCGGTAGAGGCTGATCAGGGTGGGGAAGTCGCGCTCGGGGGGCAGTGGCCGTACCAGGAGGATCAGGGATCCGCCGCGGGAGAGGAAGTCGACCAGCGGCATATCCAGGCGCATGCCGGGGGCCAGGACAACGGTTCCGGCCAGGTCGCGCGCGCAGAACGCCTGCTTCCGGGTTTCCGGCGCCCGACGGCGCCGATGACGACGTCGGCACCGAATCCATCGGTTAGATCCTGGATGCTCTTCACGGCGTTGAGATCTTTGGCGTTGATGGTGTGGGTGGCGCCGGAGTTACGGGCCCATTCGAGTTGGGCGCGTTGTTGGTTGTCGACCAACTCCGCGGGCAGTTTTCTTCGCCGGGAAATCACGCTACGTACACCATCTTGACTCTATGGTGACCCTGCCTTCCTGCTCTGGAACGCTTCGCACGGCGGCCTCCGTGCGTTGTCCGCAAACTCCGACTAACTGGCGCGGCACGTCCTGGAGCTGACTTGACATCCGGTAACTCCGCTGCCCGCCCCATTGCGTTCAGTCGGTGCGCGGGCTGCTCGCGATCGCTATCCCAGGGTGAACGGGTCGCGTGGCACGCCCGTCAGTTCGACCCAGACGGTCTTGGTCTCAGTGTATTCGAGCATCGTCGCCAGCCCGTTCTCCCGGCCCAGGCCGCTGGACTTGTAGCCGCCGAACGGGGCGCCGGGGGCGACGGTGCGGTAGGCGTTGATCCACACCGAGCCGGCCTTGATCTTGGCTGCCACGCGGTGGGCCTTCTGTACGTTTTGGGTCCAGACCGCACCCGCGAGCCCGAAATCGGAATCGTTGGCCAGCTTGACGGCCTCGGCTTCATCGGTGAAGGGCATGAAAGCCGCTACCGGGCCGAAGATCTCCTCGTCAACCACGCGCATCCCTGGTCGTGTGCCGGTGAGCACGGTCGGTTCAACGAACAACCCGCCGAGGTCGGGTGCGGCACGGCCGCCGTGTGCCACGGTGGCGCCGTCGTCTCGGGCGCTAGCGATATACGACAGGATGCGATCGAATTGTGCGGCGTTGGAGACCGGGCCCATTTCCGTTGCGGGATCACGCGGGTCGCCCATCTTGATCCGTCGGGCACGCTCGACGACCCGATCGACGAGTTCGTCATGCACATCGGCCTGCACCAGGATGCGGGAACCCGCGATACACGTCTGACCCGTGGCGGCGAAGATACCGGCGATCACTCCGTTGGCGGCGAGCGCGAGATCGGCGTCGGCGAACACGATTTGGGCCGACTTGCCGCCGAGCTCCAGCAACGCCCCATTGAGATTGCGAGCCGCGGCGATTGCGACTTGTCGGCCTACTTGGGTAGAACCGGTGAATGCGATCTTGCCGATACCGGGATGCGAGGACAGTGCTTGCCCCACCGCCGGTCCCTGACCGGTCACCACATTGAACACGCCCGGCGGGAAGCCCGCCTCGCGGACGAGTTCGGCGAAAGCCAGTGTGGAGACAGGGGTGTAGTCCGACGGCTTCACCACCAGGGTGCAGCCGACAGCCAGCGCCGGTGCAGCCTTCCACGCCAACAGCAACAAGGGCGAGTTCCACGGCACGATCGCGCCGACGACACCGACAGGCTCATGCTGGGTGTAGCACAGGTAGTTCGACTTCCCGGTCGGGATCACCTCGCCGCCGAGCTTGTCAGCATGGCCAGCGAAGAAGTAGTACCACTCGGGCAGTGCCTTCAGCTGGCCGGCCATCTCCCGGAGCAACTTCCCGTTATCGCGGGATTCCAGATCGGCGAGGCGCTCGGCATCCCGGGCGATCAATTCGGCCAGACGGCGCAGTAGCCGCGCTCGCTCGGTGCCTTGCATCGCGCCCCACCGACCGTCGAGGGCGGCCTGCGCGGCCGTCACGGCCGCATCGACGTCACTGGCATCGCCGTCTGGCACGCGGGCCCAGTCCGCACCGGTGTAAGGATCGGTAGAGATGTATGTGGCGCCCGAGGTGGCCGGGCGGGCCGCGCCGTCGATGAACATCTGCCAGTCGTGAACCTCTGGTGCTGTCATGGCGAATCTCCGCTCAGAAGGTGGGGAAGCCCAATGCCGCGCGGAAGGCGTTCTTGTTTGCGACGCCGTCTCGGGGCGGCAGTGCGCGCGGTGGTTCGTCGGCGTCGATGAGGACTTGCACGAATCGCGTTCCGTTGCGGGCGCGCGCCGTTCGGCCGATATCCTCGGCCGCGCCCAGATCGTGCACCCGATCGGCGTCGCGGATGCCGAACCCACGGGCGACGGCGACCAAGTCGGTACCGAGGCTGGTGTGGCTGGGTTGCATCCCGGTCTCCCCGAAATGTCCGTTGTCCAGCACGACGATGGTGAGGTTCGGTGGCAGGAGGGCGCCGATCGTGCCCAGCGAGCCGATACCCATCAGCTGTTCGCCGTCGCCGGTGATCGCCACGACGGACCGATCAGGCTGAGCCAGGGCGACGCCGAGGGCGAGCGGTGCCGCGGCGCCCATCGCACCCCACAAGTAGAAGTTCTCATCCCGGGCTCCGGTGGAGAACACGTCGTAGCTAGCCGAGCCCAGTCCGGTGACTACGAGCGCGTCCGGAATTTCACGCATCAGCGCCGCGACGAATTCTCGCCGGGCCACCCGCTGTGGTTGCGTCTCTGTTTGCACTGTCATGAGTCCCGCACCCACTTCTTGCGTCCGATCAATTTCTGGCCGAGTAGCACCGCGACTTGTTCACCCGCGTCGAACGCCGACTCCAGGCCGGCGGCCACCGCGTTCTCGACCTCGTCGGGTTCGTCGGCCCGCAGCACGGTGATACCCATCAGTTCCAGCGCCGCCTGGGTACCGCGGCCCATCGGGCTCTGCCACGGGTTGAACTCGGCGTACTCCCCGCGCATCGTCACCAGCGTGAGGAACGGAAACCGGCAGTTCGACAACAGGGAGAACATGTTGACGCAGTTGCCGACTCCACTGCTCTGCATGAGCAGCACGGCTCGCTGCCCGCCGAGCCAGGCGCCCGCGACTACCGCGACACCCTCCTCCTCGGTAGTCAGGACCACGTTGTGGATGGCGGGATCTTGTTCCGCTTGCCGGATGGCGTACGAGTGACCGGCATCGGGCACATAGGCCACCTGGGCCACGTCGCCCTTCTTTAAGGTGCGGAAAACCGCCTCTTGCCAGGCGGGTGCGCTGTGCGCTGTGTTCATGTCGATTCGCTCCGTGCTGGGGGACTGCGACCTGACCATCATGGAGGCTGATGTAGTCCAGCGTCGAATAGCGATTTTTGATGCTGAGATGTGGGATGTTTATGGCCCCGTGACGCCCCTCAGCGCAAGGCGACCTCGTCGAAGTCCTCGCTGAGTAGCGTGGCCGACGGCCAGGCGCCGGAGGCGACGGCCTTTCGGACCAGTCGCAGTAACTCCACCGCGACCGCTTGCACCGGCGGTGGGGTCCACGTGCCCCGTTGCAGCCCCAGCACGACCGTCCTGGCAATCTCGGGTCCGGTCAGCGGGGCGCCGCTGAGCCGTCCCGCAGACACGTCCGCGGCCACTCCGGCGGCCGGCAGCACCGTCCACCCACGGCCAGACAGCACGAGCCGTTTCTGCAAGGCCATCGAGTTGGTCTCGGCTGCAACCGTGACACGATCGGCCACGGACGGCTCCGCCTTGTCGATGAGGTCCCGGAGCCCGTGTCCAGCCACGGGCATCACCAGCGGGTGCCGCAGGACGGTCTCCCACGAGACGGGTTCCTCGCCCTGCAGTCCGGCCTCCGGAGGAGCCACCGCCCATAACCGTTCCCGCAGCATCGGCGTGATCGCCACCGACTGGGTGCTGTCCATGTTGTACAGCAGCGAGACATCTACGTCGCCCACGTCCAGCCACTGCTGCAGATGGCCGGAGTAGGCGCAGAGAAACCGCAATTCCACCTGCGGATACCGAGCTTGCACGACGGCGGCCAGCGGCTCGACGAGAAGGTCGATAACGCTTTCCAGCATGCCCACCGTGACGGTGCCGGTCACCTCGCCGGGATCGGGGCGGATCTCGGCTCGGGCTCGCTGCAGCTCGTTGATGGCGCGCCGGGCACGGGCCACGAGCACCTCGCCGGCGCCTGTCAGGACCATTCCTTGTCGGGTGCGCTCGAAGAGCGGGACTCCAAGCTCATCCTCGAGGGTGCGGATCTGTCGGGTGACGGCGGGCTGCACCAGGTGCAGAATCCGCGCCGCCTTGGTCACGCTGCCCGCATCGGCGACCGTCACCAACGCGGCCAGTTGCTTCAGGTCCATGGCTACCCCTTCAGTATCCGGATACGCGATGCCCCCATCACGAAATGTTAGTTCTCAACTCGAGACATCAACAAGCATGATAGTGAGCAGCGGGCCCGAAGCCGGGCAGGACGTACGAGTCCGGTCGGATCGCGCCGCCCCGCTCGACGGAGAGAACGGAGGGAGCGATGCATGTGAGCACCCCGACCATTCCCCGTCACCCGGTGCTGAACGTGCCGACGTACCGCGTCGTCGTTGCCATCAACTTTGCGGTGATCGTTTTCGACGGATATGACCTGATCGTCTACGGGTCGACCGTGCCCGCGCTGCTTCAGAAGCAGAGCTGGCATCTCACCTCCGTGGATGCGGGTCACATTGGGAGCATTGCGCTGATCGGGATGTTCGTCGGCGCGTTGCTCTCCGGTTCGCTGACCGATCGGTACGGTCGGCGCCCGGTGCTGCTGGCCAGTCTCGGCCTATACTCCCTGGCAATGGTGCTGGCCGCCGCTGCACCTGACCCCGTGACATTTGTCCTTGCGCGCGGAATCGGCGGCATCGGTTTCGGGGCAGTGGTTCCAGCGGCTGTGGCCATCACTGTGGAATGGGCGCCGGAAAGCCGGCGCAACTTCTGCAGTGCGGTCATGACCGCCGGCTTCGCCGTCGGCGGTATTGCGGCCGCTGGTGTGGCCATGTGGTTACTGCCGGTGGCGGGGTTTCGCATTCTCTATCTGATCGGTGCACTTCCGATCGTGACGCTGGTGCCGCTGGTGTGGTGGCTGGTGCCGGAATCGCCGGCGTACCTCAACCGTCGCGACGCCCTTGCCGACCGAGTCCGGCCAACCCCGATCACCGCTCTCCTCCGCGGTCGCACGGGCGTCGCGACCGCGCTCTTCTGTGCGGCGAACTTCTGCGTCGGCGTGATCGTGTTCGGCCTCAACACCTGGTTGCCGCACTTGATGGCGACTGCCGGTTTCCCGATCCGTTCGGCACTGCTGTTCCAGTTGCTGCTCAACGTCGGCGCGATCATCGGCGCCATCGCGGGATCGATCATCGCTGACCGCACCGGTGCACGCCCAGTGGTGACTTGGATGTTCTTGATCGCCGCAGTCTGCATCAGCCTGCTCGGTGTGGCGATGCCTGCTGCGGCTCTGTATTCGATTGTGCTATTCGCCGGGGTCGGCGCCACCGGAACGCAGATCGTGATGTTCGGCTACGTCGCCACCCACTTCGCCGCCCACCTACGGGCTCGCAGCCTGGGTGCCACAACCAGCTTCGCCCGGCTCGGTGGGGTCGCCGGTCCGACGCTGGGTGCGTACCTGATCACCTCGAGCCTGGGCCTGTTCTGGAGCTTCGGCACGTTCGCGATGTTCGCTCTCATCGGAGCCGTGGCGGCGGTGTTCGTGCCCACCCTGATCCGCGCTCCCAAGTCAGCCGACGGAGCACTTCCCGTGAGGATTTCATGACCAATCAGACCAGCACCTCGACCGCCGACCTCTTCGACGGCTTTCCCGAGGATGCGCAGTCCTGCGACCTTTCGCTGCAGCAATTAGGCGGGCAGCGGGCCTTCTCCGGACTTATCGCAACTGTTCGCTGTCATGAGGACAACTCAATCCTGCGTGCGATGCTGGCCGAGCCCGGCGAAGGCCGGGTGCTCGTGGTCGATGGAGGCGGCTCGCGGCAGTGCGCGCTCATCGGTGCGAAACTGGCCGAACTGGCACAGTCGAACGGCTGGGCGGGCCTCCTGATCAATGGCTGTGTCCGGGACGTCGTCGAGCTGCGGCGCTGCGAAGTCGGCGTCACCGCACTCGGTTCGAGTCCACGTCGTCCTCGAAAGTTAGGTGCTGGCGAGCGCGACGTGCCGGTCTCGTTCGGCGGCGTGACATTCCGCCCCGGACACGAGGTGCACAGCGACGAGGACGGGGTCGCGGTGCTCGACCCGGCCGCACGCGGCTGAGCCGAGGAGGAACAGATGACCACGGGATTTGTTGAGGTGGGGTCGCTGGCTCAGGCCCGCGACTTGCTGACCGCCGACCCGGACGCCACGCGCATCATCGGCGGCGGGACCGGGCTGATGCTGATGGCGAAGGCAGGACTGCTCAGCGTCCCCACGCTGGTGAGCCTGCGGCGGGTGCCCGACCCCGCGCTGACCAAGATCGAAGTCCGTGGCGACCGCCTCGTCATCGGCGGGCTGTGCACGCTGACCGACATGCTGGAGCATCCGGTGGTTGCCCGCGAGCTGCCGGCGCTGGTCGCAGCGCTGCAACGGCTGTCCAGCGTGCGGACCCGCAATGTCGCGACAATCGCCGGCTGCCTGGTACACGGTGACCCGCATATGGATCTGCCGCCATTGCTACTCACCCTGGATGCCGAGGTCGTGGTGCTGGGCGTGCACGCAGTTCGCCGCATTCCCTGTGCCGAGTTCTTCGTCGGGTACTACGAGGTCGCGCTGGCTCCCGAAGACATCGTCATCGGCCTGGAAATCCCGCTGGTGCCAGCCGGAACCTTCGTCACCTACCGCAAATTCACCGGCGCGCTCGCCGAGGACTGGGCTGTGGTCGGTGTCGCGTTCTGCCTACGGCAGCAGGCCGGACGCCTCACGCGGCCCGCGGTGGCGATCTGTGCCGTCGAGTCGCCGGCCCGTCGGGTTCCCGAGGTCGAGCGCGCGCTGGAGGGCGCTACCGCTGCCGACATCGACCCAAACGAAATCGGGGAACTGATCGCGTCGGCGGTGGAACCGTCCGACGACCACCTCGGCAGCGCCTGGTACAAGCGTCGGGTGCTGGCAGCTGAAACGGCGCGCGGTCTTCGTGGCTGGGCAAGGGAGGCGCAACATGGCCGAGAGTGACCGCACCGCAGAGACCCGACCCGGGCACGCGCTGATCCGGGCCCGAGGCGGCATTCGTTACACCGACGACATTCCGACGCAGGGTGCGTTGCACGCGAAGATCGTTCGGTCCACCGTTGCGCACGCGACGATCACCGGAATCGATGCCTCGGAGGCTTCCGCGCTTGACGGCGTGGTGGGCGTGCTGACACTGGCGGACCTCCGCGCGGTTACCAAGGACTGTTACTACGGTCCGGCATATCGGGACCAGCCGATCCTCGCCGACGGTAAAGTGCGGCACTTCGGCGAGCCGATCGCGGTGGTGCTGGCCGATGACCCGCGCACCGCGACGGCCGCCGCCCAGCTCGTCGAGGTGGAGTTCGACGAGCTGCCAATGGTGCTGGACGAAGTGGAGGCTGCCACGAGCGACGTGGTGATCCACGACGACATCAACGCCGCCGCGGATTTCGAGGACCTGCGCTCGATCCGCCGGTCGCAGAACCCGAATGTGTATGTGACGCACCGGCTGCGCAGCGGTGACTTCGACGAAGTCGCCCGCACTGCACACCGGGTGATCGAGCACCGCTTCCACACCGCTTCCACCTGCGCCACGCCGCTGGAGACGATCTCCACCCACGCCTCCCCGACAGCGGGGGGCGGGCTGGAGGTGCGTTCGCAGACCCAGATGCCCTCCTATGTGCGTCGGCAGCTGTCCCGCATATTCGGGTTGCCGGAGGCGATGATCAGAGTGACGCAAGCTCCCCTCGGCGGTGGCTTCGGGCTCAAGATCTATATCCGGTTGGAGGCGCTTACCGCCGCGTGTGCGCTCTACACCGGCCGGACCGTCGTGCTCAAGTGCGATATGGAGGAGCAGTTCTACCTGCCCAACCGGCGCGGCACCACCTCGGAGATCGCCTCGGCCCTCGACGCCGAGGGCACTGTGCTGGCCCGGCGCTGCCGCATCTACTGGAACGGCGGAGGGTACGCCGATATCGGCCCGCGGATGGTGGCCAAGTCAGGGTTCGTCGCCACCGGTCCGTACGACATCCCGGTGGTGGACCTAGAAAGCAACGGCGTCTACACCAACCGCGTACCGGGTGGCGCGATCCGCGGATTCGGCGTCCCAGAAGCGGTGTGGGCGCACGAGATGCACACCAACATGGTCGCCGCGGAGCTGGGCGTGGACCCGATGCAGTTCCGGATGCGCCAGTTGTTGGGCCGCGACGACAAGCACGCGTCGGGCACTGCGCTGGAGAACTGTGACCCGCGACAGGTACTCACCGAACTACACGACGTCCTCGAATCGGTCCCGCTCGGCGCGGAGCTGCCGGCGTCTTTGCAGGGCTGGCGGCTGGGCCGCGGGCTGTCGGTCGGCCTCAAGGCCGTGATCACCCCCACCACTTCCGTCGCCAAGGTGACTGTGTCACCCGACGGCAGCATCACCGTCCACAGCGGCACCGTGGAGATGGGTCAGGGCTCGACGGAGGCCATGAAGCGGATGGTCGCGCGCGAACTCGGCGTGCCCAACGACCAGGTGAACGTCGTCAGCGGAGACACCGACTCGGTGCCATGGGATACCGGCACCATGGGCTCCCGTTCGACCTACCACATGTCGCGCGCGCTGGCGAACGCCGTAGCCGATCTCCGCGAGCAGCTAGCGGGGATCGTCGGCTCCGCGCTGGACACTGCACCGCCAACCGACGGCAACCCGTTCCACGTCGAGGGCGGCGTACCGGCACTGCTGCGCAAGCATTTCGGCGGTATGGGGGCCTCGCTGGTCGGTGTCGGCAGCTTCACCCCGAGGTACGAGAAGCCGGACCAGGATGGGAAGTCCGACCGCATCGCTGAGTTCTGGATGTGCGGTGCTACCGGCGTCGACATCGCCGTGGACCCCGCCACCGGGGTGCTCAAGCTGCTGCGGCTGGCGTCGGTGGCCGATGTTGGCCGCGCGGTCAACCCGGCCATGGTGCACACCCAGCTCTCCGGCGCGGCAGTGATGCAGGCCAGTATGTCCATCGTTGAGCAGGTGCAATACGACGAATCTGGGCAAGTGCTGAATCCGAGTCTCGCGCTCTACCGCATCTTCGGTTTCGGCGACAGCCCGCGCCAAACACCCACCGGCTACGTCGAATACGGCGAGGACGCGACCCCGAAGGGCTGCGGGGAATCGGGCTCGCTCGCCGTCGCGCCGGCGATAGCAGCCGCCGTTCATGACGCGCTCGGCGTCTGGGTGTGCGAGCTGCCGATAACGCCGGAAAAGATACTGCGCGCCTTCACCGAAGGGGAACAGCGATGAGCGGTGAGCAGCGAATCCAATTCACTCTCAACGGACGAACTGTTCGGGTCAGTGTGGACAGAGACGAAACCCTCGTCACCACACTGCGCGAGCTGGGCGAGTACACGGTGCGAGAGAGCTGCGGGGTCGGCCTGTGCGGCAGTTGCGCAGTGCGGGTCGACGGCCGGTCGGTGTCGGGCTGCCTGTACTGGTCGGTCCTGGCCGACGGTTGTGAGGTCGTCACGTTGAGCGGACTGTCCGACGACCCGCGGGCAGTGGCCTTGCAGGACGCCATCGGGCGGTGCGGCGGCGCGCAGTGCGGCTACTGCACACCAGGCATGGTGGTGACCGCATTGGACCTCGTCGGGACCGGGGAGAAGCACGGACACGACGAGGTCTGCGAATGGATGAGCGGCAACCTGTGTCGCTGCGCGTGCTACCCCCAGCTGACCGAGGCGATCACCTCGGCGGCCAACGACACGATCGTCGAAACACAAGGAGGAGTCCGATGAGCAGTCCGGTTCAGCTGTGGCCAGGCGACAAGCCGATCGCCGTGGCGTTCAACGTCTGCCTGGAAGCATGGAGCGAAGGCAAGGCTCCCGGCATCAACCCGATGGGTAACCCGTTGCCGCCGACCGTGTTGGACCGGATGGCGATCTCGTGGGCCGAATACGGTGTCCGCAGCGGCATTCAACGGTTGCTGCGGGGTCTGGCACGCTATGACGTGCGGGCCAGCGTCGCAGTCAACGGGATCGTGGCCGAGCAGCACCCAGCCGTGGTGCGTACTGTCGCCGACGCCGGACACGAACTGGTCGGGCACTCCTACGCCATGGATGTCGTTCCCGGCCTGTTGTCGGCCGAGGATGAACAGGCCAATATCGACCGCTGTACAAGCCTGATCGGTGAAGCGGGTGGCGTACCGGTCACCGGTTGGCTAAGCCCGCGCGCGACACCCAGTGACGACACCCCAGCGCTGCTTGCCGCCGCGGGCTACCACTGGCACGGGGACACACTCAACGACGATCTGCCGTATCTGCAGACGTTCGGAGATCGAGACATCGTGGCGATTCCATTCAACACCGATGTCAACGACATGCCGTCGATGAAGTACGGCGCCGCACCCGAGCGGATGGTTGAGGCGTTCACCGAAAGTATCGAAGCGGCACGGGAATCGGGTGAGATGACCCTGATCGACGTAACTTCGCACGCGCACATCTTCGGCAGACCCCGCGGCGCGCACTTCCACGAGCAGGTGTTGGCCATCGCCGCCGCCGCACCCGAGGTCTGGATCGCCACCAAGGCAGAAATCGCCGCCCACGTTCGGCAGAGCAGCGGCGCCCCGGTCGGCTGAGCACGAGTTAGGAAACAGGAGCACTAATGCAGATCGAAAACTCGTTCAAGGTACCGGTAGGCGTCGATGAGGCCTGGGCGGCGCTACAAGACATCGAGCGGATCGCGCCGTGCATGCCCGGCGCGGAACTCGACCAGGTGGACGGCGACGAGTTCACTGGTACGGTCCGGGTCAAGCTCGGCCCGGTCGCCCTGACCTACCGGGGCAGTGCCCGGTTCGCCGAGAAGGACGTAAACGGACACCGGGCCGTGATCGAAGCACGAGCACGGGACGCCCGGGGGAACGGCACCGCGAAGGCCACGATCACCGCCACGCTCGCCGCGCAATCCGGCGGGACAGAAGTGCGGGTGCTGACCGATCTCGACATCACCGGCAAGCCTGCTCAATTCGGCCGCGGTGTGATCGTCGACGTCGGCAACAAGCTGATCGGTCAGTTCGCCGACCGACTCGCCCTCGAACTCGCAGGCGACGATGACACCACGTCCGGCCCTGTGAAGGCTGTGAGGTCTGAGCCCGAGTCAATCGACCTTGCCGCATCCGTAGCCCCGGCGCTCATCAAGCGCCTAGCGCCTGCCGCCCTCGTCGTACTCGCCGTGGTGCTCCTCGTCGTCGGCAGGCGCCGCTCTTGTCCGACGTCCTGACCGGCCGAATCACGCGGCCGAGGGCTTGACTTCTCTTTTAGTGAGGCTGATATGGATGTCAGCAGAATCCATTTACGATTGCAACTACCGGCTGCGCACCAGCACGAAGCCGACGGTCCGGCAACCGTCACCCCGCGTCGGCGCCGTCATCTCGAGCACCTTGCGCGCCTGCTCGGTGACCGGAGTATGCGGATCCAGCACCGTGAGGTATTCATGGTGTGCGGCAAGGGATTCCACTGCGACGTCGATAAGGCCGTCGACCTTTTCGACGTGCGTGGGGTTGGGCCCGGTCGAAAAGAGCTGGCGGGGGGCTCGGCCAGGCGGTCGTAGGCAGCGGTGACTGCGGCTGCGAACTCTATGTGGTCACGCTGGTTCGGAGCTCCCGGCCTCCACTCCGGTCCGCCGTAGAACGTCAGCGCCACATCGGGATTCAGCTCCGAGAGCCTCGTCCCGATCTTGTCGCGAAGGCCGGTGGAGTTACGGATGTTGCCATCCGGGAAGTCCCAGAACTCCGCGTCATGCACTCCGACGATGGCCGCGGCGCGGCGCTGCTCTGCTTCACGCACCCGGGCGGTTTTATCCGGCGGCATACCTTTGATACCTGCTTCTCCCCTGGAGGCAAAGACATAGTGCACTGCCTTACCGCTGGACGTCCATTTCGCGACCGCCGCGCAGAGTCCGTACTCGGTGTCGTCGGGATGCGCGACCAACACGACGGCGGTACGCCAATCGGCGGGAAATGCTTCGGCCATGCGGTGTACCGCCTGACGCTCACTAGTCGGGGACCGCGCGGACACGCGTCCACGTGTAGATCATTTCTAATGCTATGCCGCCCTGCGCCTTCCGCACCAGAAGGAAAGCCGCCGCACTCTGTCGGATCCGAACCTGCAACGGTGCGTTGGGGTTCTCGGCCACCCGCGTTAGGCACGACAGATTGAGAAGCGCACATATCTAGGGCAGCGACCAGTTACTCACCGTCAGCCTCGAGGAGGAAAGATGACTCAGCCCAGCATGGATTGGGATGCCACCTATCGACAAGAAGCCCCGCCTCCGTGGAGCATTGGTCAGCCTCAACCCGAGCTGGCCGCACTGATCGATCAAGGCAAGATTCGTAGCGATGTCCTGGACTCCGGCTGCGGTCACGCCGAGTTGTCTTTGGCCCTCGCGGCGCGCGGCTACACGGTCGTTGGGCTGGACACCAGCGCCACGGCGATCGAGGCCGCGGCCGCCGCGGCCGCCGAACGAGGGCTCACAACAGCGACTTTCGCGCAGGCCGACGTCGCCAACTTTCGGGGCTATGACAGCCGTTTCTCCACGATCCTCGACAGTGGGCTGTTTCACGCGCTCCCGCGCGGAAGTCACCAGGATTACGTGCAGTCGATCTTTCGGGCTGCCGCGCCGGGTGCGAGGCTGTACATCCTGGCGTTTGCTGCCGGGGCAGTGGGTGACGATGATCCTGACCGGCCCGGCTCACGGGGTTATACAGACACCGAGTTGCGCGACGCCGTCGCGACGCTGTGGCATGTCGATGAGATCCGGCCGGCAAATCTCTACGGCAACGAGGGGGCGCTCGAGTTCATGGGGCCAGCCTTTGCGGATGCCGAACGCGACGGCGAAGGGCATTTCCTGACGCCGGGGTTCCTGCTGAGCGCGCACAAGCCGGATCAATAACCCGGGCCGGTAGCGGGATTTGAAGACAGCGCGGCTTCTTCGCGGCCGAGCTCGACCCGCCAGCTCGGGCAATCGCCGACAGTACATCTCGCGGACACGTTGTCTTATAGCAACTTTGAGGAGTCGATATGGGCAACGCCACCTCTGGTGATCCCCGACTGCAGCAGTACACCAACCATGCCACTACCGAGCTCGCATGATCCCGGACATCGCCCAGCGCATCCGTTCGGCTCGTTCCTTTCTGTTCGTTCCGGGTATCCGTCCCGAGCGGTTCGCGAAGGCCGCTGCTTCCGGGGCAGACGTGGTCGTCATCGATCTAGAAGACGCAGTCGCACCGTCGGACAAAGACGCCGCACGGGAGAATGCGCGTAACTGGCTGCGCGAGGGAAATCTCGCCATGGTACGCATCAACGGGGCCGACACTGTCTGGCACGCGGCCGACCTTGAGCTCGTTAGGGAAGCCGATGCCGCAACGATGATTCCCAAAGCCGAGAATCCTGACGATATATGCCGTATCGACGCGGACTCCGTCGTCCCGCTGGTGGAGACCGCAAAGGGCATCATGGCAGCCGCAGCGCTCGCCCGTGCTACCGGAGTGCACCGGCTGGCCTTCGGAAGTATCGACCTTGCAACACAACTCGGGATCGATCCCACCGATCGCGAAGCGCTGCTATCGGCTCGCTCGACCCTTGTCATCGCCTCAGCCGCCGCAGGAGTGGCCCCACCGATCGACGGTGTCACCACCAACCTGACCGATCCAGTTATCGTAGTCGACGACGTGAACTATGCGTGTCGACTCGGGATGACCGGCAAGCTCTGCGTCCACCCGGCGCAGATAACTCCCGTGCACAACGCCCTGGCGCCGTCCTCGAGTGACATCGCTTGGGCCAAGCGGATTCTCGCCGCCTCCGATGGCTCTGGGGCTGCCTGCACGGTCGATGGGCAGATGGTAGATCTCCCGGTGCTGGACCGCGCGCGCCGCATAATGGACGCTGCTTCGTGTTAGATAGCAAGTGGCCGCGGACATTTCACGGTGTAGCTCGCGCGGCAGATCATGCTCGACTGGCGGTACAAGTGCGCGGCAGCGGTCCGGCTCTGGTGCTTCTGCAGGGTCAGGCCAATAACCACCGATGGTGGGACCTGGTCCGCCCTGACTTCACCGACACGAGGACGACGATCACTTTCGATTATCGCGGAACCGGTGACAGCCCCGACACGGACGCCGAATACACGACGCGGCAGTTCGCGCTCGATGCCATGACAGTATTGGATTACATTGGGTTCGCCCGCGCCGACGTTTACGGGACGTCGATGGGTGGCCGGATCGCCCAGATCATCGCCGCAGAACATCCTGAGCGCGTCTGCAAACTCATCCTGGGTTGCACAGCGCCCGGCGGCCCGCACAGTGTCGAACGCGGCCAGGCCGTTCGACACCGACTGACGGCAAAGGGCACCGAACTTCGCGACCAACTCGTCGACTTGATGTACACGCCGGGCTACCGGGCCGCGCACCCCGGCCCGTACGGCACGCTCGGCGACACCGCAATGACCGACGCCGCGCGACGAAAGCATCTGCGTGCCAGCGACACTCACGATGGCTGGACGATCCTGCCGAAAATCACCGCCCCGACATTGATCCTGCACGGCACCGACGACGAACTCACTCCGTTCGCTAACGCCCCGCTGATAGCCCAGCGCATCCCGACATCCGAGGTGTACGTGTTTCATGGCGCGCGCCATGCGTATTTCGAGGAATGTCGGCCCAGCGCCAGCGAGGTCGTCCGCGTGTTCTTACGCAGCTGACGATCTCATCATTTGTGGTGGATACGGCCGGCCAATTGGGATAGTGGTCTTCCGTGGCCGCCCCAGCGTTGGGCGATGATTTCCGCGGCGATGGACACGGCGGTTTCTTCGGGGGTGCGGGCGCCGAGGTCGAGGCCGATCGGGCTGGCCAACCGCGTCAGCTGAGCGTCGGTCAGACCGACCTTCTGGAGCCGGTTGAGCCGGTCGTTGTGGGTGCGGCGAGACCCCATCACGCCGATATAGCCGATCTCGGGCAGGCCCAGCGCGACCTGCAGGACGGGGACATCGAATTTGGGGTCGTGAGTCAGCACGCAGATCGCGGTCCTGGAATCAATCGCACCGTGGTCGGCTTGTGCGGCCAGGTAACGGTGGGGCCAGTCGACGATCACCTCGTGGGCATTGGGAAAGCGGGCAGGAGTTGCGAAGACCGGTCTCGCATCGCACACCGTCACGCGGTACCCGAGGAACGCCCCTGGCGGGCCAAGGCAGAGGCAAAGTCGATGGCACCGAAGATCAGCATCCGCGGCGGCGGGGTGTGGCTGGCGACGAACACTTCCATGGCGGTCTCCTGGCGCTGGCCGTCAGGGCCGTATGACAGTACGGCGGTGCGGCCCGCTGCGAGCAGGCCTCTGGCGTCGTCGGTCACCGCCTGGTCGGCTCGGACGGAGCCCAGCGACCCCTCGACGGTATCTGGTCCGATGATCAGCCGTCGTCCCAGCCAGGTCGCGTCGGGATGGGCGATGACGGTGGCGACGGCGGTCGCCCGGTGCGCGTCGATGTTGTCGGCGATGGCCTCTAATTGGGGAAAGGTGTTGTGGGACACCGGCTCTATGAAGATGTCGATGATCCCGCCACAGGTCAGGCCGACGGCGAAGGCGTCGTCGTCGGATATCCCGTAGCGCTGCAGTTCGGGTCGCCCACTGGCCACTACTTCGTTGGCGAGTTCGTAGACGGCCGCTTCGACGCAACCGCCGGACACCGAACCGGCCACCGTGCCGTCGGGGGAGACGACCATGGTGGCTCCCGGCGCTCGCGGGGCGGATTCGATCGTGCGGACGACGGTGGCTACCCCCGCCGTTGCACCGGACCGCCAGACGGTCAGCAATGCGTCGAGTACGTCCCGCATGGGCGAACCTATTCCTGCAACGCCGACTGGTCGCCTCGCAACCCGAATTCGTCCCGAATCGCCGCTGTGTGCTCACCCAGCGCCGGGACAGCCCCCAATACCGGGTCCCAACCCGTCACCGGAGGGAGCAGGGCATCAATGGCGCCGCCGGGAGTATCGACCGGTTGCCATCGGCGCCTGGCGGCGAGCTGAGGATGCTGGGCGAACTCCGCCGGCGTACGCAGCTGGGCATTAGCGATGCCCGCCTGCTCCAGTAGCTCGCCTGCCTGTTCCGCGGTCAGCGAAGCAAACGTTTCTTCGATAATCGCCGTGATCTCGTCGACGTGTGCCACGCGGTCGTCATTGCTCGGGAAGCGAGCCGCCAGCTGCGGTTGCCGTAGCACTTTGTGGCACAGCACCGTCCATTCGCGATCGTTCTGGACACCGAGGAACACGGTTCCGCCGCTGGTGCGATGCGGCCCGTAGGGCGCGATGGAAGGATGCCGGACGCCGGTCCGTCGCGGTGATTCACCTCCGTAACGGGAGAAATAGGTGGGTTGACTCATCCACTCGCCCAACGCGTCGATCATCGCGACGTGCAAGCTTGCTCCTTGACCGGTGCGTTCGCGGTTGTACAGAGCGGTCAAGATGCCGCTGTAGGCATACATTCCGGCGGCGATGTCGGCGATGGAGATTCCTGCCTTGGCTGGAGCGTCAGGGCTGCCGGTGGAGGCGACCAGACCGGTCTCGCACTGCACGAGCAGGTCGTAGGCCTTCTTCGACCGGTAGGGCCCGGTCAGCCCGTACCCCGAGATCGAGCAGTGCACCAACTGCGGCCGTGCCGCCCGCAGCGTCTTGGCGTCAAGACCCAACCGTTCAACCGCGCCCGGCGCGAGGTTCTGGACCACCACGTCAGCGCGATCGACCAACGCATCAAGCAACGCGCGATCGGCCTTGATGTCGAGTTCGACGCTCTCCTTACTGCGGTTGAGCCACACGAAATAGCTTGACTGACCGTGCACGGTGTGGTCATAACCGCGGGCGAAATCACCTGCCCCCGGCCGTTCGATTTTGATCACCCTGGCGCCGAGATCGGCGAGTTGGCGCGTGGCGAACGGCGCCGCCACCGCCTGCTCGAGGGCGACGACTGTGAGCCCCTCCAGCGGGGGCCGCATGGGTGTGCTCACCGAGCCGACAGCGGGTGTCTCTTGACCAACTGGCGCGCGATCACCGTCCGCTGGATCTCGTTGGTGCCCTCGCCGACGATCATCAGCGGCGCGTCCCGGAAGTAGCGTTCGACGTCGAACTCCGTCGAGTAGCCGTAGCCACCGTGGATGCGCATGGCGTTCAGCGCGATCTGCATCGCGGTCTCTGAGGCGAACAGCTTCGCCATCCCCGCCTCCATGTCTGCGCGTTCGCCGGAGTCGTAGCGCCGGGCCGCGTGGTGCACGAGTTGGCGTGCGGCCTCGAGCTTCGTGGCCATATCCGCGAGATAGTTGCCGACCGACTGGTGCCGCCAGATCGGCTTGCCGAAGGTCTCGCGCTCCTGCGCGTACCGAAGCGAGTCCTCGAGGGCGGCCCTGCCGACGCCGAGAGCCCTGCTGGCAACCTGGATGCGGCCGATCTCCAGTCCGCGCATCATCTGGGCGAACCCGCGCCCCTCAACTCCACCCAACAGTTGAGACGCGGGGACGCGGAGGCCGTCGAACGTCAGCTCACAGCTCTCTACGCCTTTGTAGCCGAGTTTCGGCAGGTCCCGTGACACGTGGAACCCAGGGCCTGGCTCGACCAACAGGATGCTGATGCCGTGATGCGGCGGCCGGGCTTCCGGATCCGTTTTACACAGCAAGGCCACCAGCCCCGAGTGGCGGGCGTTGCTGATCCACGTCTTCGACCCCTGGACGACGTACTCGTCACCCTGGCGCCGGGCGACTGTCCGCAGCGCTTGCAGGTCCGAACCGCCCGCGGGTTCGGTCAGAGCCATCGTGGCCCGCAGCGCTCCTGTGGCCATCTTGGGCAGGTAGGTGTCCTTCTGCTCCCGAGTCCCGTAGTCCACCAGCAACTTCGCGACGACGGTGTGCCCGCCCATCGCGCCCGCCAGGCTCATCCAGCCACGGGACAGCTCTTCGGTAATCGCCGCATAGCACTGCGCCGACACCTTCGCCTCCCCCACGGCTCTGGGATCGCCAGCCCGAACACCCCCATCATCTTCATCTGCTCGATGAGCTGCTCGGGGTAGGTATTGGTGTGGTCCAACTCCTGTGCGACTGGCCGGACTTCCTTGTCAACGAACTCGCACACCAACGCGACGATCTCGGACTCTTCTTCGGACAGCCGATCCATAGACCTATCATGGATCAGAATGTCAGGCTGGCGGAAATAGCAATCCGTTATCCCCATATGCGTAGCGGAGATGTCGTGACACGGAGCGGGCAGCGCTGCAGGTGTGCTGCGAATGTCCTCCCGCCCGTCAAACTCCAGTTTGGTGTCCGAATCGCCGGTGATTTGTCGACCACCTCAGGTGACATCGAGGCGAAGATGCCAAGCTGCGAGCTGGGTCGTTCGTTTTGCCGCGACTGGAGCGCCGCGGCGCATCGACCGGGCGTTGCATGCGGTAGTCATGGAGCCTACGTGGGGCCCCGTCTGGGCTACCAGAAGCGCTTGCCGTGACCTACTGGCGTCATATCCGCTTGGACAGCGAGCTCAAGGCTGGCGCGGATCGACGTGGCCGCTGCTCGTACTGTCATGTCGACCGCCATCGTTTTTCAATCTCTTCCTGGTCGGGCGCTCGACCAGGGAGCTGACTGTGGGCGGGTGCACGAAGTCCATCGAGAATCACTCCGAGGTATCGCCGCTGAAGCTCACGGTCGCGCAGCTTGTTTGCGCTCCGCATGCTCCCCAGTTGCGCGGCGAGTAGTGGGAGATCTGAGCCGGTGATATCACTGCGCAGCACACCGGCCGCGATTGCGCGGTCCACCACCTGCTGAACGAGGCGACTAACACGCCCGCCCAGCGCGATCAGACTTTCATCAGGCACGAATGAGCCAGCGAGAATCAGTTGCGCGCCAGCACCGGACTGCAGGAAGCGAACCATGAAGGCACCGAATACTTCCCACGGGTCTCCGCTAGCGCGTAATGCACTCTCAGCATCGGCGGCAGCCGCGTTCAGACCATCGGCACACACCAGGTTGAGCAGCTCATTTTTAGTGCGGTAGCGCCGATAAAGACTCGCTTGGCCCACTCCAGCACGATGCGCGACATCCGCCATCTTGGCTTCAGGATTCTCGATAAACACCTCACGCGCGGCCGCGATGACGGCGTAGTCGTTGCGGCGCGCTTGTTCATAGCGCCCCCTACGGACGGCTGCCTTATCCGCCATGTGCGGTCACGAAGCAATGGTCATAGTCCGGGTGGGCCGATTCCCCGTTACGTTGCGCCGCTCGGAGGCCGGTTATTAGTCGCTCTCCTAGCTCGAGCAGTTTGACGTGGACCTGTTGTGAGCGCCTTCTGAGTAGGTAAACGGCCACGGCGTCGTCGATGTTGTAGGCCATCATCAGCGTGTCCTGGCTTGCTCGATGGTTGATCGACGCTCGGCAATACGAGCAGGTTCGGCGGTCATGTGTTGTTGCTGTGTTTGTGCCTCGGCGGTGAGATCCACGTAGAACCCGTAGGGTCCGATGACCTGTCTGTTCTGATCGCGAAGCCCGTCGCCTAAGACGGCGACATGGGGCACTTTTCCGTGAACGTTGTGTATGCGGTGTCTGCTGCGGAAGGCTCGCCGAGTCTGACGGATAAGATCGATGGTGCCTGACACCTCGCGATAGTTGTCGGGATGCTTGTGCGCCAGCAGCAGTTCGGTGGTCGGGGTCACGGTGCCGGGCTCGAATCCGTGCAGACGCACTACTTCTACTGACCATTCCCAGCGCTCTCGTCATCGAAGAAGTAGCAAAACCACCGGACGCGCACGCCGACGTCAACGCCTGACGCACCGCCGTCTCCAAGAGAGTCGCTGCACCGTACAGGTCGCGTACCGGATGCCACCCGACCATCATCGTCACTCGTCATCGGATGCCCCCCGGTGTGGAATATTCCTCTGAAGTGCGGCTCTGGCGGAACCGCGTTGCGGCAGTGTAATTGTGTCGCTGCGGAGGATCAATTTTTTGATGTCCACCGTGTTCGTTAACTGCCCGCTCGCTTCGTGTATCGGGGGCTCCTTCGGGGACTGAAATTCGAGCGCCGGAAAGCGTTTTAACACCCGGTCCGCGAGCAGCTCGGCGTCGCGCGCGACTCGCGCACGATCGACATCACTCGACGCGCAGCCCCCGTTCGTCGATCTTCTGCATCTCGCTCTCGGCCGGATCCGTCTTGAGGTTGCCCGCGTGCTATTCGATTGCGCCCGTTACGGGATCGACCATAGATGCAATGCAAACGGCCGATTCGTGACGTTGCTGATCGCCCGGCGCGCATAGGCGCTCACCGTCTCGTATCGCTCAGCAATGGTGGGCGTGACGACTCCTGAGAAAGCAGTATTCGCCGCCGGCCGGCGCGATCACCGGCCGGCGGCGAACATCTGGGGGAGCTTCTGCGCCTCGTGGGGACCATGACCGGCGCCCTCTAGTGTCGTGAGTCGTCAGTTCGTTGGCAGTAGTTGCCGATGGATCCGAGAATTTGGTCGGCGGTCTTAACCCAGACGTATGGGCGAGGCGATCGTTCCAGGAGTCGATCCAGGAGCGGGCGTCGGCGTTTGAGTTGATCTACCGAGGTGTGAGTTCCGCGACGCAGCTTCTTTGTGGTCAGTTCGGTGAACCATCACTCGACCAGGTTCAGTCAGGACGCGCTGGTCGGGGTGAAGCTCAGCACGAAGCGGGGACGCGCTGTTAGCCAACGCTTTAGCGCCGGATCTTGTGGGTGGCGCGTTGCCCAACACGATGTGACGGTCCCGATCGGTGCAAACCTGTGCGTCGACCTTCTTGAGGAAAGCCAAAACTCCTGGGAGCGGTGGCAGGCACGCAGTGATCCGATGATCTTGCCGGTGGCCAGGTCCAAGGCGGCAAGAGGTCGGAGGTGCAGTGACGCGCTAGTGTGGCTGGCGCGCGCAGGGCCTCCGGGCAGCATGGAAATACCGGTTGGGTGCGGTCGAGCGCTTGGATCTGGGTCTTTTGGTCCACGCATAACACCAGTGCCCGCTCGGGCGGGTTCAGCTACAGCCCGAAAACATCGCGCACCTTCTCCACGAACAACGGGTCGATCGATAGCTTCCATGAATCCTGTTTGTGCGCAGCCAATCCGAAGGCTCGCCACACTCGCGACACCGCGGATTGCAACAAGCCAATGTGGCGGGCCATCGACCGCGTCGACCAGTGCGTGGCCTCCGGAGGCGCGCTCCGACGTCGTGGTGGATCAGCGCCTCGATGTGCTCATCGCCATGAGCCCGCGGCCGGGGCGCGGCTCATCAAGTAGACCGTCACAATGCATCTCGGCGAAACGATTGCGCCGCTTGGTGACTGTCCCCCCGATTGACCCCAAGGCGGCCGGCAAGGTCGGTGTTGGAACCCCTTCAGCGGCGGTTAACCCAATCTTGGCCCGCAGCGCCGAGCCCGCCGCACTAGGTGGCTGCCGCGCCCACCGCTCCAGCTCAGCACGCTCATCGCGCGTCGAACAATCCGCGCTGCCACCACACCCCGAGTCGCCATACGCCATACAACAATCGATGACGAATGGACGACTCACGACACTAGAAGTGCGCCATCACCTCAATGCGCAGCGCGCCCGCCCGGGCGCAGCGACCCGAGCCGGAAGGCAGAGTTGCGCGTGTTCACGCCGAGCCTGATAACCCTCGCCGGGTCATCGCCCTAAGGGGTTACAGCTCAGCAAGATCGCCTTCACCGATCGCGCGCGTGATTTCAGTCGTGTTCCAATATTCGTGGAACAGGATCAGCTTGCCGTCTTTAAATTTGAAAATGCTTATGTATTTGTTGGCGTAATTGTTCAGCTTCGGGCACGCGCCATCATACTCGAGCAAGTACGCACCTTCCTCCGCTAGCGGCATCACTTTGACGTTGGTGAAGGTCATGCCCGGCAGCATAATTTGGAGTTGATCGATGTACGCTTTTGTGTCCTCGGCCCCCGCCACGCGCTCCGGCGTCCCGATCCAAGGCGCATAGGGAAATTCAAATACAAGATCAGGATGCGCATTGGCCCAAAAGAAATCCAGATCCTTAACAGCCGCATGTATCATCTTCGCAGCGAGTTCTTCGTTACTCATATCGCGCCTCCATTTGTTTCCGAATAGCCGGGTCTAAAGCCAGCATTGATGGCTTTTATGTTCGCGGTGGCATGGGCGAACCTTTCCTGCACGTCAGCCCAATTGACAACGTTCCAGAACGCCGTGACGTACTCAGCCTTGACGTTCTTGTACTGTAAGTAGTAGGCGTGCTCCCACATGTCGACTTGCAGTAATGGGACGATGCCGAGCGGAACGTTGGCCTGCTGATCGTAGAGCTGGAAGGTCAGTAACCGATTTCCCAGAGTGTCGTAGCCCAGCACCGCCCAGCTCGAGCCCTGTAGACCGTTGGCGGCGGCGGTGAACTGACCGCGAAAACCATCGAACGAGCCGAACTGTTCATCTATGGCAGCGGCAAGTTCCCCAATCGGTTTGTCGCCCCCGTTGGGAGATAGGTTCTTCCACCAGATAGTGTGATTCACATGGCCACCGAGGTGAAACGCTAGGTTCTTCTCGTTGAGGAATATCGCGGAATGGTCGCCGCTGGCGCGAGCCTCCTCCAGTTTGGTCAGTGCGTCGTTGGCGCCTTTCACGTAGGCTGCATGGTGCTTGCTGTGGTGGAGCTCATTTATCTGGCCCGATATGTGAGGTTCCAACGCACCGTAGTCGTACTCCAGCTCAGGCAATGCGTATTCGGCCATAGTGTTTCTCCTTCTCTAGCGGGCGCTCGTAGGACAGGTGCGCCCATATCGGATTCCGATCAATCGTCCTCGCACAGCTGTTCAAACTCAGTGACGTCGTCGAGTAGTGCCCGGGCACGCCGCAATTCGCGGTCCACTCTTTTACGAGCGCGCTTGAGATCTCCGTTGCAGAACCGAATTGAGGCTGTGACTGCATCGGGTAGTCCGGCTATCTGCAGCACAGCGGCGATCAATTCCGCGTCCTTTCCGATGTGGTTCGTGGCGGTCACGATCGAGAACGCAGGACCGGCGGTTCGGATTAGTGGCCGATGCGAGCGCTGGCGGACCCAGAGTCGTTCGCTGCGACTCGACCCTCCAAACCAAGTCGGCGACGTTCGCATTGGTCGACTCCTGAGGATTTTCTGGCTCGGTCCTGAACGGCTCATACACAGATCGGACTGAGTTAGTCCGTATAAAGGACCCTATCGGACGCGAAGAGTCCGGTCAAGGTTCTCGACGCCGGCGTTGGCGCGCTTGGCGGCGAAGAACGCGACATGGAGAGCCGGGTTGGTGTTAAGTTGGCTAGCCGGAGCAATGTCCGCGCTCGTGTCCTTGAGGTAGTAGGTATTGGCGCCCTCGGAGGCCATGCCGCCGACGGTGTCGGGATCGAGATTGACGCCCGTCGCAGCCGGCAAGTTGGACAACATGATCGCGACGTCGACTGTGGTGGCGGCGGTCCGCAGGTACTCGGCGGTTTCGCAGAGGCTGAGCGCATGTAAGCCTCATCGATGACGATTTTGGACGCGTCGACGCCACCGCCGATGCTGCGGTCGACCACTCCGTACGATGTGAACGGTGTTGCGAGTGCGGTCAATACACCGCCGAGAGGAATGGGCATGCGGTCCTTCCCCGGTGGTGGTTTCGTCGATTAAGGGGTAGTGCTGGTGCCAAACGAATGGCAGGAGAGCACCGGTTCTCGGCGGCGAGCAGAATCTGGAACGCCGTGCGCGGCGGCCAATCCTGTCTGTATCGCGGTCTCGGCGTACTACGTGCCGAGGTAATCCCCCGCGAGGAAACTCGATCGGCTCGACGAGGCAATGTGGGCTGCAGCTTGCCTCGACCCGGGAAGCAGTACGGCGCCCTCTAGGTCAGCGCTGGATCTGCCCCTTCACGGCCTTCTCCGAGAAGCTGGGCAGAATCTGATCAAGATCGCGGATTAGATGTCGCGTTGGCCTGGTCGTCGAGCTCGAGGAGCTTGCGCACCAGGCTGGCGGGGGAGAAGGTCATCAGGCTGCTGCCGGGCTGCCGCTCCCGTTCAGAGCCGCGGACGTGTCTCTGAAGAAATTGGTCGTCGGGCGAAAGGCCGCACCTCACCCGGTCGTGCAGCTCCGCGTTGGCGCTGAACACGGTAAACCAGTGGTCCGAGAGCGCCTCAATGTCGTTGACGATGCGCCCCAACAGATTCCGCAGGCGTGTAGCGCTGGCTTGGGCGGCTTGGTGCGCGATCTCCACCACATCGCGGCACCGTTTGGACACCAGGCGGAATCGGCACGGACCCTGTTAGCGACGTCGGCGAGATTCACCGATTATCTCCAGCGCGGCATCGGCGGCGCGCTGGGCATGGAAGTGGGTCTCGAGCTTCGTGACGGTCTCATCCATCTTTAGGCGGTGACCGCCGCATCGGGCTGTTTGACGTGGGGCGTATAGGTGGTCTGGACCGGCGTTCACGATTTGCGACCCGAAGGTGCTGAAATAGCATGGCCTTTCGACCTCACTGAGGATCTCGCGACGCGGCGCCGCGTAGCTGGCCGAGTAAGACCGGTACTCACGAGTGCCCGGAAAGCCGCCGCGATGTCGAGTGGGGCTAAAGAGCCGAGCTGCTGGTCCGCACGCAGCCGACAATCAACGGGCTTGCGCCCCAGGCGACATGCGGTTCAGGCTCAAAAACGCGGACGTGTGGGTGCCGCAGTTGCGCTGCGTTTCCACTCGTCGAGAACACGGCCGGTCAGGTTGTGAATGTGGCGGATCGCGGCCCGTTCGGCGCTCTCACCGTCCTGCTGAGCGAGCGCGTCCAGTATTCGGGAATGTTCTAATACGGCCTGCCGCTTGCTGGAGGTCCACGCGGTGGAGTAAGCGGCCAAGATCACCTGCATCTGAACACGCTCGAGTGTGTCGATCAGGCAGTCGTTGGCCGACAAGATCTGGATCGCCTGATGGAATTCGAGATCGGTACGCCGCGCGTTGCCAGGATCTTCGGTGTTGACCGCGTTAACGAACCGGGAGTGAATTTCATTGAGCCGTGCGAGGGTGAGATCGTCGATGTGCGGCGCCGCCAACCGCGCCGCCAACCCTTCCAGGGGCGCCCGTACCGCCAGCGCGTCGAGAAGGTCATGCTGGTTCGGCGCCGCGACGGCTGCACCGCCATCAGTCCGGCGGACCAGGCGTTCCGAGGTCAGCCGTTCGACCGCCGAACGAACGGGGCTGCGACTCATGCCGAAGGTGGCGGCGAGAGCGTTGACGCTGACTGGTCCGCCGATGGGGAGCTCGCCGCCGAGGATCATGGCCCGGATCCGGTAGTAGGCCGCCTCGGTAAGGCTGTCACCCGAGCTGTCCAATGTCGGTTGGGGATCGGACGCGGCACCGGAACCATCGGCGCGCAGCGCCGTGGATTCGTCGTTTCCGATCACATCTGTGACACTGCCCTCCGCCATCGGCGCCATGATCTCATACCCTTCGGGATAGCGACGCATCACCGCAACCGCACCATGGCGGGCGATAAATCTTTCACAGTCGCCGCGCCGAGCAGCTGCATCGTGGTACGCACCTCGTCGTTGAGCAGCTCGGCGACACGGCGGACCCCTGTTTCGCCGGCGGCCATCAGTCCGTAGAGGTAGGCACGGCCGATCAGCACGCTGTGGGCGCCCAGACACAACGCCGCAACGACGTCCGATCCGGACAGGAACCCGCCGTCGACCATGAGTTCGGCTCGGTCGCCGATCGCTTCGGCGAACTGAGGCAGCACCTCGATCGGGGTGCGAGAGCGGTCGAGCTGGCGGCCCCCATGGTTGCTGATCACCACGGCGTCGGCACCCGTCTCGACAGCTAGTCGGGCGTCGTCGATCGACTGAACTCCCTTGATGATCAGCTTGCCGTCCCATTCCGAACGCAACCACGCAAGGTCGTCGAGAGTCACCGATGGATCGAAGATCTGGTTCGCGAGTTCGGCTGCGGTCCCTCGCCACGTCGACAACGATGCAAAGGACAGAGCTGGTGTAGTGAGCAGATTGAACCACCAATGCGGGTGGCGTGCTCCGTCCACGACGGTCTTCAAGCGCAGCGACGGCGGGATGGTGAGGCCATTGCGCACGTCGCGCAGGCGCATCCCGGCTACCGGCGTGTCCACGGTCAGCATCAGGGCCTCGTACCCGGCGTCTCGGGCTCGATGGACAAGGTCGCGACTTCGCGATCGGTCGTTGTGCAGGTAGAGCTGGAACCAGCGTCGGCAACCGGGAATCTCCTGAGCGACGGCTTCCAGAGATGTTGTGCCCATGGTCGACAGGCAATAGGGCAGACCCGCCGCCCCCGCGGCGCGTGCCACTGCGAGCTCTCCTTGGTGGTGCATCATGCGGGTGAACCCGGTCGGCGCGAACACAACTGGCAACGATGTCGGTCGCCCGAGCAGCGAGACGGAAGGATCGACTCCCGAGACGTCCCGCAGCACCCGTGGTGCGAACTCGATCGATTCGAGCACCACACGAGCGCGTGCTGCCGACGCTTCCAGTTCCGCGCCTCCGGCTACATAGTCGTACACGGCCCGCGGCACCCGGCGGCGCGCAATATCGCGAAAATCGGCGATCGTGGCCGCGCGCAGGGCACGACGGCGATCGCCGCTGAGGACGAACGGCGTGGGCTGCATGAGGGGCGCGAGCTCGTTCCAACGCGGCAGCTGCCGATACGTCGAACGACCAGGACTTGGCATAGTCAGAGCCTGCATCCAACAAATATTAAAGTCAAGTGATCCTGCATCCATCAAGAACACGCCGTCCGGGCCCGGGAACACTCCGCGGGACCCATGATGGGCGCGGATAACCTGCCACCGGCCGTGCGAAGTACGGCTAACGTCCCAATCGAATGCGGTCAGCGCGCCAGCGAATCTCTGAAATGCCGTGCGGTATGCATCCATCTCGACTCTAGACAAGTACTGCATCCATGCATATGCTGTGATCGCATTCACTGCATGCAAGGAATCAAAGGAGTTTTCGACATGTCCGCCTCCTACCGCGTCGTCATTCCGCTTCCGGACCACGACTTCGATACGACCGAGTCCGCGGTCTCGTGGCAACGGTTCAAGCAAGCCGGATTCGCCGTGACGTTTGCGACCGAAACGGGTCGAGTACCCCAGTGCGACCAGCGGCTGCTGAAGAGCGGATGGTTCAACCCGTTGCCTGCCGGTCCGGATGCTGTACGGGCCTATCAGGAGATGGCGGCATCCCCGGAGTTCCGGTCTCCCATCACCTTCCGAGACATCGACACCAACGACTTCGACGCGGTACATCTGTCCGGCGGACACGCACAGGGAATGAAGCAGTATCTGGACAGCAAGGTGCTCCAGCAACGGATCGTAGACTTCTACCGCGCGGGAAAGCTGATCGGCTCGGTGTGCCACGGAACGCTAATCCCGGCTCGCTCGATCGACCCGGCGACCGGCCGCAGCATCATCTCCGGCAAGAAACACACCACGCTGATCCTGCCGCTGGAGAAGTGGGCGTTCCGCATCACCTGGTATCGAGTAGGTCGGCGCTACCGCACCTATTGGAAATACACCGAGACTGAAGTTCGAACCGCTGTGCAGCCCGACGGTCAGCTGTTGCGCGGCGAATCGGTCGATGTGCCGTTCGTCGTGGAGGACGGTCAATTCATCAGCGCCCGTTACCCGCTCGATGTGCCCGACTATGCCGACGCATTCGTGCGTCGGCTCCAGAAGCAAGGGCAGGTCAGTCCCGCGACTGGGTGACGCTGAGGCAGAGCGAATTTCGCCTTCCAACCCTGCCACCACCATGCCCATGTCCATCCCGAAGGAGAATCGTGTCTCATTCAGTGCCTGCCGATGAGCGTCAGGATCGCCGCAAGACCAATGCCCTGTTTTCGGAGAATAAGTTGAAGTTGGGCTTGTTCGGTCTCAATTGTGATCGTGGATGCGCGATGAGCGTGTCTGACGACATTCCTTTGTTGACATGGGAGTACACCAAGCAAATCGCGCAGGTCGCTGATCGGGCGGGTTTCGAGGCGCTGGTACCGGTCGCGCGGTGGAAACAGATCGGGGACAACGGTTTCAACGGCCGTAATTTCGACACGGTCGGCTGGGCGGCGGGGCTGGCTTCTGTCACCGATCGCATCACCCTTGTGACGACGTCGCATGTGCAGGCCAACCATCCTGCTGTCATCGCCAAACAAGTGGCGACGATCGACCACATCAGTGGTGGGCGGGTGTGTTTGAACATCGTCAATGGCTGGTTTGAGCCGGAGTTCAGGATGTTCAGTTCGGAGTTCCTTCCTCATGATCGCCGGTATGCCTACACCTCGGAGTGGTACGAGGTGGTGCGCCTGTTTTGGACCGAGGACAGCGAATTCGACTTCGAGGGTGAGTTCTTCAAGGTCGAGGGCGGTTACTCGCAGCCCAAGCCGGTGCAGTCCCCGCTGCCGGCTGTGATGAACGCGGGTGGGTCCAAGACCGGCCGGGAGTTCATCAGCAAGTATGCCGATGCCGGTTATGTGCTGTTGACCGGCTTTGATTTGGATACCGCCCGGGCACATGTTGAGCAGCGGGCCGAGGATGCTGCCGCGGCTGGGCGGGAAGTCGACACCTGGACGACTGCCTATGTGGTGCAGCGGGATACCAAAGAGGAGGCCGAGGCCTATCTGAGGAAGTTCGCGGTCGATGAGGGTGATATGAGTGCGGGGGAGGCGGCCGCGCGTTTCCTGGGTCTGAATTCCTCGGCGATGGAGCCGCATCAGTGGGATGAGTTCAGTTTGCATCTACGGGCGGGCTATGGCGGATATCCGTTGGTAGGTACGGCCGACGATATCGCCGAGCGGCTCTCCCAGCTGTCCGATATCGGAGTGACCGGCGTATCACTGTCATTCGTCGATTTCCTCGACGGACTGGCCCGCTTCAACGCCGAGGTCATGCCCAAACTCGAGCAAGCCGGACTGCGCAAGCCCTACATCGCAAGCCACCAAGGCCGATGACCGCCAGCGACTTTCACGACAGCGAGCTGGTAGACGCCCACACGTTTCGCGAGTCGATGGCAAGGGTGTGCGCACCGGTCACGATCGTCACGACGTTGGCCGCCGACGGGGCGCCTTACGGCACGACCGTCAGCGCCTTTGCGTCGCTGTCACTGGAACCGCCCATGGTCAGCGTGTCGCTGGACAACAAGTCGAACATTCTCGCGCGCGTCGTCGACGGGGGCGGCTGTCGATCAACGTGCTATCCACCGAGCAGCGCGATATCGCCAAGTCGTTCGCGCGAACCGGCGGCGACAAGTTCGCGGGCGTTCAGTGGACGGTCAAAGAGCGCTTGCCGCACCTCGGCGCGGTGGCGAGTTGGCTCGGCTGCGATGTCATCCGACTGGTGGAGGGCGGCGATCACACCATCGTGCTGGCGGCGGTTCGGCACGCGGAGTTCAGTGATCTGCTACCTCTGGTCTATGCCCGCCACGTTTTCGGCACCCACGACGAGCTCGCAAGGGGGCAGCGGTGCGCGTAGCCAATGTACGCGGCCGCGCTACGGTCGTGATCGACGATCACAACGGTGTGGATGTCCACGACATTTCTCAAGGTGCGTTCCCCTCGGATCCATCTGAGCTGCTCGTCCGGTGGGAAGAGTTCCGGAGTTGGACCTCGGAGCTGGCCCCGCTGGGGTGGGAGCACGCGCGGAAACCGTTGAACCATCACGATTTCGGTCCGGTGGCGAACAACCCGCGGCAGATCTTCGCCATCGGCCTGAATTACGGGCTGCACCGGGATGAAGCGGGATACGCCGATGCCACGGCGCCCGTGATCTTCGCCAAATTCGCCAGTAGTCTGTGTGGCGCCCACACCGCCGTCGCATTGCCCTCCGACGGTGTCGACTGGGAAGCCGAAGTCGTCGCCGTGATCGGACGGGCCGGTCGCGACATCCCCGCGGACAAAGCGTGGGATCACGTTGCCGGGTTGACCGTCGGGCAGGACCTTTCGGAGCGGACGCACCAGTTCACCCCGCCATCACCGCAATTCTGCATGGCCAAGTCATTCCAGAACTTCTCGCCGGTAGGCCCCTTCCTGGTGACCACCGATGAATTCCCTGATCCCGACGATATCGAACTAGGCTGCTATCTCAACGGCCAGGCCGTCCAAACAGACCGAACCTCCAACATGATTCACAGCATCCCGGTGCTCCTGGAGACACTGTCGAAGGTCGTCGAACTGATGCCCGGTGATCTGATTTTCACCGGCACGCCCGCCGGCGTCGGAATGGGCTACGACCCACCGCGATACCTGCGCCCCGGCGACGAACTCGTCACGTGGGCCGCAGGCATCGGCGAAATTCGACAGCGATTCCACGCGAAGACCGCGTAACCGACCGGCTGAGAGTTGAACATGGACCTCGCACACCAAGAGCCCGGGCTCTCCGACGAAAGCGTCGCGTTTTGGCGGCGCGCCAGCGAGCTGATCTCGTGGAATCGTGCACCTAGCCAGATGGTGTCCGAAGCATCAGCTGGGTGGCAGTGGTTCCCGGACGGTCGCCTGAACACTTGCTTCAACGCCATCGACCGGCACGTCATTGCCGGCCACGGCGATCGTACCGCGTTGATCTGGGAAAGCACGATGACCGGGTCGCAAGAACAGTTCAGTTATGTCGACCTTCAGGATGCGGTCGAAGCATGCGCCGCAACCTTGTCGGATCTCGGTGTTGCACAGGGTGATCGGGTTGTCATCTATTTGCCGATGATTCCCGAGGCGGTGATCGGCATGCTGGCCTGTGCCCGGATCGGCGCCATCCATTCGGTGGTTTTCGGCGGCTTCGCCGCACCAGAACTCGCTGCACGCATCGACGACGCACAACCTCTTGTCATCCTGACCGCGTCGTGCGGGCTGGAGCCGGGCCGGGTGATCAATTACAAAGAGCTCGTGGATGAGGCGCTTGCTCAGTCGCACCACGTGGTCTCAGCCGTCGTCGTCAAGCAGCGCCCAGAGCTCCCCGCCGTGTTGGTCCCAGGCCGTGATCTCGACTGGGACACGGAGACGACCTCGCGCGCGAGCGCCCGTGTCGCCTGCGCCGACCTCGCCGCCGCCGACCCCCTTTACATCCTCTACACCTCTGGTACGACGGGTCGACCCAAGGGAGTCGTCCGGGACAACGGGGGGCACGCCGTCGCCCTTGCCTGGTCTATGCGGCACGTCTTTGATATCGACGCCGGCGATGTCTGGTGGGCTGCCTCGGATATCGGCTGGGCCGTTGGCCACTCGTATGCGGTGTACGCCCCATTGATGACCGGGGCGTCGACGGTGTTGTACGAGGGGAAGCCGGTAGGCACCCCCGATGCCGGGGCATTCTGGCGGATTTGTGCCCGACACGGTGTGAAGGGACTATTCACCGCGCCTACCGCTCTGCGTGCGATCCGGCGAGCCGACGAGCACGGCGAGTGGGTGGGCGACCAGGATCTGAGTGCCCTCGAAGCGCTCTATGTGGCCGGTGAACGTCTGGATGGCGAGACCGCCGCCTGGGCGCGGAACGTGCTGGGAGTCAGCCCGATCGACAACTGGTGGCAAACCGAGACGGGCTGGCCCATCACCGTCGGACAAGCACAAGCCGAGCTGGCGACCGGCGGCAGGCCGACCCCTGGCTTCAACGTCGTCGTCCTCAATGCCAACGGCTGCGAGGTCCCCAATGGCATTGAAGGCTCGATCTGCCTCCGACTGCCACTGCCGCCGGGCGTCGCGACCGCGATCTGGAACGACCCAGACCGCTTTGCAACCGAGTACCTGACTGCCTACCCCGGTTACTATCACACCGGCGACAGCGGCTACATCGACTCCAATGGTGCGGTGCAGGTGCTCGGACGCACCGACGACGTCATCAATGTGGCGGGCCATCGGCTGTCCACCGGTGTGCTCGAAGGCCTAGTCGCGTCACACCGCAACGTCGCGGAATGTGCCGTAGTTGGGCTTGACGACACGCTCAAAGGTCAAGTGCCACACGCGTTTGTGGTCCTCAAACACGGTGTCGACCACCGTGGCAGCGACATCCCTGACGAAATCGTCCAACTGGTCCGCGCACAATTCGGCGCCGTTGCCGCGCTTCGTGATGTCCACGTCGTCGAAGCACTGCCCAAGACCCGCTCAGGCAAGGTGCTGCGCCGTAGCATCCGCGATCTCGCCCAAGGCCGCGACGTCAAGGTCCCGCCCACAATCGAAGACCCGTCCGTGCTCGACTCGCTCAAGGCCCAGCTCGCCTCAGTAGTCATACGATGAGCCGAACGACTCTCGACGACCGGCCGTATGTGTCGGAATGGTCGGGCCCCGGAACGAAAGTCGTGCGCGAAGCGCTGGCAGCGATAAGGCGGGGTAAGCCGGTCGTACTCGTCGACGCCGACCACGAGGAGAATGGTGCCGATCTGGTTTTCGCAGCCGAGTACGCGACCCCGCAACTCGTCGCATTCGCAGTCCGGCACGGTTCGGGCTTCCTGTGCGTCGCCGTAACCGACGCCGACGCCGACCGGTTGGATCTGCCCTCCCTAGCCACCAGCGATGATGCGCGCCGACCCCGCTACGCGGTCTCGGTCGACGCCCGCGAGGGTACCTCGACCGGCATCTCGGCGGCCGACCGCGCGCTGACGGTCCGCACACTCGCCGACGCGCGTACCGATTCGAGTGCCCTCACGCGCCCCGGTCACGTCGTACCGCTGCGGACGTCCACCGGCGGTGCACTGCGTCACCCCGACGTCGCCGAGGCTGCGGTCGATCTCGCAGTCCTGGCCGGCCTGCGGCCCGCGGCGGCCCTGTGCAAGCTTGTCTCGGACAACGATCCGCGGGAGTTGGCTCAGGGCGCGGAGTTACGGAACTTCGCACAACAGCACGGGCTCCCTGTCGTCTCGATCGCGGAACTGGTGAACTACCGCCTTCGAAACAGCACACTGGTCACTGCGACCATGCAAACCATCGTTCAACTGCGGCATGGCACATTCAGGGCGGTCAAGTATCAGAGCATCTTCGATGAGCGCAGACACATCGCCTTCGTCATGGGCACCGTCGCCAGAAATTCGGCGCCCGTGCGTATCGAGCGCGAATGCACGCTCCGCGACGTATTCGGTTCTCCATGCGGTGACTGCGCGAACAGCATCGATCAGTCACTGGCAGCCATCGCGTCGGTCGGTCGCGGCGCGCTCGTCTACCTTCGCCGCCCAGAGCATGCACCCATGCAGGGCCCCCATCCAGCGAGCGAGATCGTGAAACATCAACTCATACAAGATATGGCGATCTCTGCGGACATCTTGCGGAACCTAGACCCGCTGTCAGTGGACCTTCTGGCACCGCACGCTGGTGAGGCTGAGGCATTGGGCCGCTTCGGCGTCCCCGTCCAGAGCCGGGAAGCACCGACGGCAGCGAGCGCCATGACACGCGCCGGCAACGGACCGCACCGAGTCGGACCACCCATCAGAAATCACCTTTAAAGGATCAAGGACATGGCGCACCTGTTACACGTCGATTCCAGTATTCGAGGGGATTGGTCAGTGTCCCGCGAGCTCACCGCACGTGCCGCGGCCGCCTGGCGGGCCGCCCACTCCGAGGGCTCGGTGACCTACCGCGACTTGGCCGTGGAGCCGCCGCCCCATCTCGACGCGGTCGTCGGACTTGCGCGGAATTTGCCGCCCGAAGATCACACGCCGCAACAGGCGGCGTCTTGGGCGCTGAGCTTGGAGCTAGTCAACGAGATCAAGCGAGCCGACACCATCCTGCTGGGTCTGCCGCTGTACAACTACGGTCCGCCGAGCAGCGTGAAATCGTGGGTCGACCACTTGGTGGTGCCCGGGGTGACCTTTGACCCGGAGACCGGGGTGGGGCTCTTGGGTGGACGGGAGCTTGTGGTGCTCGCCGCCCACGGCGGCGGATATGGTGAGGGTACGCCGCGGGCCGGCTGGGACCATGCGGAAGCCTGGCTGCCACACGCCCTTTCGATCATCGGGATTGAGCCTCGGTTCATCACCGCGGAGCTCACAGCCGCCGCGTCAAACCCGGCGATGTCGGAGTTGGTGCCGTTGGCAGAGCAGAGCCGCGCGGCCGCTGAGAACGTGATCGACAGCCTGTGGGAGCCGGCGATTGCTCACGCTACGCATGACGGCGGGCTTGCCGACCAAGACGACCCAGAAGTTCTCGACGCGTGACCCACCTTATTCCGGCCCCGGGGCGAGCGGACTGAGCATGGTGGAACTTGGAAGGCGGCACTCGATGGCCAGCTACGGCGATTGGTGTTCAAGCGCTACGGCAATTGTCGATGTGTTTTGCGCAACAGTGCAGATACCGTCGCTGCCATGCATACCTGCGCGAAAGCGGTTGTCGCACAGGCAGTACCCGTCGTACAACAATCCACGACTGGCTGAGATGACTCCAACAGCAAGGTCATCCGCGTCTACCGAAGGTCTGAAGTGTCCATGCTGATGGCGGGGGCATCGCGCCCGCTACAGGCACTCGGCGCCTTCTTTGCGATGGCGCTCGACACGCTCGTTGTATTGGTGCGTCGTCCGCTGGCGTGGCGCGAATTCATCTTGCAGTCTTGGTTCGTCGCAAGGGTGTCACTGCTGCCGACGGTGATGTTGGCCATGCCCTACACCGTGTTGGTGGTCTTCACGTTCAATATTCTACTACTGGAGTTCGGCGCGGCCGATTTCTCAGGCACGGCAGCAGCATTCGCGACGGTGTCGCAAGTGGGACCGATCGTTACGGTTCTGGTGGTCGCCGGTGCGGGCGCCACCGCGATGTGTGCCGACCTCGGCGCGCGAACCATTCGCGAAGAGCTCGACGCTCTCCGGGTGATGGGAATCAACCCGATCCAGGCATTGGTGGTGCCGCGGGTTCTGGCGGCAACGGTTGTCGCGGTTCTGCTTTCGGGGGTAGTGATCTGTGTGGGCTTGATGGGCGGGTTCTACTTCTCCGTCTTCATCCAACACGTCACTCCGGGTGCGTATGCCGCGGGCATGACCATCCTCACCCATCTGCCCGATGTCCTGATCGCCCTCGTCAAGTCGGCCCTGTTCGGTATGGCGGCTGGTTTGATCGCCTGTTATAAGGGCACGTCCGTCGGCGGTGGCGCCGCCGCTGTGGGCAATGCCGTCAACGAGACCGTGGTCTTCTCGTTCGTTGCTTTGTTCGCCATCAACATCATCGCCACGGGCATCGGCGTGAAGGTCACGCTATGACGATCGCTGCACCGCGCCTGCCACGCCTGACGCACAGGGTGCGAAAATGGGCCGACGGATGGACCCGAATCGGGACGCAAGCCCAATTCTATGCCAAGACACTGCGTTCTGTCGTAGATGTGTTCATTCATTATAAGACGGAACTGCTGCGGCTGATCGCCCAGATGGGCTTGGGCACAGGCGCATTGGCAGTCGTTGGCGGTACCGTGGTCATCGTCGCGTTCTTGACCATCACTACCGGGGCATTGGCCTCGGTGATCGGCTACGCGGAATTCTCCGATGTCGGTGTCGAGGCGCTGACCGGGTTTGCATCGGCGTACTTCAATGTTCGGTTGGCGGCGCCGCTAACCGCGTCGATTGCGTTGGCCGCCACCATCGGGGCCGGCGCTACAGCCCAATTGGGTGCGATGCGAATCAATGAAGAAATCGACGCCCTCGAGGTTATGGGCATCCGTTCGATCGCCTATCTGGCGTCTACCCGGCTGGTCGCCGGGGTGATCGTGGTGGTGCCGCTGTACTGCGTGGCTGTGCTGTCGGCCTTTGTTGCGGCCCGGCTGTGCACGATTTTGATTTACGGACAGTCTTCGGGGGTTTACGACCACTATTTCAATACGTTCCTTTATCCGATGAGCTTGATCTGGTCGTTCCTGCTTGCCCTCTCAATGGCGGTGGTCATCATGCTTGTTCACACCTACTACGGCTATACCGCCACCGGCGGTCCAGCGGGTGTCGGAGAGGCCGTGGGACGTGCGGTACGTACGTCACTGGTCACCTCGGGACTACTGACTGTACTTCTCTCACTGGCCATTTACGGCCAGTCCGGCGGATTCAACTTCTCGGGTTGATGCGATGACATCCAGGTCCAGCGATTCCCGGATCCACCCCGCATGGTGGACAGCCGTTCTCGTGGCGGTGATACTGCTGTTCGTTTGGCTGTGTTGGGCGGCGTTCGCCGGCAGACTTGACTCCTACGTTCTGGTGACCGTCACCTCGGATCGCGCTGGTCTGGTCATGGACCCGGGGGCGAAGGTCAAGATGCGTGGCGTCCCGGTGGGGCGAGTCGCCAGCTTCGAAAACGGACATAACCAGGTTCGTCTGAAGCTCGAGCTGTTCCCCGACCAAGTCAAGTTCATTCCAGCCAATGCACAGGCGCAAATCCGCGCCACAACGGCTTTCGGCTCCAAATACGTCGACCTCGTCTATCCGGAAGATCCTAGCGCCCAGCATATCTCGGCTGGCGCGGTGTTGCGGTCCCGCAACGTGACCACCGAGGTCAACACAGTCTTCGAGAGTCTCGTGGATGTACTTCACCAGATTGATCCGCCCAAACTCAACGCAGTTTTGACCGCGGTCTCCGACGCCGTCCGGGGACGGGGCGAACGTATCGGCGCGGCCACCAGTGCGGCAAACCACGTGCTGGGCGCGGTCAACCCCCGAATGGATACCGTGCAACAAGATTGGCGATCACTCAAGGGCGCCAGCGAGGCGTACAGCGGTGCAGCCCAGAACCTTCTGGCGGTTCTTGATGCGTTCACCACGACCAGTGCCACCATCACAAGCCACGCATCGGATCTGGACGCACTATTGATCGACCTCACGGGGTTCGCCCAGGCCGGAGTCGATGTGCTCGCTCCGGCAAAGGACAACCTGATACGAGCGGTGAACGTGCTCGAGCCGACGACGGACGTGCTCTACAAGTACAACCCCGAGTACACCTGTCTTCTGCTGGGCGCTAAGTCCTACTTGGATAATGGTGGTTACGAAGCGAGCGGGGGCAACGGGCGTACGCAGTTGCTCGACGACGCCTTCGTGTTCGGTGACGACCCGTACCGGTACCCGGACAATCTGCCGATCGTGGCGGCCAAGGGCGGTCCGGGAGGAACTCCGGGATGCGGCTCGCTACCTGACGTCGCGAAGAACTTCCCGGTACGCCAACTGGTGACCAACACGGGCTGGGGCACCGGTCTCGACATCAGACCCAACCCGGGGATCGGTTTCCCCGGCTGGCTGAATCTCTTCCCCGTCACGCGGGCGATTCCGCAACCACCGAGCATCAGGTACGAGGGACCGCCTGCGCCAGGCCCCGTGCCCTACCCGGGGGCACCCCCGTACGGGGCGCCCGAGTACTCCCCAGACGGTACGCCGCTGTATCCACCGCCTCCGGGCCAGCCCCAGCCGGGATCACCGTGACAACCGAACTAAGTAAGGGACTCCAGCAGTGAGGGACAACTTGGCCGCCGCACTGTGGCGTTTCGCCGCCTTCGTCGTGGTGTGCGGGTTGGCGATCTTCAGTCTGTTCATGGTGTTCGGGCAGTTGCGGTTCGAGAAGGAGGCGACCTACAACGCAGAGTTCAGCAATGTCAGTGGACTGAAGACCGGAGATTTCGTCCGCATCGCCGGCGTTGAGGTAGGCAAGGTGAAAAGCATCGCGATAAGGCGGGATAACACGGTCGCCGTCGAGTTCTTCACCGACGAGACGGTTGTGCTGACTCAGGGTACGAAGGCGCTCATCCGTTGGGACAACGTCATCGGCGACCGGTACCTGGAACTGGAGGACGGAGCCGGCGGAACGAAGCGCTTGGCCCGCGGCGGAACCATTCCGATCGCTCAGACGCAACCGGCGTTGGACTTGGACGAGCTCATCGGCGGCTTCCGCCCATTGTTCAAGGCATTGGATCCGGATCAGATCAACGTGCTCACCGGTCAGCTCGTTCAAGCGTTCCAAGGACAAGGATCTGCTATCAGTTCATTTCTGACCGAGACCGCCAGTCTGACTGGAACGTTGGCCAACCGCGATGAACTCATCGGGCAGGTGGTGACCAATCTCAGCACCGTGCTGGGAACCGTCGGCGATCGCAGCGGCCAGCTGGACAAAACTCTCGACTCGCTGAGCGAACTCATGAATCGGCTGGCGGCGAGGAAGACAGATATCACCAACGCGCTCGCCTATAGCAATTCGGCCGCGCAATCGGTCGCCGAGCTGCTGGGACAAATCCGTCCGGCGGCCAAAGACACGGTGGCGCAATCAGATCGGGCAAACAGCGTCGTGTTGGCTGACCACGACTACTTCGACGATCTGCTTAACACACTTCCCGACGCTTACCAGGCGATGGCGCGGCAGGGCATGTATGGCGACTTCTTCACCTTCTATCTCTGTGAGGCAGTGCTGAAAGTCAATGGCAAAGGTGGACAACCAGTGTACGTCAGACTTGCCGATCAGACCTCGGGGCGGTGTGCGCCAAAATGAGGCCATTCTCCGAACGCAACCTGACCCTGATCGGCGCAGTGGGTGTGGTGGTCGTCGGCGCCCTGGTGCTCGCCGCCCTTCAGTACAAGAAGTTACCGATCTTCACTGCGCAGAAAGAGAACTACGCCGCGTACTTCGCTGAGTCGAGCGGAATCAACACCGGTGCCCATGTGCAGGTTTCCGGCCTGCAGGTCGGCGAGGTCACCGGCGTGGAGCTTGACGGTGCTCGCGTGCTCATTCAATTCACAGTTGACAAGAACGTTGCTTTGGGCGACCGTACCGAGGCGGCAGTCAAGGCGAAAAGCCTTCTCGGGGCCAAGATTCTGGAGATCACCCCACGGGGCGACCGTCCTTTATCAGGTCCTATCCCGCTTGAGCGCACCGCGCCCGCCTACCAGCTGTCCGATGCGCTGGGTGATCTGTCCAACACCGTCCAGCCACTTGACACCGACCGGCTCAACGACTCCCTGAACACCATCGCCGAGACGTTCAAGGACACCCCGCCGGACTTGAAGGTCGCTCTGGACGGCGTGGCGCGCTTCTCTCAGACGCTCAATGAGCGAGATAACGACCTGCGCAATCTTCTGGCCAATGCCAGCAGAGTGACCGGAGTGCTTGCCAAACGCAGCGACGAAGTAGTCGACTTGGTAGTCAAATCCAACGCACTGCTCGCTGAAATGCGGACGCAGAGCTCTGCACTGGATCATATTTCGGGAAGCATTTCCGCTCTGTCCAAACAACTCTCGGGATTCGTTGCCGACAACCGCGCCCAGCTACATTCCGCACTCGACAAACTCAACGGGGTGTTGACGATCATCGACAATCGTAAGCAGCGGGTGCAGAAGGCCATCACCCTGCTCAATTCGTACGCGATGTCGCTTGGTGAGTCACTTGCTGCCGGCCCCTTCTTCAAATCGTATGTGGTCAACCTATTGCCCGGTCAATTCATCCAGCCGTACGTGGACGCGGCGTTCTCGGATCTGGGCTTGGATCCCAACACTGTGCTGCCCTCTAAGAGAAACGATCCCCAGTTGGGCCAGCCTGGTACCCCGGCGCTGCCGGTTCCCTACCCACGCACCGGCCAGGGTGGGGAGCCCAATATGACTCTGCCCGAAGCGATTACGGGCAATTCCGGTGATCCTCGCTATCCGTACCGAGAGCCACTGCCGGCCCCTCCGCCGGGCGGCCCGCCTCCCGGACCCGCAGCAGTGGCACCACCGGGAATCGCGTCGACGCCTGAAGCTACGCCATCACCGGTATACGTGACCTCCCCCAATGAGGCATCCTCGGCGGAGACCGGGCGTTCGACAGCAGGAGGACAACCGTGACGTCCCGCAGAGTGCGACTAGTTCTGGCGTTGTGTCTGTTGGTCTTGATCATCGGCGGTATAACCTTGGTGGAGGCCGTACCCCGGATCGGCAAGACACATGCGATTGCATACTTCGACAATGCCAACGGTATCTTTGTCGGCGACGAGGTCGTTGTCCTCGGTGTGAAGATTGGCCAGATCGACACCATCGAGCCACAGCCTCAGCGCGTGAAGATCAGCTTCTCCTTCGATGACAAATACAGTGTGCCGTCCAATGCCGACGCCGTGGTCCTCTCCCCGAAGCTGGTTACCTCACGGGCCATTCAGCTGACACCGGCATATACCGGCGGACCCAAGCTCGGCGATGGTGCCGTGATTCCCCAGAACCGCACCGCCGTTCCGATGGAGTTCGACGATCTGCGGCAACAGCTGGAAAAGTTGGCCGGAAGCTTGCAGCCGACTGAACCCAACGGTGTCAGCCCGCTCGGCGCGTTCATTGACACCACCGCGGACAACCTGCGCGGCCAGGGTGCGCAGATCCGCGACACGATAATGAAACTGTCGCAGGCGACCTCGGCGCTGGGCGATAACAGCGACAACATCTTCGCCACGATCAAGAATCTGGCGGTCCTGGTGTCGGCACTGCATGACAGCGCCGATGTGATGGGCCAACTCAACAACAATCTCGCCGCGGTCACCAGGCTCTTCGCCGACGACCCCGACGAAGTCGCACGCGCTGTCACCGATTTCAACACCGCGGTCAAAGACGTGGACGGGTTCGTTGCTGATAACCGGGAGGCCGTGGGGACCACCTCGGACAAGCTCACATCGGTCTCGCAAGCGCTAGCCGACAGCTTGCCGGACATCAAGCAGACTCTCCACGTTCTGCCGAACGTGATGAGTAACTTCGTCAACATCTACGAACCCGCCCACGGCGCGCTCAGCGGCATCTTGGCAGTGAACAACTTCGCCAACCCGATCTCCTTCATCTGCGGGGCGATCCAGGCGGCATCGCGATTGAACAACGAACAGTCGGCCAAGTTATGTGTGCAATACCTGGCGCCGATCGTCAAGAACCGCCAGTACAGCAACTTGCCGTTCGGAATGGACCCCTTGGCCAACGCCCAGGCACGCCCGAACGAAGTGACCTACAGCGAGGATTGGATGCGTCCGGACCACGAGCCCACCCCAGCGACGGCGACCGCCCCACCCTCTGATGCACCGACCCCGCTGCCCGCGGAAGCGTCGGCGCAAACAGACCCCGCCGGCGGGTTGTCGGCAATGATGGTGCCAGCCGGGGCCGGGCGATGATCGGCAAACACCGGGCCCGCACGGTCGTGACCGTTCTGGCGATAGTTTCGGCAACTGGTATATCTGCTTGTGGTTGGCAAGGCGTGAACTCCCTGACACTGCCCGGTACTGAAGGCGGGGGAGCGGGGTCCTATCAAATCCAGGCTCAACTTCCGAACGTCGCCAATATCCAGCCCAACTCGCGCGTCCGCGTCGGCGATATGACGGTCGGAAATGTCACCAAGATCGAGCGCCAGGATTGGCATGCACTGGTCACGATGCGGCTCAACGGTGATGTCGAGCTTCCCGCTAACTGCTTCGCCAAACTCGGACAGACCAGTGTGTTCGGGACGGTGCACATCGAACTCGCCCCACCGCCCGATGTTGCTCCGGAGGGCCGGCTGCACAACGGCTCCCTGATCCCGCTCTCCCATGCCGGGGCATACCCGACCACCGAGCAGACGCTGGCGGTCGCGTCGATGCTCCTCAACGGCGGCGGTCTTGGGCGCATCCAAGACATCACTAAGGCATTCAGTACTGCCTTCGCAGGGCGAGAAGACGACTTACGCAGCCTCATTCACCGACTCGACGAGTTCATCGGTCATCTCGATGAGCAAAAGGATGACATCATCGCGGCTACTGAGAGTGTCAACACGCTCGCTGACCAATTCGCCCGGCAGCAGCCCGTAGTGGACAAGGCACTAGCCACCATCCCTGACGCGCTAGTGGTGCTGAAGGACCAGCGAAACGCGCTGGCCGAGGCGTTTACTCGGCTCGGACAGTTCAGCGCACTAGCCGCCGATTCTGCCCATCAGACCAAAGACGCGTTGGCTCAGGAGTTCAAAAATATCGCCCCGGTGCTGGAATCACTGGCCAACGCGGGGCCGGCGCTGACCCGATCGCTGAGCCTGCTGACCACATTCCCGTTCGCGAAGGAGAACGTTACCAAAATTCTGCGCGGTGACGCGCTCAACATCACGATGATCATCGACATGACTTTGAGCCGCATTGATTCGTCCTACTTCACCGGCACCCGATGGGAAGGCGGCCTCACTGAACTCGAGATGCAGTGGGGCCGCACGATCGGCCAGCTGCCGAGCCCAGTGACGGGCGGCAATCCACTGTTGGCCGCGTATCACCTGGACCAGGGGCCCTAGAATGCGACTCGATCGTCGAATCATCATCCAACTCAGTATCTTCACGATCATCGCGGCGGTAGCCAGCGGAGTGATGATCTTCCGCTATATCAACGCCCCGGCAATGCTTTTCGGTGTCGGCCTATATACCGTGACCGTCGACCTCGACCGAGCTGCCGGACTCTACCCCGACGCCAACGTGACCTATCGGGGGGCGGGAGTCGGTCGAGTCAAGAGCGTCGAGTTGACTGCGACCGGCGCGCAGGCACAGCTATCGCTGCGCTCCGACGTGAAGATACCTTCACAGCTGCGTGCCGCGGTCCGTAGCCAGACTGCCATCGGCGAACAGTATGTGGACCTCGAGCCGAGTAGCGCTGACGCCGCACCCCTGAAGAACGGTGATGTGATCCCGGCAGGCGATACCGTCCTACCCCCTGACATCGATACGCTGCTCGACGCCACCAACCGTGGCCTGGCGGCGATCCCGAAAGATAACCTAAAGACAGTGATCGATGAAAGCTTCACGGCCGTAGGTGGTCTGGGTCCGGAGCTGACCCGCTTAGTCAAAGGGTCGACCGATCTGGCGATCGATGCGGACCGCAACCTCGAACCTATGGTCACCTTGATCGACCAGTCCCAGCCTGTCCTCAACTCACAAGCCGGAACGGCGGATTCGATTCAAGCCTGGGCAGCACACCTTGCCTCTATCACTGGCCAACTACGCTCCAGCAACGACGCTGTCACCGGAGTTCTGGTGAATGGCGGTCCTTCCGCCGATGAGGTGCGTCGATTGTTCCAACGGCTGCAACCCACGCTGCCCGTTCTGCTGGCGAACCTCGTCAGCTTGGGCCAGGTTGCAGTCGCCTACCAGCCCGCCATCGAGCAGCTTCTCGTTCTTCTGCCGCAGAGCGTCGGTGCCTTACAGGGGGCGGTGCTCGCCAACCGGGACACCAAACAGGCCTACCGAGGCCTATTTTTGGATTTCAATCTCAATCTCGGTCTTCCGCCGGTGTGCAATACCGGTTTCCTGCCTCCGCAGCAGCAGCGGGCGGCGGCTTCCGTCGACTACCCCGACCGCCCGGCTGGCGATCTGTATTGTCGGGTTCCCCAGGACTCGCCGTTCGGGGTTCGCGGCGCACGCAACTATCCCTGTCTGACTGTTCCCGGCAAGCGGGCACCAACCGTGAAGATGTGCGAAAGCGATGAGCAGTACGTGCCGCTCAACGACGGATTCAACTGGAAGGGCGACCCCAACGCGACGCTGTCCGGGCAAGGCGTACCTCAGCTGCCGCCGGAATCCCATCAGCCACCGTCGACCCCGCCACCAACAGCAGCGCCGCTGCCGATCGCGGCAGCCGAATACGACCCGAACACCGGGACGTACATCGGTCCTGATGGGCACGTATACAGCCAGTCCGAGCTATCTCAGAGCACACCGGAGGAGCGCACATGGCAATCGATGTTGATGCCGCCGACTGCAAACTGACGCGGCCAGAAGATGCGTCACCGCCACGCGCCGGAGCTCGCGCGCTCGCTTGCGCGCTGTGAGGATCGGCGAAAAGTGCTTTCGCCATGAGGAGTTCGGTCGGGATACCGCGCTCATTGTTGGTCGGCGTGGTTACCGTGTGTTTGTGGAACGCAGCCATGGCAAAAGCCACAAGTGGCGAGTATCTGCTGGTCCCCTCGGCGTCGATGGGCCGAGACACCCCGGTGGCGTTCCACCGGGGTGGGCCGCACGGCGCCGCGGTGTTGGATACGGGCGACGCGCGCCAGGACGTCAGTAGATGGGTCAATACGGCATCGTCAATTCCTGTGCGGCAAAGGGTATCTCGGCGGTGGCTCCCACCGGCGGCGCGTGGAGTCTCTACACCGACTGGGAGTTGGATGGAAGCCGGCAGTGGGAGACATTCTTATCCGCAGAGCTGCCCGACTGGCTGGTGGCTAACAAGGGAATCGCGCCCGGCGGGCACGCGATCTTCGGTGTAGCACAAGCCGGCACAGCGGCGCTGACGTTGGCCGAGTTCCACCCCGACCGTTACCGTTACGCCGGATCGCTTTCAGGCTTCCTGACTCCGTCGTCGACCGCAATGAATGGAGCCATCGCAGCGAGAGTGGCGCACTTCGGATCGGTGAACATCCAGGCGATGTGGGGCGCCGCTCAACTCGGGGGCTGGAAATCGCGCGACCCAGAGGTACACGCTCAGTTGCTGGGGGACAACGACACTCGTCTATGGGTGTTCAGCCCAGCGACGTTGCCGTGCAGTGACCCCGCAGCCATGATCGGCTACTGCGATCAGGCTCAAGGCAGTAACAGAACCTTCTACGCTCGATATCGATCGGTCGGTGGCCACAACGGACATTTCCACATTTTCCATGGGGGCGAGCATGATTGGGCGACGTGGGGCCCACAACTGATGGCGATGGCCGAGGGTAATTCCGCCACCATCAGATGAGAGCTGGCCATCCTGGAAGCGCGTAATCGTCATGTAGCGTTGGTTGGGCGTTGTGCCTGTTGAGATACCGACCGCGTGCAGCATCGTCGTGGCGAGTTGTGCCAGATATGTCTTGCGGCCAAATTCATGCTTGAGGGCGGTATCCAAGTGTGCGGGAATCAGACATACGTTGCATCCAAAAACATAGACTGTGCCTGTCCGCCGCCAAAGATGCGCATAGTCGACGTATGCGGCTGAAGGTGAGGAATTGCAGCATGTTATGCAGTATCAAGCGCGTTCTGGGTGGTGCGAATCGCGCGATCTGGTCGTATACCCAGCTCTCGGCGAAGGGGTCGGATCTGCATACACGCTGTCCGTCGGCGATCTCACTGGCAATCACGTCCGTGGTGCATGAGGACCGTGTGCATGACAATCGATAGTGATGCCATCAGTGGAGAACTGAGGGAGCAGACGACCGAGCCGCACGGCGACGACGCTCGGCAGCGCGCCAGTGTTCGGCCGGCGATCGCGATCGGACTACTGGCGGCCGTTGCGGTCACGGGATTGGCCGGCTGGCTTGGCTACAGAGCATACGAATATCAGCGAGCCGACCGTCAGCAAGACGTCTTCCTTCAGGCAGCTCGTCAAGTGGCGCTAAACCTGACGACTATCAACTACACCGAAGTTGACGCCGACGTCCGGCGGATTCTCGACTCCGCGACCGGAACGTTCCGCGAGGATTTTCAGAACCGCTCGCAACCCTTCATCGATGTTGTCAGAAAGGCCCAGTCCACAACGGAGGGCTCCATCATCGAAGCGAGTGTGGAGTCGAGAAGCGGTGATCAGGCGCAGGTTCTGGTGGCGGTGAACGTCAAGACGAGCGCGGGGGACCGGCCTGAAGCCGAGCCGCGGGCGTGGCGCATCCGCATCACGGTTCAGCGAGACGGCGGCAGCACCAAAGCCTCGAACGTGGAATTCGTTTCATGATGGGGGAGATGCAGCGACAGCGGGAAGACCATGCGGATGATGTCGAGCGCCCAGCTGAGGGTGACGGGGGTTGGCTTGGCCGACTCACGGCCTACGCAGTGCTGCCGGGGCTTGTGGCCCTCATGGCGGGCGGCGCGGGTTACTTGAAATGGCGTGACGGTTCAGCCGAAGCGTCGGTCCATGCTAGCCAGGAGGCGGTGGCAGTGGCTTCCCGGAGTGCAATTGCCATGCTGTCGTATCAGCCAGACACGGCCGAAAGGGACCTCGGCGCAGCACGCGATCGGCTTGCGGGCTCGTTGAAAGATTCGTATGAATCGCTGATCCACGACGTGGTGATACCTGGCTCCAAACAGAAGCGAATTTCCGCGCAGGCTACCGTACCCGCCGCGGCATCGGTGTCAGCGTCCGAAAGTCATGCGGTCGTCCTGCTTTTCGTCGACCAAACGGTTACCGTAGGTGAGCAGCCGCCGAGCGATACCAACTCCCGCGTTCGCGTCACCCTCGACAAGGTTGCCGACCGCTGGCTCTTGACTGGGTTCGACCCGATTTGACCACGATGAGTATCCGTAGCGCAGTCAGGCTGCTGCTGATGGCTGGCATTTTTGCAGTGAGCGTGAGTGGTGTTATGGCCACCGCACAACCTGCCCACGCCGACACCATCGGCTATCTGATCAACGTCACCGTCCGACCGGGTTACAACTTTCCCAACGCCGACGCCGCACTGGCCTACGGCAACGGCGTCTGCGATCAGATCAACTCCGGCGTCAGCTACGGCCAGTTGGTCAACAACGTCAAGGCCGACTTCAACACCAGCGACGAATTCCGGGCGTCGTATCTGATCAGCCAGTCCGCTCAGGAACTGTGCCCTGCAGCGATCTGGCAGCTCCGCCAGTCCGCGGACGGCTACGTACCGTCCCCATAGTAGGGAAAGACGTTGGTAGGAAAAGCTATCCAAGCCACGAGCACGGTTGGCGCAGTGACGCTGCTAGCCGTTGCCGGCGCACCCGCTGCACAGGCGGACAACCCCCGCCTCAACAACGGCGTGGTCGCCAACGTCTACACCGTGCAGCACCAGGCGGGGTGTTCCACGGATATTAAGAAGAATCCCGCGCTGACGCAGGCCGCCGAGTGGCATGCCAATGACGTGCTCAGCGACCGGACACTCGACGGCGATGTCGGCTCCGACGGTTCCACCCCGCAGAGCCGTGCTGCCGCAGCCGGTTTCACCGGCAAGGTTGCCCAGACCGTGGCCATCAACCCGGCGCTGGCGATCAACAACATGGACGTCATCAATCAGTGGTATTACGACCCCGCGGATTTCGCGACCATGTCCGACTGCGGCAACACCGCGATCGGTGTCTGGTCGGTGAGCAGCCTCGACCGCTCGGTCCTGGTAGCGGTCTACGGCCAATCGGCCTAACCGCTACCACCAGACGAGCAGGTACGCGACCCTGTTGCTACAGGGTCGAAATGCTGCGACGATGGGCGCCCGCTCCTGCACCGGTACCTCAGCAGCAACGAACGCAGCGCTCGTGCCCTCACCGTTAGGGTGACGTTGGGGTTCGCGCGAACGTTCTGACCCACCGGCTCTCGCCGCGCGTGGATACCAGGTACTTCACACCGTTCTTGTTGACACTGGTGACGGCAACTTGCCGGGGATCGCCACTAACTCGCCCGGTCACCGTCAGTCTCTCTGCGATGGCCCGGGCCAAGATGCGGCGAACGCCTTTACCAACCCATGTCGGCTTGAGATACGGCATGGTTGTGTCCAGCAGATTTCGCTTCACCTTGCTTTTATCCGTTTCGAAGCCCGCCGGGCGTTGCTAGTTTTCGTGTCGACCCATGGCTCTTACTTCCCTGTCGGTGCTTGCCGTGAAAGTCGAATAGCTCTGTGGAACAACGCATCTACGACCAACAAGCGGATACGAAACAACGTGGCAACCGGCCAGAAGCGGGTCTTCGACGACGTCACCCAGACGGTGGGGAATGCCTCACTCGTTCGGCTGAACGGCCCGCTCGCGGTGGCGTCGCCGAGCAGTTGGTGAAGCTCCAGTACTACAACCCGACGGCCAGCGTGAAAGACCGACTCTCCGTCGGAGCCATCAGTTTCGCGGGAGAACAGTGGGCAGCTGCGGACCGGTGGCACGATCGTGGCGGCCAGCAGTGGAAACCTCGGCATCGGGCTCGCCGCCGCGGGAGCAGCCCGCGGCTATCGCGTCGTCATCGTCATCTACGAAGACACCAGCTATGAACATAAGGTCGTCGTCCAGAATCTCGGCGCGGAACTCGTCTTGACGCCCAAGGAAGACGGCGTCCGCGGGTCTGTCGAGGAAGCCGGCGAATCGCCAACGGCACACCCGGCGCATTCTTCGTCAGCCAGTTCATCAATCTCGGCGGCACCGCGATCGGCACCGGCCTCGACGCGCATCCGCGCTACGCCGCACTCGCCCGTGAGAAGCTGGTGGCAATCACGGGATTCTCGTTGAGCACGGCGAGAAACCTCGTGGAGGCGACGCAGGATGTCGGTGCTTTCGTCCAGCTGTCGGCGGTGCTCAAGCGCCCCGCGTTGACGCTGTCCAAGATCTGCAACGACCTGCGCCTGCTCTCCTCAGGTCCGCGCTCAGGTTTCAACGAGATCAATCTGCCTGCGATGCAGGCGGGTTCGAGCATCATGCCTGGCAAGGTGAACCCGGTCATCCCCGAAGTCGTCAACCAGGTCGCCTACGAGGTGGCCGGCAACGACGTCACCACCAGTATGGCCGCCGAAGCGGGGCAGTTGCAGCTCAACGCATTCGAGCCGATGATCGCCCGCTGTCTCTTCCAATCGCTGGCGCACCTGGACGCGGCAAGGCCCGTCACCCTAAAGAGTCCCTGCAGTGGCCCGGGCTCGCCACCCTCGACCAGGCCTCGGACCCGACCTCGCGATCTAGGCTGGCGAAGGCCGTCCTGTCGTCATAGCTAACCGCGCTCTTCGCGCGGGGCCGATGCATCTAGGAACAGGTCCAGATCCAAGGCACCTGAGCCAGGCGTTACGCGGTACTGATCGAATTCGGTCACACCCTCGTCCCGGAGCACCTGCTCGTCCGTGAAGAAGTTGCCCGTGCATGCGGCGCTGTCGCGGGTAAGGACGGCATACGCGGCATCGGCCATGATTGCAGGGGTCCGCGCCCGGCTGACCGCGTCGTCACCCCCCAAAAGGTTTGCCACCACCGCGGTGCCAATCGTCGTCTGCGGCCACAGCGAATTAACGGCGATACCGATGGGTCGCAATTCCTCGGCCAGGCCGAGAGTCGTCAGACTCATGCTGTACTTGGCCATGGTGTAACCAAGATAAGAACTCGCCCACTGAGGATTCAGGTTGATCGGCGGCGACAACGTGAGGATGTGCGCCCGGTCGCTCCTGCGCAAGTACGGCAGGGCTAGCTTGCTGAGCAGAAACGCTCCACGCGCGTTGATGTTCTGCATCAGATCATAGCTTTTCATGTCGATGTCGGCCGTCCCGCGAAGGTCGATGGCGCTAGCGTTGTTAATCACTATGTCAATGCCACCGAAACGTTCCATCGCGGTCTGAATAGCGCGTTCTACATCCTCGTCGCGACGGACGTCACCGACAACGGCGACAGCTCGTCCGCCAGCGGCCTCAATCTCGCTAACCGCCGTGTGAATAGTCCCCGGCAGGCGGGGGTGGGGATCTCCGGTCTTAGCCAGCATGACGACGTTGGCGCCATCCCGTGCCGCGCGCACCGCAATTGCTAAACCGATGCCCCGGCTGCCTCCGGACATGACGATCGTGCGGTTCTCCAAAGTGCTCAAGTGATCCTCCTGTTCGATGGGCGGGAAATGGCGCGAATTCGTCGTCGGCTGGTAGGTCAGGCAAAACTCCCGCCCCGAGGACCCCAACTACCCGTTGTAGAACCGGTTCTCAATTTCCGCTGCCAACTGCGTTTCGCGCACCGTCATTCGTTGTTGCCCTAATATGCGCAACCAGTCACGGCCCCGCTAGCCCTTCCGCGCGGCCATATCCATGAGGCGCAACCGGTTCCACGGCCCCGCAGGCGTGGCGCAGCGCGCCCACACCGGTGCGAGCCTGCGGATCACACGGGAGTCCCCAATACCGCCTGGCCCAAGCCCGCCTCTCCGCGCCGTGGTGGGTGCCGGCCGCCGCGCCGCGGATCAGGCTGTGCGCCGTCCCGGGGCCACCTGTTGGCTCTCGACCGTCAACGGCGTCGGCCAAACTAGCGACAATGGACACAGCGCGCCGTCCGACGAGATGCGTTGGCCGGCTTAGCGATCCCGCAATCGCCTACCGGGCGGAAACGTCCCCGTGCAACGCATCTCGTCGGACGTTCGCGTCTGGTCCGGCAGCCGACCCCGGACCCCGCGTAAGCCACCACTAACTAGCCCGCGGTCGGAATCACTTCGGTGGCGGCCTCTGGCACCCTCAGCAACAGCGCGCCACGTCGGCCTCCGCTAGTGGCGATTCCGAACCGACTCACAGCGCTGCCGGGGCAACCGATTACGTGTCGTCCATCGCGAGTCGTAGTCGGCCAACTTGTTTGCGTCACTAGCAGACCACCTACGCGCGTACGTGAAGGGTGCCGCCAGCACCAGGCGAAGATCGTCCGCAGCCCGATCAGGCCAGTCGGTCTCCGCTCACACCTAAGACGGTGCTCTCGAAAACCTCATCCGCAGCTGTCAATCGGAAGGTCTTTGAGGTAAGGGCACGATCAATGCCTAGCCGGCCGCGGCAACCACCGTCGTGGCGCGTTCCGAAGTCCAGGAGCGTCTTGGGCACCGTCGGGAGTGCTGCGTAGGACGACACTGCCCCCGCCCGCATGCCGGCCCAAAGAGGCGCGTCAGTCAGCCGCATGTGACAACCGGTGAACTCGGCCAATACGACGCTAGGCGGTCGTCCTGGCCGACACATCATTCCGGAGTGAAGGCCACTGGCAGCGCGGTGATGCTCATCAGCACCCCGGCGATCAATCCGGCGTCGGTGATCTCGCCCGAGACGTGTAAATCGGGAAACCGGTTGAGCAAGCGAGTGAGAGCGGTTTTAATCTCCAGTCGCGCGAGGTGCAGGCCGCCGCACAGATGAGCACCCGCACCGAACGCCAGGTGGGGAATGCGTTGACGCGACAGGTCGAACTTGTCTGGATCGCTGAACTGCTGGGGATCGCGGTTCGCTGCAGCATAATTGATCAGCAAGCGGGTTCCCTGGGGAACGGGACACTGACCGAGAGCTGTCGAGACCGCCGCGGTGCGTGCGAACATCTGCAACGGGGTCGTCAGCCGCAGGCTTTCTTCAATGATCCGGCTCAACATGCGCGGTTCGTCGTCCAGGGCGGCGCGGACCCCATCCTCGGTAAGCACATACCGCAATGTTCCGGAGATTCCCGAGGATGTGGAGTGATGCCCTCCCATCAACAGCGCAGTAAGGATCTGTACCGCCGTACCATCGTCGATGGTGACACCCTTGTACATGCCGCCGGCCAAGACTGTTAGGAAGTCATTGCGCGGGTGCTGGCGACGTTCGGCGATATGGGCCAACGAATACTCCGCAAAACGGGCATTCTTTTCTTCGAACTCTGGGGTGCCGATCGAGGCGAACGCTTCGTTGGCCCGTTCACGGCTGAGCAGGCTTTCTTCCCGAGTGAGGCCGACCATTCTGCCAACCACAATGGCAGGCACGGGTTCGGCAAATTCGACCGCGAGATCTGCCCGGCCATTGCGAGCGAATCCGTCGATCTCGTGGTCGATGATTTCGGTGACCAGGGGGTCAGATCACGGACCGCCTGCGGATTGAGGAGGGAGTCGAGCAGGCCACGCCACTGCTTATGTTCGGGTCCGTCGTATTCCAACGCAGGCATACGGGGCAACCTGGGGTCCGGCGGCACCATGACGCCGTCACCAGACCGGAAGGTCTCGACATCGTTAGCCGCGGCTCGGGCGCACTCGTATCCGCTAACTAAAACGTATCCACCGTGGCGTTCAGCCTGGGCCACCGGACTATGCGCCAACAGATCTGCATACTGTGCGTTCACCTCAGAGCTAGGCTGCAGCGGGCCGTGGTGGTCGAACGTCGTGGTCGGCAAGGCCGCTTCGTCTCGCATGCTTATAACCCTCCCTGTGTCGAGAATTCACCACTCGACATCGCGGTGACCAGACAGCGACACCGCGGACTGTGTTGGGGCATAAGGCCTGTCCCGGTTTACCAGTTCCCAAGTCCGCTCGACCTTATGCGGCAGGCGCTCGTGCGCCCCGGTATCAGGATGCTCAGGCCACGACGCTTTCGCTATCCGCTGCGCGCGAACTTATCCGCTTTCGGCAAGGCGAGCTCCGCTAAGGCGCAGTGCAAACCGGGACACTTCAGCACCAGAGCAGCGCCGACCAGGCCGCGCCCAGATTATTCGCGCTCTGCTCCTACCCGGAAGGCATCGACCCTGATGCGCTGGAACAGCGTCTCGCTGCACAGCCCCTACTACCTCACGACATATACGGTTCGGTGTGTCGACCCTCGTGGATGTGACCACGCATCAGTCGAAGCCCCAATGCTTACTGTGTTGCCGCCCGCACAGTCGAATACGTCGACGGTTAGATCCGCCAGCACCGGGAAACGGGCCACCGCAGATCGGGCATGCGCTAGCGCAAGCACCGGACCCCAACCACATTCTCCAGAGGCCTTTGCGTTAAGTGGATGGCGACAACACAGAGTGGATAGCGACTTCGCCACGTCATACCGCAACGTAGATCAGCGTCGCGCGGGTCAGCGGGATCGTCCGGGCTATCTGGCCCCTGTCGAAGCGTGGATCGGCGAATGCCCCAATGACCACTCGCGTTTCGCCGGCGACATGGAATGAGGTATTCGATGGCGGCGCTCTACAAGTGGGCGCATCACGTTGGCCGACGGCGGTTGCGAGCAGACGCGCAGCGCCGCGGCGTAAACCGGATCCAACCCAACTGCCAACCCGCAGCGATCCGGGCGTCCGCAACCCCCGGGGGTGTGGTCTGGAACGGCTACGGCGTGTGCGATCAGATTACTGCTGGCGTGAGCTACAGCCAGCTGATCAAGAACATTAAGGGCGACTTCTCCACCAGCGACGAATTCCAAGCGTCCTATCTGATCAGCCAATCCGCGCAGGAACTGTGCCCCGCCGCGATCTGGCAACTGCGCCAATCCGCCGCTGGATACCGGCCGTCCACTTAAGAGGAAAAGCGTTGATGAACCGACTGATTCGCACCGCGACCGCGGCCGGTGCGCTGCCCCTGCTTGCCGCGGTCGGCACACCGCCCGCCCACGCCGACAACACCCGCCTCAATAACGGTGTCGTCGCCAACGTCTACACCGTGCAGCATCAGGCCGGGTGTTCAACCGACATCAAGAAGAACCCCGCGCTAACCCAGGCCGCGCAGTGGCACGCCAATGACGTCCTCAACAACCGCACCTTGGACGGCGACCTGGGCTCCGACGGATCCACGCCCCAAAGCCGCGCCGCCGCAGCCGGTTTCACCGGTACAGTCGCCCAAACAGTAGCGATCAACCCCGCATTGGCCATCAACAACCTCGACGTCATCAACCAGTGGTACTACGACCCCGCCGATTTCGCGATCATGTCAAACTGCGCCAACACCGCAATCGGCGTCTGGTCGGTCAACAGCCTCGACCGGTCCGTGCTGGTAGCGGTCTATGGTCAACCCACCTAACTCACGAAACGACAGGGATGTGCATTCCATTGCCGCAAACCCATCCCATGGCGCGGCGGCAAGCTTGATCCTCGCGCCGACGAGTCGGACCCCTCAATCGACGGAGTGGAAGTAGATGAATACCCAGACGCGCAAACAGTGCTGGATCAGCCGCGCAATAGCTCCCTGCGCCGCCGCAATTCTGGCGCTGGGCCTTATGAGCGCCACCGCACCGACCGGCCATGCGGCCGACGTCGAATATCTGATGGTGCCGTCGCCGGCCATGGGCCGCGACATCCCGGTTGCCTTCATGGGCGGCGGTCCGCACGCCGTGGTGCTGCTGGACGCATTCAACGCCGGCGATCCGGTGAGCAACTGGGTCACCGCGGGCAACGCGATGAACACCCTGGCCGGTAAGGGCATCTCCGTGGTGGCTCCGGCCAGCGGTGCGTTCACCCTCTACACCAACTGGGAGGCCGACGGCACCCGGCAGTGGGAGACCTTCCTGTCCGACGAGCTGCCCAACTGGCTGGCCGCCAACAAGGGCCTGGCTCCGAGCGGGCACGCCATCGTCGGCGCCGCCCAGGGCGGTCTCGGCGCGATGATGGAGGCGACGTTCCACCCCGATCGCTATCGCTACGCCGGTTCGTTGTCGGGCTTCCTGACCCCGTCGAACACCTTCATGAACGGCGCGATCACCGCCGGGATGAATGAATTCGGCGGGGTGAACACCCAGGCCATGTGGGGTGCGGCGCAGCTCGGCCGGTGGAAGTGGCATGACCCCGAGGTGCACGTGCAGCTGCTGGCCGACAACAACACCCGGCTGTGGGTGTTCAGCCCCCAGACCACGACCTGCAGCGACGTGCCGGCCATGATCGGCTACTGCGACCTGGCCCAGGGCAGCAACCGCACGTTCTATGCGCATTACCGGGCCGTGGGCGGCCGCAACGGCCACTTCGACTTCCCGGCCGGCGGCAATCACGACTGGGGTAATTGGGCCGGACAGCTGGCCGCGATGTCCGGAGACGTTGCGGCAGCGATCAAATAGCTCGCTGCGAGCCGTCCACCGCGGCGGGAGCAGTGACCGAATCGGGAGGGCCGCGGTCTACACGACCGTCAACGCCAGTCCCACAGCGATATGTCATCCGGTGGATAACTCAGACATATATCGGTGGTATGGGCGGCTACGCCAGCGTTATTGAAGAACAGTTTGGCCCAGTTGGGCCAACGCCAGGACATCGGTTCGTAGAACGCGTTGGTCGCCGTGTCCTCGGAATACTGGCGGCGACCCGCATAGTCCAAGGAGAAAAACCAGTGGATGCGATCCTGGGCCGCCTGTTGGTCGGCCAAGGGCTTGTTGCTGTAGTCGATCATGTAGCGCTCGTAGTAGACAGGTTCGACATCGCGGGCGGCGGCCATGATCTGCTCTGCAGTGCAGGGGGTGCGCAGAATGCGGTTGGGAATCGGATAATCCTTGGTGGCATCAGCAGAGGCAATGCCGGCAAACGCCAGCTCGGCGGCTACCGCGGCGGCGGCCAGACCGGTGGATAGGGCGGTGCGGATCACGGTAGATCTCCGATCGGTATCAGGCCGCATGGTCCAGGAGGACGCGTTTGTCGGGGCAGTAGTAGTCGACGGCTAATCCAACGAATTGCCACACCTGCGCGGTAGTGCTGTCGCGGCTGAGCTGATTGCGCACGAAGGTCGCCGTCTGTGTGGCGGTGGTGTCGAGGTTGTTGTACATCCGCTTGCACATGATCTTGGCGATCCAGGCGTTGGAGTCACGTGGCCCATAGATCCCCACCGCGTGCAGCTGCTGGGCAAAGTTGGTGTCGGGATCACCGACATCTGACGGAGACGCATGCGCGGACGCGGCGAATCCTACTGCAGTGCACACGATCAGAACCGGCAGCACACACCTCACGACAACGCCTCCTCGGGTGTCTTCTGGATCGGGGCCGGCCAGTTAGCCGAGACCGGACGCTGGCGGATCGGCACCGGCCACCAGAACCATTTGCCGAGTAGCGCGGCGATCGACGGTGTCATGAATGACCGCACGATCAGAGTGTCGAACAACAGGCCCAGACCGATCGTCGTCCCGATCTGTCCGAGGACCACCAGATCGCTGAAGATGAACGACCCCATGGTCGCCGAGAACACCAGCCCCGCGGCCGTGACCACCCGACCAGTCCCCGCCATCGACCGGATGATGCCGGTGTTCAACCCGGCGTGGATCTCCTCCTTGAACCGGGACACCAGCAGCAGGTTGTAGTCAGCCCCCACCGCTAGGAGCAGAATGACCGCCAGCGGTACCACGATCCAGAAAAGATGAATACCGAAAATGTACTGCCACACCAACACTGACAACCCCACTGAGGCTCCCAGCGAAATCGCGACCGTCCCGACGATCACCAGGGCCGCAACGATGCTGCGGGTCACGAACACCATGATCAGCAGGATCAGCGCCACCGCGGCCAATGCTGAGATCATCAGGTCGTACTTCATGCCCTCCTGAATGTCCTTGTTGGTCGAGCCGATACCCGCGACAAAGATCTTGGCGTCCGACATGGGCGTTGCCTTCAACGCATCGAAGACCGCATCCTTCATGGCATTGACATGCGGAATGGAACCCGGGTCGGCCGGATTGCCCTGGTGCGTCACGATGAACCTGGCGGCCTTGCCGTCCGGCGACAGGAACAGCTTGAGTCCCCGCTTGAAATCGGCGTTGTCGAACGCCTCCGGTGGCAGATAGAACGAGTCGTCGTTCTTCGCGTCATCGAAGGCCTGACCCATCGCGGTGGCATTTTTCAACGCCTCACCGCTCTGCGCGTTCGTTCCACCGGTCGTCGCGTAATTCGACAGCGTCAGCGCGCGATTGCGCTCCTGGATGGCGATCTGCGGAGGAAGGAGAGCCACCAACTGTGGCTGCAGCGCGTCGAGCTTGTCCAGGCTCGCCGTGATGTTTGTGAACTTGTCGGATAGTTCAGAAATGCCGTCGATGGAGTCGAACACCGAACGCAGGGCAGCGCACATCGGGATATCGAAGCAGTGCGGCTCCCAGTAGAAATAGTTCCGCATCGGACGGAACTGATCGTCGAAGTCAGCCAGCTTGTCGCGCAATTCGTTCATCGTCACCACCGTGTCGTGGAAAGCCTCGGTTTGCTCATGGGTGACCGCCGCACTTTGCTGCTGCAGGGCCAGCTGCTGTTTGAGAACGTTGATGGTGTTGTCAATCTCGCCTGCCTGCTTCAGCAGATCGTCGGCCCGGTCCTTCTGATAACCGAGGTTCATGATTTGACTAGCACTCGACGCGCTGATCTGAAAAGGAATGGAACTGTGCGTAATGGGCGTGCCCAGTGGTCGCGTGATCGACTGGACCAGCGCCACGCCTGGGGTATGGAGAATTGCTTTTGCCGCCCGCTCCAATATCAACATGTCCGCCGGATTGCGCATGTCGTGGTCGGTTTCGATCATCAGCAGCTCGGGGTTGATACGCGCCTCGCTGAAGTGGCGTTCGGCTGCCTCCATCCCGACGACGCCGGGCGCACTAGCCGGAATGTAGGGCCTATTGTCGAAGCTCGTCTGGTAGCCCGGTAACGCCAACACCCCGATGAGCGCCAAGCCGCACGTCACCACCAGGATCGGCCCAGGCCACCGCACGATGGCGGTGCCGATCCGGCGCCAGCCGCGAGCACGCAACTGCCCCTTGGGTTCCATCAGCCCAAGGCGGGTAGCAATCAAGAGCACCGCAGGACCCAACGTCAGAGCGGCCGCCAGTGTAACCAGGACCCCTAGCGCAGCCGGGATGCCGAGGGTCTGGAAGTAGGGCAGCCGGGCGAACGCCATGCACGCGACCGCCCCGGCGATGGTGAGTCCCGACCCGACGATGACGTGGACAGTGCCCCGGTACATGTCGTAGTAGGCGGGGATGCGCTCCATTCCGTTGTTGCGCGCTTCGTGGTAGCGGCCAACGATGAAGATCGCGTAGTCGGTACCGGCTGCAATGGCAAGCAAAGTAAGAAGATTCGTCGAGTACGTCGACAGACCGACGGCCCCGGAATTGGCGAGGAAAGAGACAATGCCACGCGCCGCCGCCAGCTCGATGGCGACCGTCACCGACATGATCAGCATGGTCACCAGCGAGCGATAAACGAACAACAGCATGATCGCGATCACCAGAAAGGTGATGGCAGTGACCTCATTAGTGCCTTCGCTGCCCACTTCGAAGTTGTCGGTCACCAGCGGTGACGCCCCGGTCACATAGGCCTTCACACCCGGTGGCGGTGACGTGCCGGCCACGATCCTTCGCACCGCGTCGACGGATTCGTTGGACCGCGCCTCACCCTGGTTGCCGCGCAGGTAGAGCTGCGTCAGGGCGGCCTTGCCGTCCTTGCTTTGGGAGCCGCCGGCGGTCAGCGGGTCGCCCCAGAAATCCTGGACGTGCTCGACGTGCGCGGTATCTGCCTGGAGCTTCTTGACCAGTCCGTCGTAGTACGCGTGTGCTTCTGGGCCCAGCGGCTGTTGCCCTTCGAGTACGACCATCGCCGCACTGTCGGAGTCGAATTCGTGGAAAACTTGCCCGATATGGCGCATCGCCTGGATACCCGGTGCATCGGGAGCGTTGAGGCCGACCGAACGTTCCCAACCGACCTCTTCCAGTTGGGGCACCGCAGCATTGGTGATCGCCGCGATGGCAACCCACACCAACACGATCGGCACCGACAGCGTCCGGATCCACCGTGCGGCCCATGGTCCCTCGACTGGAGCCTCGGTGGTGCTGTGCTGGCTCATGCCGTCTTGTCCAAGCACGCGATGTATCCATTCACGTTGTCCGACAGCCTTTCGTCCTTCACTATCCCGTTGACGGTGATACGGCAACCGATGGTGTCGCCGTCACCCTGCGCCCGCAGGTCGGCGTACATGGTCGGGTCGTCAGTCGTGAGGTTCACCGACCATGGCAACGGCACGTCGACGACGCGCTGTGGTTGGGCATGGATATCCAGATAATTGATCGTCGCCAACGATCCAGGGCTGCCGTAGACCTCGAACGTCACATGCTTGGGGTTGTATCCGGTGTTCTCCAAGGCTTCCGAACCGGACCGGGAGATCTCGTTGTTGGAGCCGAAGATGCCGTGCAGGCGATAGACGGTGAAGGCGACGAGGGCGATCACCAAGATCGCCACGATCGTTGTCCACTGCCGCCGGGCAATTGTGCTTACCGAGATTCTGCTCAAGCCAAAGCCTTTCGACTCACCCCGTGGACGATTACGTCGACCGCGCTGCCGATCGCCACGTGAGAACCGTACGGTACCGTACGGTCGGTTGCAAATCCTGACTGCCGACAAGTGAACAGCTGTTGCCGACGCGGACCTGCAATACCGTGGTGACACCCCGGGGATTGCCTGAACCACGACGCAACACGGCGTGCAAGTGTCGGGGTACTGCGATGAGTCGAACCGCGATCTATGCAACAACGTCCAGTGCACCAGCTGGCGATTACGCGGGAACCGCTGTACGCCGACGGGGTGACGTGCCCCTGCGGTCCGGCACGCACCTGGACGCGCGGTAGCCGCCCCAGATCTGCGCTAAGACTTAATCCGGTGTCGATTCGCCAACCACCACCAGGAGGTCGCCGCCTTCGACCTGCGCGGTGCTGCTGACGGCGACGCGGGTGACGGTGCCACTCTTGGGTGCGGTGATGGCGGCCTCCATCTTCATCGCCTCGATGGTGGCGATGGTCTGGCCCGCTTTAACCTTCTCGTCCACGGCGACGCCGACGCTGACCACCCCGGCGAACGGTGCGGCGACATGATCGGGGTTGTTCCGGTCGGCCTTCTCGGCGGCCGGCACGGTTTCGGCGATGTTGGTGTCGCGCACCAGCACCGGGCGCAGCTGGCCGTTGATGATGCACATGACGGTGCGCATGCCGCGTTCGTCGGGTTCGGAGATCGCCTCCAGCCCGACGATCAGCTCGACACCGCGCTCGAGTTCGATGCGGTGCTCGTCGCCGTGGCGCAGGCCGGACCAGAACTGGTTGGCGCTCAGGCCCGAGGTGTCGCCGTACTCCTCGCGGTGGGCCTCGAATTCCTTGGTGGGACCGGGGAACAACAGCCGGTTGAGTGCGGCCTGACGGGCCGGGCCCGGTTCGCCGAGCACCTTCTCGTCCTCGACTGACAGCGGCTGCTCGTACTTGGCGGCCCCACGTCCTTCCAAAGCCTTGGTGCGCAACGGTTCTGGCCAGCCGCCGGGCGGGTCACCCAGCTCGCCGCGCAGGAATCCGATCACCGAATCGGGGATGTCGTGGCGCGCCGGATCCTCGGCGAACTCCTCGGCGGTGATCCCCGCACCGACCAGCGCCAGCGCCAGATCGCCGACCACCTTGCTCGACGGGGTGACTTTGATCAGCCGGCCCAGGATGCGGTCGGCTCCGGCGTAGGCGTTCTCGACGTCTTCGAACCGCTCGCCCAGCCCCAGCGCGATGGCCTGGGTGCGCAGGTTGGAAAGCTGGCCGCCGGGGATCTCGTGGTGGTACACCCGGCCGGTCGGCGCGGGCAGGCCTGCCTCGAACGGGGCGTACACCCGGCGGAGCAGCTCCCAGTAGGGCTCGAGGTCGCACACTGCGTCGAGGTTGATGCCGGTGTCGTACGGCGTGTGCGCCGCGGCGGCGACGATCGCTGACAGTGGGGGCTGGCTGGTGGTGCCCGACAGCGGTGCCGCCGCCCCGTCCACCGCACTGGCCCCGGCATGCCAGGCCGCGGTGTAGGTGGCGAGCTGGCCGCCCGGGGTGTCGTGGGTGTGCACGTGCACCGGCAGGTCGAAGCGGCTGCGCAGCGCGGAGACCAGTGTGTGCGCCGCGGGTGGGCGCAGCAGCCCGGCCATGTCCTTGATCGCCAGCACGTGGGCGCCGGCGTCGACGATCTGCTCGGCCAGCCGCAGCCAGTAGTCCAGGGTGTAGAGCGTCTCGGCCGGGTTGGACAGGTCGCCGGTGTAGGACATCGCCACTTCGGCGACCGCCGAACCGGTGGCACGCACGGCGTCGATGGCCGGCCGCATCGACTCGACGTTGTTGAGCGCGTCGAAGATTCGGAAGATGTCGACACCGGTGCGGGCGGCCTCGTCGACGAAGGCGTGCGTCACCATCTCCGGGTAGGGCGTGTAGCCGACCGTGTTGCGTCCCCGCAGCAGCATCTGCAGACAGATGTTTGGGATGGCCTCACGCAGCGACGCCAGCCGCTCCCACGGGTCTTCCTTCAAAAACCGAAGCGCGACATCATAAGTCGCTCCACCCCAGCACTCTATGGAGAGCAGCTCCGGCGTCATCCGCGCGATGTAGGGAGCGACCTTGAGCAGCCCGGAGGACCGCACCCGCGTCGCCAGCAGCGACTGATGCGCATCGCGGAACGTCGTGTCGGTGACGCCGATCGCCGGAGAGTCCTTGAGCCACTGGGCGAATCCCTCGGGGCCCAGTTCGTCGAGGCGTTGCTTGCTGCCCGACGGTGGGGCGCTTGTGATGTCGATATCGGGCAGTTTGTCCTGGGGGTAGTACCGGGGCCGGTCGCGGTACGGCGAGTTCACGGTGACCTCGGCCAGGAACTTCAGCATCTTGGTTCCGCGGTCCGCCGAGGTCCGCGACGTCAGCAGTTCGGGACGCTCGTCGATGAACGAGGTGGTGACCCGCCCCGCCTGGAAATCCGGATCGTCCAGAACCGCTTGCAGGAACGGGATATTCGTCGACACGCCGCGGATGCGGAACTCCGCCACCGCGCGCCTGGCACGGGCTACCGCGGTCGGGAAATCACGGCCCCGACAGGTGAGTTTGACCAGCATCGAATCGAAATGCGCGGCGACGTCGGCACCCAGATGCGTTCCGCCGTCGAGCCGGATCCCCGCGCCGCCGGGCGAGCGGTATGTGGTGATCCGCCCGGTGTCAGGCCGGAATCCGTTGGCCGGGTCCTCGGTGGTGATACGGCATTGCAGAGCCGCGCCGTGCGGTGCGATGGTCGCCTGACTCAGCCCCAGATCGGTCAGCGACTCCCCCGACGCAATCCGCAGCTGCGCGGACACCAGGTCGACGTCGGTGATCTCCTCGGTCACGGTGTGCTCCACCTGGATCCGCGGATTCATCTCGATGAAGACGTGGCGCCCACGCTCATCGAGCAGGAACTCGACGGTGCCGGCACAGGTATAGCCGATGTGACGGGCGAAGGCCACGGCATCGGCGCAGATCTGGTCGCGCAGATCGGGATCCAGGTTGGGTGCCGGTGCCAGCTCGATGACCTTCTGGTGCCGGCGCTGCACGCTGCAGTCACGTTCGTAGAGGTGCATGACATTGCCGTACGTGTCGGCCAGAATCTGGACCTCGATATGGCGCGGGTTCACCACCGCCTGCTCGAGGAACACGGTGGCATCGCCGAACGCCGACTCCGCCTCGCGGCTGGCGGCCTCGATGGCCTCGGGCAGCGCCGAGGGCTCGGTCACCCGTCGCATCCCCCGGCCACCACCGCCGGCGACTGCCTTGACGAATAGCGGGAACTCCATCGACCGGGCCGCGGCGACCAACTCGTCCACCGAGGCGGACGGGGCCGAGGACGCCAGCACCGGCAACCCCGCCTCACGGGCCGCGGTGATCGCACGCGCCTTGTTTCCGGTGAGCTCGAGGATCGAAGCATCGGGGCCGACGAACGTGATGCCCGACGCCGCGCACGCCGCCGCCAGTTCGGGATTCTCCGACAGGAAGCCATAACCGGGATAGATCGCGTCCGCACCGGCGGCCTGGGCGGTGGCAACGATCTCCTCGACCGACAGATACGCCCGCACCGGATGGCCGACGTCGCCGATCTGATAGGCCTCGTCGGCCTTCAGCCGATGCAGCGAATTCCGGTCCTCGTAAGGAAAGACCGCGACCGTCCCGATGCCCAGTTCGTAGGCAGCACGGAAAGCTCGGATCGCAATCTCACCGCGGTTGGCCACGAGGACTTTGGAAATCACCCGGATACCCTACCCGCGTGACCGCCCCTGCGGCGGGCGAGGAACCTTGATCGGATCGCTGAGGGACACAAGCATTCGACGGTCCCAGGCAGGGCACGTCGAGCTGCTTGACCACCAAAGGGGGACGCGGGTGATGCAACAACCGGCCTAGACAATGTCGATCCGCCTCGTACTGAGTTGATTGCCACTGACGGTGAATGCTAGCGACGCCCTATCTCGCGGTCGAGGCTCACCGATAAGCTCCGATCGGAACGCGATTGCAGTGGCGACGTTCGAACGCGAGTCGAACATGCTGGTGCTCAAAGCATTATGTCCCCCTGGGACACATCCACTGCTCTCGGGACGGTTCCTAAAGTCACAGCGCTACACGGATAGTTGCACTCAAGATGGATACCCGACTGAGTTGGCCCGCTGACCCTCCACATCCATTCTCGACACCCCGGGGCGCAAAGCGCGGGCAATCACGCTGAGGGCGCCCGAGGCCTTCTCAACGTATTCGCCTGCGCTAAGGGGGAACTCGGCGGGGGTGATCTCGTCGCGGCGGCTGATGGCTCGCTTTAGCGAGCACGAAGCCCTGTACGAGTTTCCCCAGTTGATCTGGGGAAATCCGGCAAGCCATGGCCTACCCACGCGCGGGCTCCAAGCGGATGACGATAGCCTTGGACACCGGGGTGTTGGATTTCCGCGCGGTGTGGTCTAGGGGTACCAACGGGTTAGTCTCGGGGTAGTAGGCGGCCGCGTTACCAACTGGCGTTGCGTAGGGGACCACCAAGAAGTCCTCGGCGCGGCGCTCCACGACGCCGTCGCCGGTCCCGGGATACTCCGATACGAGATCCACCCGCGCGCCGTCAGCCAAGCCGAGCGTCTGGATGTCGGCAGGGTTGACGAAGACTACGCGCCGGCCGCCCTTAACGCCGCGATAGCGGTCGTCGAGCCCGTAGATTGTTGTGTTGTATTGGTCGTGGCTGCGTAGTGTTTGCAGGATGAGACGGCCTTCGGGGACGCGCACCCATTCCAATGGTTCGTTGGTGAAGTTGGCTTTGCCTGTAGTCGTAGGGAATTCACGAGAATCCCGTGGTGGGTGCGGCAGCTGAAATCCATCACGGTGACGCACGCGGTGGTTATAGTCTGCGCAGCCAGGCACGACATCGGCGATGGCGTCGCGGATCCGGTCGTAGTCCTCGCTGAGAAACTCCCACGGCACAGAATGGTTCGGGCCGAAAACTGCGCGCGCGAGTTGGCACACGATCGCAACCTCGCTGCGCAGATGATCGCTGGGCGGGTTCAGGTTGCCGCGCGACAGGTGCACCATCGACATCGAGTCCTCAACCGAAACCATCTGCTTGCCACCGGCTTGGAAATCTTTATCGGTGCGGCCAAGCGTTGGCAGGATGATGGCTGTGTCCCCGGTGACCAGGTGACTCCTGTTTAGTTTCGTCGAGATCTGCACAGTGAGCGCGCAGCGGCGCAGTGCCGCTTCAGTGACCTCGGTGTCGGGCGCGGCCGAGGCGAAATTGCCGCCCATCCCGACGAACACCTTGCACTGCCCGTCGCGCATAGCCCGAATCGCATCGACGGTGTCGTGGCCCGGCTTGCGGGGACTGGTGATGCCGAACCGCGAATCCAAGGCTGCGAGGAACGTTTCGGGCATCTTCTCCCAGACGCCCATTGTGCGATCACCTTGGACGTTGGAGTGGCCTCGCACCGGACAGACGCCCGCGCCCGGCTTGCCGATCATGCCGCGTATCAGAAGAAGATTAACGGCCTCCCCGATGGTGGCTACCGCGTGCCGTTGCTGAGTCAGTCCCATGGCCCAACAAAACACGGTCCGTTTCGAAGTGATCAGCATGCCTGCAACCCGCTCGAGCTGTTGACGGTCAATTCCGGTTGCTTCGGTCACGGTGTTGAATTCGACAGCACGGGTGCGCTCTTCATACTCTTCGAAGCCGGCGCAGTGGGCTGAGATGAAATCGCGGTCAAGCACGGTACCGGGAGCGGCGTCCTCGGCTTCCAACAACAATCGGCCCAACCCGGCAAACAGCGCCATGTCCCCGCCGAGCCGGATTTGAACGAACTCATCAGCGATCGGTACACCGTGCCCGACGACGCCGTGTACTTTCTGCGGATCCTTGAATCGCAACAATCCGGCTTCGGGCAGCGGGTTGACCGCGATCACCCTGGCACCGTTGGCCTTTGCTTTCTCCAGGATCGACAGCATGCGCGGATGGTTGGTCCCCGGGTTCTGGCCGGCGATCAGAATGCAGTCTGCGGTAACCAGATCGTCGACGGTGACCGAGCCCTTGCCGATACCGATCGCGTCGACGAGTGCAGTACCCGAGGACTCATGGCACATGTTCGAACAATCCGGCAAGTTGTTTGTGCCAAAGCTCCGGACGAGCAACTGGTACAGGAAGGCGGCCTCGTTGCTGGTGCGTCCTGAGGTGTAAAACAATGCTTGGTCCGGGCTCACGAGTGCGTTGAGGTGTTCGGCGATTACACGATAGGCCTCAGCCCAATCGATGGGCCGGTAGTGGGTGTCCCCGGCGCGCAACATGACTGGATGAGTCAGGCGGCCCTGTTGTGACAACCAGTATTCCGGACGGCTGGAAAGGTCATCAACCGAATGGCGAGCGAAGAATTCCGGGGTGACACGGCGCCGGGTTGCCTCCTCCGCGACGGCTTTCGCGCCGTTCTCGCAGAATTCCGCGAGCTTACGACCGCCATGCTCCTCGGGCCAAGCACAACCTGGACAGTCGAAACCGCGCCGCTGATTGAGCCGACTGAACGCGGCGGCCGTCCGCACTGACCCCATCTGCATTATGCCCCGCTGTAGCGCCACCAGGACCGCTGGCACTCCAGCCGCCTCGGCCTTGGCGTCGGTGACTTTGATGTCGTGTTCGTCAATAACGACCGGAATGTCGCGATCGCCACGTCCCGCACGGCGACTCTTCATCGCTGCCGCCGATTTTGATCCACATCAGTCACGCCGAGGGCCTCTCGTATCGATCGTGGTTCGCGGATTGGCCACCCGCTGTCTCCGGTCTCCAAGAAGTCGAAGGAATTGGGTTCACGGACTTGGCCAGACGACGCTGTTCGATGGCAAGTGCCGTGCAGCGTGCGGCCGGAGAGTTTGGAGATGGGAGCCGATGCGGGACACGACCCGCATAGCGCCGAGCAACACCTGTCGAAGCGATGCCTCAGTTTGCCGCTCGCTCCATAATGCGAATTGGCATTCACTGTGGTGTTGCTTGCCGAGACGCAGACGGGCCCGCCACAGTCGCCTGCGGCAGAACGCAATTGGACACGCTTTGCGTGACCGTGTAGTCGCGCTCGGTGTAACCGGTGTAGATCTGGCGCGGGCGGCCGATCTTGCTGCTGCCCTCGTCGTGCATCTCCCGCCAGTGCGCGATCCAGCCCGGCAGCCGGCCCAGCGCGAACAGCACGGTGAACATCCGGGTCGGGAAGCCCATCGCGCGGTAGATGACGCCGGTGTAGTAGTCGACGTTCGGGTACAGCTTGCGCTCGATGAAGAAGTCGTCGGTCAACGCGATCTCTTCGAGCTGCTTGGCGATCTCGAGCAGCTCGTCGTCACCGCCGAGCTTGCCCAGGATCTTGTCGGCCTGCTCCTTGACGATGCGCGCCCGCGGGTCGTAGTTCTTGTAGACGCGGTGCCCGAAGCCCATCAGCTTCACGCCGTCTTCTTTGTTCTTGACCTTCTTGACGAAGGTCTGCACGTCGTCCTGGCCGACGCGGATCTTCTCCAGCATCTCCAGCACCGCCTGGTTGGCGCCGCCGTGCAGCGGGCCCCACAGCGCGTTGATGCCGCCGGAGATCGAGGTGAACAGGTTGGCCTGCGACGAGCCGACCAGGCGCACCGTCGAGGTCGAGCAGTTCTGCTCGTGATCGGCGTGCAGGATCAAAAGCATGTCCAAGGCGCGAACAATTTCGGGATCGACCTCATACGGCTCGGCCGGGAAACCGAACGTCATCCGCAAGAAGTTCTCCACCAGCGTCAGCGAGTTGTCCGGGTACAGGAACGGCTGACCCTCGGACTTCTTGTACGCGTACGCCGCGATCGTCGGCAGCTTGGCCAGCAACCGGATAGTGGAGAGCTCCACCTGCTTCTTGTTCAGCGGGTCCAGCGAGTCGGGGTAGTACGCGCTCAACGCGTTGACCGTGCTGGACAGCACCGGCATCGGGTGCGCGTCGCGGGGGAAACCGTCGAAGAACCGCTTCAGGTCCTCGTGCAGCAGGGTGTGCCGCTGGATCTGGGTGGTGAACTTCTCCAGCTGCTCGGTGGTCGGCAGCTCGCCGTAGATCAGCAGGTAGCTCACCTCGATGAAGGTGGACTTCTCGGCGAGCTGCTCGATCGGGTAGCCCCGATAGCGCAGGATGCCGGCGTCACCGTCGATGTAGGTGATCGCACTCTTGGTCGACGCCGTGTTCACAAAACCCTGGTCGAACGTCGTGTAACCGGTCTTGGCCAGCAACGAGCCCAGCGCGAACCCGTCAGACCCCTCCGTCGCTTTCACGATGTCCAGGTCCAACTGGCCGCCCGGGTACTTCAGGGAGGCGGTCAGATTACCGCCCCTGGATGAATCAGTCATGTTGTGTACCTGAGTCGTAGTTTCGCGCGGTTAGTGGGCGGAAAGGGGATCTTGCTGGCGACCTGGTGTGCTTCACGGGAGTCTTCGGGTGGCGCCGTGGCTCGTTCCGCGCTTGGACGCACCGCCAGGTGATAGCCGCGGCAAGCGTGAGAACGGCGTGAATCTGGCCGCCGAGATGTCGCTGTTACTGCCGGTCATCCAACGCCACTTTCTGCCTGCCCGTGCGAGATTGGAGAGCTCGCGGTGAGGTGGGATCAGCCAGTCGCGAGGTGTCACCGAACGATGCGGCCCGGCCCGGCCGGGGGCATACGAGGGGCGGGTAGATCTGTAGGGCGGCACAGAAATCGCGAAGCGGGCAGGTTGGGAAAGGCAAGCCGCGATTTCGACCCGGCGACTGGTCGTCAGCGGCCCGATGATGCACGGGATATCGCCGAATTGATTGTCACGCCGCCCCGTAACCGACGTGGCTCGACAACCACGGAGTACCCGATCCGACAATTGTGCGTTTCGCACCGCTGAGGTGCGCGGCGGTCGAAGAGTCGCGGCCACGCCAGACCGCCGGCGACTGTGCGTACAGTCGGCGCCCGGCCGGTGCCGACCGGAACAAATGAGCTCAACGGGGGGCTCGGTCACGAGTGAGATCCGATCAATCAGAAGCGTTGTGAGCGTGAAGGTCTGGTGATGGTGATGGTGGTGGCGTTTGGCCTGGGTAGATGACACGCACGACCAGCGTGGTCACGCAAACAGGTTTGTTGGTGTTCTCGGTGGTGAGGGTGACCCGCACGTGTGCCTGTACCAAGTCGATCAGCGAGTGCACTTCGGTGATCAGCGCGTGTCCGCGAACCCTGTCGCCGACCTGCACCGGTTGGGAAAAGCGGACGTGGTCGGCGCCACAAACGATGGTAACTGCGTCCTCATCCACGCACAGGAGTTCCTCCAGCGTCGTGGCCAACAGGGACATCATCAGATGGCCGTTGGCGATAGTGCTTACGAGGAATCCGCCTGGGGCGCTGGTGGGGCCGGATGATATCCAAGGGGAACCGGCAACGACCCCAGCGAAGGCGTCGAAATGCGCTTGCTCCAACAGGACCCACCGGCTGTGACCGAGGTCGGTTCCGTTGGCCTCGGCAAGTCGCGCGTAGGGCAGAGTCGGCATCTGATCGGAGCTCCTTTTCAGCTGACAGCGTGAGTCAGATCGTGCACCTGCGGCTCGTGACGTGAAGCCAGTCGGCAGAGTAAGTCTGGATCCAAATCGCCAATACAGGTCCCTGAGATTGACTACCCGGCTTCCCGCCGCGCAACTATCACATCGATAACTGCGTTGCCGCGGTGGCAAACTGGGGTCGGATCATCGCGTCACAGCTGATCTGATCCGGTGGTCGCGACGCCGCGTACCCACGCAACATGATGCACGGATGGATCTGAATCGTTGATGTCCACGACTTCGATTGCGCAATTCAAGATGCACAATCACGCCTCAAACCTCCTCTGGCGCCGATGCTCTCCTCGATCTATTGTCAGCGCTTCAGGCGGCCGTGGCCGTGGCCGATGCCGCTCACGCTGGTTGGGCCCCTTCACTGTTGTGTGGTATCCGCACGATGGCTATCCGCCCGGCGCGGACACATCCACTTTGCGCAGGCAGCTAGTGCATCGCATGACCGCAAGCCTCCTCGAGGCGTCGCTGAATCGGACACAGCCGCGATCATGGCATTGCACTGCGAGCTGGGATAAGGCATCTCGGGCCGATGCCCCCGAGACCCGGAACCCCCTCGGATGTCGGCATCCCGCTCGCGAACGTGAGTCAGCGCAATCGCACTCGAGCTATGGCGTCGCTTGAGCCAGGGCAGAGGGGCCGGCATACCGCGGGTTCAGGGACATTGCGGTGGCATCCCTGTCGTTTCGTGAGTTAGGTGGGTTGACCATAGACCGCTACCAGCACGGACCGGTCGAGGCTGTTGACCGACCAGACGCCGATTGCGGTGTTGGCGCAGTTTGACATGATCGCGAAATCGGCGGGGTCGTAGTACCACTGGTTGATGACGTCGAGGTTGTTGATGGCCAATGCGGGGTTGATCGCTACTGTTTGGGCGACTGTACCGGTGAAACCGGCTGCGGCGGCGCGGCTTTGGGGCGTGGATCCGTCGGAGCCCAGGTCGCCGTCCAAGGTGCGGTTGTTGAGGACGTCATTGGCGTGCCACTGCGCGGCCTGGGTTAGCGCGGGGTTCTTCTTGATGTCGGTTGAACACCCGGCCTGATGCTGCACGGTGTAGACGTTGGCGACGACACCGTTATTGAGGCGGGTGTTGTCGGCGTGGGCGGGCGGTGTGCCGACCGCGGCAAGCAGGGGCAGCGCACCGGCCGCGGTCGCGGTGCGAATCAGTCGGTTCATCAACGCTTTTCCTCTTAAGTGGACGGCCGGTATCCAGCGGCGGATTGGCGCAGTTGCCAGATCGCGGCGGGGCACAGTTCCTGCGCGGATTGGCTGATCAGATAGGACGCTTGGAATTCGTCGCTGGTGGAGAAGTCGCCCTTAATGTTCTTGATCAGCTGGCTGTAGCTCACGCCAGCAGTAATCTGATCGCACACGCCGTAGCCGTACGCCAGCGCGGCGTCGGCATTGGGGAAGTTGTATCCGGGGCGCACCGTGACGTTGACCAGGTATCCAATGTTGTCCGCGCGAGCGGGTCGCGCGGTAGCGAGCAGACCCGCGGCAATGAAGATCGCGATTGCGACGACGGTCAGCATGCGGGTTGCGGCGGTAGCTATTGGCATCGTGTGTCCCTTAGGTAATTCAGACCGGCCAGGGAGCGCCGGGAAGTTCGTCGAATATAGCCTGATGTGTACGTATGATCTGGAATCAGGATTGATTATCGCTCCGACTACGCCGGGGCGACGCTCAAGCATCGCGAGCGCAGAGTGTGCGGCGGCGACATCAGCAGATTCACCGCTGGAACCCCTAGCGCCCTGCGATCTGGCGCAGTCAGATCCGGTAAACCTGCCTTCTCGTTCTCAATACGCTGATTGTGAAGGCGCTGGCCGAGCGGTTGTGCCGTCGCGCACCGTCAGGCCCCCGGGGGCAGCGGCGGATAACCGAACCAATATCTGCAGGTTGCATTTCATGTATTGCCGTTCAGGATTACTGAACACAATGGTCGGCCGACGTCGGTTTTCACGTCTTCAGTTGGCTAATGTTGCTACGAGCATTGACGTTTCGATGCACAGTCTGACAGTCTCCGATCCACCACTACCAAACGATCGATCGGTTGAGACCGCAAAGGACCCCTAGTGCCGTTGGACTTTAGCTTGTCACCGCAGATAGCACGCCTGGTCGCGACGACGTCGCAGTTTATCGACCAGGTCGTCCTTCCCGTCGACGACCAGTTCGACGGTGACATCGCCGCAGCCGGCGGCGACGTTCTGCGCAAGCGACTGCAAGACGCGGCGCGGCAGGCCGGAGTCTTCGCCGTACACGCGCCCGTCGAGTTCGGTGGGCTCGGGCTCGGAATGGGGGAGTGCGCAGCGATCTTTGAGGCTGCCGGATATTCGCTGTTCGGCCCGCTGGCCCTGAATATTGCCGCACCAGACGAGGGCAACGTCCACCTGCTGGCCCATGTCGCGACACCAGAACAGAAGGAAAGGTTTCTGCGCCCCTTGGTGAACGGAACGGTGCGCTCGGCATTCGCCATGACCGAACCCGCCCCGGGCGCAGGGTCGGATCCTGCACTGTTGACGACGCGTGCTGAACGGCGCAGCAGTCAGTGGACGATCACCGGCTGCAAGAACTTCATCACCGGAGCCGACGGCGCCGCATTCTTCATCGTCATGGCACGCACATCCGGCGAGGTCGGGCAAGTCGGCGGTGCCACCATGTTTCTCGTGGACGCGACCGCGCCGGGGGTGCACGTCGGTCGACACCTCAATACCATGGATCTGTCGATGGTCGGTGGCCACTGTGAGGTGCGCTTCGATGGTGTGACTGTCTCAGACGACGACATCCTGGGCGAGGTTGATGGGGGATTCCGTTACGCCCAGGTCCGGCTCGGGCCGGCGCGGATGACGCACGTGATGCGTTGGCTCGGCGCCGCAACCCGGGCACACACCACAGCGGCCGAATATGTAGCGGAGCGCCAGGCGTTCGGCGGCAGGCTGGGCGATCTCGGCATGGTTCAACAGATGTTGGCCGACAACGAGATCGACATCGCCGCGACCCGCGCGCTGTTGCAGCGCGCCTGCTGGGAGCTCGATCAAGGTTCGCGCGCGGCTCACGCCACCTCAGCGGCCAAAACGTTCGGGGCCGAAGCGATCCATCGCGTGGTTGATCGCAGCATGCAAATGTGCGGTGGACTCGGAGTCACTCAGGAGCTACCGATCGCGAAGATCGCCCGCGAGGTCCGGCCCTTTCGAATCTACGACGGACCCTCCGAGGTGCATCGATGGGCGTTGGCCAAGCGCACCGTGCGGGTGGCGGAAGCGAAGAGACAGTGAACGCACCGCTGAATCACACTGCGTTGCGGGGGCTACTCGCGGACCACGGAGTACCAGTCGCCGGCGAACTCGACGTGACCCAGCTGACTGGGGGCCGCTCAAACTTGACGTTTCGGGTGAGCGACGGAGTATCGAATTGGGTGGTGCGCAGACCCCCGATATCGGGGGTGACAGCCTCGGCCCACGACGTCGTCCGTGAGTACCGGATCATCACTGCCTTGCAGAATACTGCGGTGCCCGTCGCCAAGCCGATCGCATGCGACCCGGACGGCAGCGCCACGGGTTCACCGCTGACCGTCGTCGACTATGTCCCCGGGCTGACGATCCGCAGCGAACGGGATCTTGATGCCCTGACAAACCGACAGGTCCAGGCAGCGGTCTCCGCCCTCATCGCGACACTGAGTGCGGTCCACGACGTCGACTACGCCGACATCGGGCTAGGAACGCTCGGACGGCCAAACGGCTTCGTCGCGCGCCAAGTTCAACTTTGGAGCCGACAGTGGGAGCAGGTGAAGACTCGCGATCTGCGCGACGTTGAACGCCTCGCGCAAGCGCTGAACGACAGACCCGCGCCAGCCGGTGTGACTTGTCTTGTGCACGGCGACTTCCGAATTGACAACGCACTGATCAGTCCCCGGTCTGCCGGCGAAGTGCTGGCTGTCATCGACTGGGAAATGTCCACGCTGGGCGATCCCCTCACCGATATAGCGTTGGCGTGCGCCTACCGAAACCCTGATTTTGACAGGCTCTTGGGGATGCCCGCTGCATGGACCTCGGCGCGATTACCTGCGCCCGATGAAATTGCCGAGCAGTACGCCCAGATTTCGGGCCGGGATCTCATCGAGTGGGATTACTACCTGGCGCTGGCCTACTTCAAGATTGCTGTTATCGCTGAGGGCATCACCTATCGTTACCGCCAAGGCGCCGATGCTGGCAACGCGGCGAATGACGCCGCCACAGCTACGCCGGCGTACGCTGCCGCCGGGCTTCGGATCCTTCAACCGAAGTAAACCGTTCGGTGGCCGAAGCGGCAAATTGACCAGGCCGCCGGCCCTTCGACTCACCACGGGACGCCTCGGCGTGGTCGACGTTCATTCGCACGTGTGAAATCCAGTGAAGCAGTGGCGATCATGTCACCGTGATCAGCGAACTGAATCCGCGCAGCGAACTTCGAAAGATACGGCAGAGGGTGCAGCGTGGGCCGACCGGACCGCGGACCCAGCGCAAGAGATCGGCTTCCGAGCGCGTCCGGACCAGGTGCTGTGTGCTGTGCTAGGTGTGATGCACGAGGGTCCTTAGAGGTCGTCTCGATGACCGAAATCCTTCCGTCACTTGGTGGGCCGCCGAACGATTCCCAGTGTCACCAGACTTTGGCGGCCCGTCGGGGGCCACGGCCAAATCGATCCGCTGATCCTTGCCATGCTCCCTATCGCTGGAGATTCCTCGACAATCAGGCCCCCAAGTCGCGCGCAGCGCTGCGAGAGTGCACGATCGGCGGCCCCGCGCCTGCCGGGCGAACGTCGTGCCACGTGTGGTCATCCCGACAACGCCCGTGGGCGCAGCACCGATGGAATCGACTAGGGGCTCTGCCGGCTGTGAGTCACTAAAGGCGGATGCTGGCGGTCGCGTTCAGTCCAGCCGGTCGACGGATGGCGGGACACCGCGGACATTGGTTCTTAACACGCCGGCTGCGGCCCGGGTGGTCACCGCGGGGCAACTGCTTGCAGACCCTGGGCATAGGTTTGGATGACCGCGCGGTTGATGTGCGGAATACGTTCTCGGCTACCGGGTTTCAGCCGCTGTAGCGCTATCTGAAAGATGTCGGTCTTGGCCGAAGCGCCACGCAGTGGCGCAGCGGGGTCTCGGTAACTTTGCAGCAGGGGCAGGATCGTGGCTCGCCGTTGCTGATCTGGTAGAGCTCGCAGGTCGGTCTCCACACGCCTCAGCCATTGGAAATAATCTTCAATTCGCTGAATCTGGTGACCGGATTCGACGAGCCAGTCGACGTATTCGTCGAGCCCGATACCGTCATCATGAGGGTTCATCACGTGGTATGTCTCATAGCCCCGGGTAATGTCGGCCCCGAGTGTGGTGATTGCCTCTGCTACGAAACCTACTGGTAGCCCGTCATAGTGCGCCCGTTGACGTCGACCACCTTTGTCTCGCTGGTAGAACGATAGAGGCGCGATCCCGGTAGCCAGGAGACTATAGATGAGTCGGGTGAACATGTCAGAACGATTCAACTGACCGGGATACCGGCTGTCGGCCATGATCATGGAGCAACGAAACACCTTGACGGGCAATCCACATCGCTCATTGGCTTGTCTGAGTAGCACTTCGCCGGCCCATTTGCTGTTGTCGTAGCCATTTGCGTAGGAGGTGCCGATTCGGCGCCTGGGGCTGATAGCGCGGATGTCGGCGACCTCGGTGAACTCGGTCGGTGCGATCTGGTCGCCAACCCCCACCGTGGACACAAAAAGGTAGCGTTTCATCCGAGCGGTCAGCGCGAAGCGGATGAGTTCGGCAGTACCAACAACGTTGGTGCCGAACAATTCTCGGTATGCCAACATGTGATTGACTAATGCTGCTGCATCCACGACGGCGTCGACTTCTTCGGCCAGCTGTTCCCATGTGTGCTGATCCAGGCCCAGGCGGGCTTCGCTTTTGTCACCCGACAACACCTGCAGGTGACCGTCAGCCAGCCGGCGGTATTCCTCTACCAGCGTGGAGCCCGCACTGCCGAATGCGTCATCGAGCCGTTGGCGCGCTTGAGTGTCATCCTTCGCGCGCACCAGGCACAGCACAGTGCCCCCGCGCGGGGCGAGCCGGCGCAACCAGGACAAGACGAGGAAACGACCGAGATATCCAGTCGCCCCGGTCAACAGCACTCTTCGGATCTCCGAACGGGGTCTTCTGAGCCCGCCGGATGCCTGGAGCATGACATCGTCGATGAAGGCGTTTAGTCTCAGCTCGTGCACGTGAAGCTCAGTTGCGCCGGGCCCGTGCACGGTGTCGGCAGTTGGTCGCGCGCCTGGCTGGGAGCGGTGCGTCTCGATGTACTCGGCGAGGGTAACGAAGTCGGTGGCCGGACTGATGATCACTGCTACGGGGACGTCGAAGGCGAAGATGTCGCGCAGCAATTCGGCGAATGTCAACGCCGACAATGAATCACCGCCCAAGTCGATAAAGTGCGCTGCGGGCGGCACCGCACCGGTGGTGGTGCCAAGCAGCGCCGCCGCGGCGTGGCGTAGTGTCTGCAGCACTGGGGCATTGGCCCCCTGGCGACGCAGTGTTTGCAGATCAGCGGCCTGGCCCTTCGACAGCCTGGTATAGAGGTCTTCCAAGCGCGGGCCATATCGGGCCTTCAGAGCCGGGCGGGCGAGTTTGCCGATACCGGTCAGGAGCCCATTCTCGACGCTGAAAGGTGTCGCGTCGAGGAGGAAGCCCCTGGGAATCTCATAGGACTGCAGATCCTCGGCTGACGCTGTTCGTCGCAGCGACTCGGCGATTAGCGCGTTGAGCTCGGCGGGATCGTGCTTAGCGAGGGCCTGTGCCGACGGCACGACAACCGCGACAAGGTAGGGACGCTTGCTGTTGCCGTACACATAGATTTGGTGCACGAGGGGGCTCGTGCCGTACGCCGCTTCGAGTTTGGATACCGCGACGAACTCACCCTGCGAGAGCTTTTGGACGAAATTGCGGCGATCGAGATGGACCAGTTGATCGGGGCCGACCTCGGCCACGACGTCGCCGGTGCGATAGTAACCCTGCGGGTCGAAAACCTCGGCTGTCGCATCTGGGCGCCGAAAGTAGCCGGGGAAGAGCTGTTGAGTCTTGATCAGCAGCTCGCCGCGCGGATGTGGACGATCGGTCGTGAAGTAGCCGAGGTCGGCGACGTCGTCCAGCTTGTAGTCAATGACCGGTGGGCGTTGCACATGCCCGTCCAACCAGATGATCCCCGCCTCGGTGGAGGCGTAACCGTCCACGAGGGGCAGGTCAAGGAGGGACTCGACGAATTGTTTGAGGTCGGGGGAGGTGGGTGCCGAGCCGGTGAAGGCCGCCATGCAACGACCGCCGAACAGATGTTCGCGTTCTTCGGCCATCTCCGCTGCGCGGACGGCGTCGCTACCACCCTCCGACGATTCTCTTCGGCTTACCTGCGTCTCGAAGTGCTGATAAAACAACTCCCAGATGCGCGGGACGAAACTGAGCATCGTCGGGCGCACCAATGTGAGGTCGTCAAAGAGCGTCGACAAATCGCTCGCGGTGGCGAAGTAGGCCGTGCCGCCCCGAGCCAGAGTCCCGAACAGGCTAGCTCGGCCCATGTCGTGGCTCATCGGCAGGACGTTGAAGGTAATCGAGGGACATCCGGTGGGGCCGGCCCACACATCGGCTCCGAGGGGCAACCAGCGCTGCGCGACAACCGATTCGGTATGCATGACACCTTTCGGTGCGCCGGTGCTGCCCGAGGTGTACATCAATTCGGCCAGGCGCCCGGGGCCATCTCCGTGCACCAACGGAGCCGGCAAGTCTCGGCCATAGTCGGCGAGCTGCTGGAGCGTCTCGATCACCGCACCGCAGCCGGCTGAGGCCAAATCCGTGCGCGCGCGTTGAAGGATCGCGGCGTGATCGTCATCGCCGACTCGATGATCGAAGACGAGCACCCGTCTCAGAGCAGACCCGTGAACGGCGAGGGCGGCGGCGACTGAAAGCTGATCGACGCTGCAAGCCAGGACGACCGCCTCGGTTTCGGTCACGATCGTCTGCAGTTGCGCGTTGGGGGCACTGGTTTGGAGCGGGACGGAAACCGCTCCCAGGCACACAATTGCCAATTCGACCGTGATGTAATCGGCGCTGGTGAAGCCGAGAATGGCGACCCGGTCACCGGGTCCCACGGCATCGCTCGCCAATGTCGCTGCGACAGCGCCTGCGCAGCGCCATAATTCGCCGTAGGTGACGGTCTGGAACCGTGGCTGCAACTGAGCTGAGACGCGGTTGGTAACGGGATCGGTGACAAGTTCGACATCGCGCTGCCCGAGTGCTGGCCGATCCGCGTAACCGCACATGACGGTCGAGACGATGTGGGCCAAGCTCAAGGCGGGAGAATCGATCAGTGTGCTCACTGCCTGATCGGGCCGCGCCGCGGCGAACTGCTCATCGGTCCTCGTAAGGTGCGCAATCCGTCGCCGTGTCCGGACACTGCGTTCATCCGATGGCATGGGGACCCTCCCTGAAGTTTGGCGATGGCCGAAGCTGGCCACCACGCTTTGTCGAGACGAACGGTGCCGACAACATCATATCGAGACGATGCGTCTTGTCAATGGTCGAGCGGGGCGTAGCGGGTATCGTCGAGCGGTGTCTGCGCAGGAATCCGACGCGCCGTCTATGCCGAGCGGGCGGCCGCACACAGGTAGGGCCCGCAACGAGCAGGTGCGTCAGGCGATCTTGGCCTCGACGGTGGCCTTACTCGCCGAGCCCGGCAAGGGCGGCATCACGATCGAAGCCGTGGCCCGCCAAGCCAAGGTCGGCAAACAGACGATCTATCGTTGGTGGCCAACTAAGTCGGCACTGCTGATCGAAGCCTTTACCGGCGAAGCCCGCAACTCCGTCCCCGACATCGACACCGGGGATGTGGCCTGCGACCTTGAACATTTTCTGATGCGCACTTTCAACGCCGTGCGGACACCTGTGGTGTCAGGAGCGTTGCGTGCACTCATTGCCGGTGCCCTAGCCGATGAAGACTCCGCCGAAGTACTGCGGGGCTACGCTGCTGAGCGCCGCGACGCGCTCACGGCGATCCTGACCCGGGCTCGTCAGCGAAGGGAGATTGCCGCTGATGCGGACCTTCGTCTTGCCGCCGAGCAGACGATGGGATACATCTGGTACCGCCTCATACTCGCTGATACGCCGCTTATCGACTTCACTTCCGATGCGCTTGCGGCGGCACTACTGCGCCAACTCGGCCACCGCTAGACCGCCGGGCGAGTACTTGACGTCGCTGCCTTGCGGGCAAAACCCACCATCAACACTGAGGGGTACCGACTCGCGGGTTGCGGCCGTCAGCAGCAAACCCGCGAGGCGCCGGTCACGCCGCGCCTTTCGGCCAGACGAGTTGTCTTACAGGAAGTCGGCGTCAAACGCAGTAGGACCCTGAATGCACCCGCAATTCGTCATGTGCGGCGCGATGTATCCGAGCAGGCGTGGGCGGGCCGGGCCCGCCGAGTGATTTGACGGATCTACCTCGCGTCCGCATCCCGCCGACGAGGCCCGGGCGCAAATCCGATTGACGACACCCACCGCGACCGGCCCGCGGGGCGCCGACTTCGAAGTGCGCCTGCGGATCCACATGATCGGCCGGCCGTTTCACGCAACCGGCGACGCAGCAACGCCGCCATTGGCCGCGGAGTCCCAAGCGTTCACAAAGCGAACCCAGAGCGCAATATTGTCGCGCAGGCGTACCGTACGGTACGCCTTAAAGCACGTGGGTCCGAGCTCTCATCCGGACCAGCCGAGGGCATACGAAAGTCAGGCGTCACGCCCCACGCCGTCGACGAGAAAGGTTGCCGTGGCCAGCCATCGCGCTATCGATGCCGCTAACTCCTCGTGGACCGAGCGCGAAGCCGAACTCCTCGCGATTACCCTGCAGTTATTGCGGGAACAGGGGTATGACGGCTTAACTGTTGAAGCCGTAGCGGTCCGGGCCAATGCGAGTAAATCAACGGTCTACAAACGCTGGCCTTCCAAAGCAGACCTGGTACTGGCAGCCTTCATCGAAAGCACCAGGGACACTAGCAAGCCTCCAAACGCCGGCTCGCTTCGTGAAGACTTGCTGATCCTTGGACGCTCGGCGCGCCGCCAAGCACAGGAACACAGCGCCACGGTGCGTGCGGTGCTCAACGTGATGTCACAGAGTCCGGCACTCACCGCCGCAATGCAGGAGCAGTTCATTCGTCCACGCCAAGCCGTTGTCGATGCCGTCTTGCAAGCGGCCGCCGAGCGGGGCGAGATCAGCACCACTGCGCTCAACACCGAAATCTCCGATCTGCTGCCTGGCTATCTCGTGTTCCGAACCTTGGTCACCGACCGCCCTCCAACCGACGAAACCGTGCGGATCCTGGTGGACGAGGTGCTGTTACCGATTCTGACCGGACGATCTGCCGGCTAGCGCGCCAGAGCCACGGCAACGGCAATTCCGGCCGCCGTCGAGGAGTCCTCGATGCCCAAGCCGTGACGTGCGTGGCCCGGTGTTGCGTAGTCTCCCGCCCAGATGGTCGCCCACGAACGCAACTACGTAATGCGTTGGCGGTTGGCTATGGGCGACGGCGTGACCGATGCCGGATGGCCCCGGTGACGGTATAACGCTTGACGGGCGCGGCGGCCTATCTGACTCCTGGTGTTGTCGGTATAGCGGGCTCCGAGCTTGCCTTTAACAAGCTTTCCGGTGGATGTGCGGGGCAGTTCGTCGACGAAGTCGACCGTGCGCGGCGCCTCAAAATGGGCGACGCGTTCACGGACGTAGCCGATGAGTTCGGCGGCGAGATCATCACTGGCGGTGGCGCACTCGCGGAGGTGGACCACGGCATCAACCTGTTCGCCCATCTGCGCATCAGGGATGCCGATCACGGCAACATCGAATACCGCCGGATGTAGCGTGAGCACGTCTCGATCTCCCGAGGGTAGATGTTGACCCCGCCGGAGATAATCGTGAACGAATGCGGTCCACAACGCTTCCGAGTTTGTGACCGTCGTGCCGCGGTTAAGTAGAGCCGATGCCGAATAGGGGAGCCGTACTCGCCAGTGCTCCGTGGAAGGTCGCCTTCATCTGATCGAGCGGCAGAGGATCGGCTCCAATGATCAACTGTCGTAACAAGAGCGAGTCGGCCGTGGTGACCAGCCGGTCGGCCACCGCGCCGGGTTCTGGGTATCCCAGGCGCTGTGCGATGTCGGTTAATGGGGCTATGAATGCGTTACGGGCCTCGTCGAAATAAAGGCGCAGTGAGGGTGTTCGCAACGACTCCAGTTGTAGTTCGACGCGTGCGCGGAAGCGCTCCGGCGACTGCAGTAGTGCTGTGGTGGCATTGATCATCAAGTCGATGACGTCCGACGGTGTGGTGATGAGGCTGCCGTCGCCCACGAAGACGGCGAGGACGTCTTGCCTGTCTTCACTGAACATCGCGTCACATGCCAATGTCAGTAGGGCGGTTCGGGTGCGGGCATAGCGGCTCGTCGTGCCCTCGGCGAGGCCTGCGTATCGGTCGACGGCGCGGTGGGTGAAGCTCCGGCTGCCCTCCTCCGCGAGCACACGGACCGCTGCGGCGCCGATCGCCTCCCGATACGTGCTCATCGCCGCCATCTGCCCCATCCTTTCGCTCAGCTACAGGTGTAGTGTACTGTCACGCTACAAATGTAGCGCGTTATTGCGCACCCCGCTTCATCGCAGGCGGGATCCCCAAGAGCAGTAGAGACGACGGAGACACCGAAGCTATGCAGATCGAATCAGACACGTTCACCGTTGATGGGGTCGAGTGTGCGGCGACGTGGACCATCCCGGATCACGACGGCAGTAAGCCGCTGCCGACGGTGTTTACCGCCGCGGGCTTCGCTGGTGTCAAAGAGATGTTGATGCCGGATTACAACCGGGACTTCGCCGAGCAGGGAGTCATGTCGCTGACGTTCGACTATCCCGGGTTCGGGGGAAGTGCGGGGCAGCCGCGGCAGCAGGTCGATCCGCCCCAGCAGTTCCGCGCGTTCTGTGCTGCCCTCGACGTGTTGACACAGAATCCGCTGGTCGACCAGAGTCGGATCGGAGTGTGGGGGACGAGTCTGTCTGGTGGGCATGCGCTCAAGATCGCCGCGACCGACTCGCGCATTCGCGCGGTGGCGGCGGTGATTCCGTTCATCCACCTCACGCCAACTGCAAATCCCGAGCTACTCCCAGTGGTCGTTAAGGACGCGGTGTCCCGGGTATTGGGCCGCGGGGGTTGACGATTCCGGTGGCAGGCAAGCCTGGTGAGGTCGCGGCGATGAACTCCGACGGAGCCTTCGAGTGGGCTGCCGACATGGCGGCCGGCGCCGCGACCTACCGCAATGAAGTCACCGTGGCATCGCTGTCGAAGATGTTGCGCTGGTCCACTCGTTCTTCGGTCGCGCGGCTGTCGGTGCCTGCGTTAGTGATTCTCGCCGAGACGGACTCAATCACCCCACCCCAACGTGTCCGCAAAGCGCTGGCGTCTGCACCTCAGGTGGAGTACCGCTCCTACCCCGAGTCCCACTTCGAGTTATTCACCGTGCACGGGGAGCAGGTCCGGTGCGACACCGTGGACTGGCTGACTGCGCAGCTCACCAACTGATCCGAGCCGACATGCTGTGCCAAAGTGTTGCTCGGATCGACCAGCGGCCGCCTGCGGTCGGTGTCGGTGATGCTGCTCTGACAGAGGCCGGGCAAGCACGATGAGTACCTCGTTGACGCGGTTGGACCTGAATCTGCTGGTGTCGCTGTTGGCGTTACTGGAGGAACGCAACGTCACCCGGGCGGGGCAGCGGCTGCACATCTCACAGCCGGCGATGAGTTCGGCGCTGGCGCGGTTACGACGGCATTTCGGTGACGAGTTACTCAGTCGATGCGAGCAGGAGTATGTGCTGACCCCGTTGGCCAGCAGTCTTCTGCCGGCCTTGCGCGAGGCGATCGCGATGACCGAACGTGTCGTCGACACCCGGTGGGAGTTCGACCCTGCGAGCGCCCGCCGCCACTTCTCGATCATGGTCTCCGATTACGCCGAATTGGTTTTGGCGACACCGTTTGCCGCGGCACTAAGTGAGCGTGCGCCGCAGTGCAGTGTCCACTTTTTGCCACTGCCGGATGCCCGGGTTGACGACGTCGACGCGGTGCTTCGCCGCACCGATGTGGTGGTATTGCCGCATGGCTTTCACAGCGGGTATCCCTGTCTGGATCTGTTCTCCGACGGGTGGTGCGTGCTGGCAGCGAGCGGCAATACGGCTGTGGCCCAGACCATTACGCCGGATCAGCTGACAAAATTCCCGCACGCGGCCTTGAACAGCGCCGGTAACGCCGCGCTGGTCGCCCAGGTGCTGGCAATGGACAATCTCGAGCTGTGGGTGCAGGCCACCACACCCCACTTCCTAGCACTGCCGTTTCTGGTCGAAGGAACCGATCGCATCGCGCTCGTCCAGCGCCGACATGCCCAGCGACTGTGCGCTGCCGCTGAGGTGCGCATTGTGCCGATCAGCCCGAGCATGCCGAGATTCACGGAGGCGGCGTGGTGGCACCCGATCCACGATGCCGATCCGGGACACCGATGGCTACGCACCGTACTGGCAGATGCGAGCGTGGAGCTGGCCCGCGACCAGTAGGTATTCGCTATTGATATCGCACCCATAATCACTGCGTGTTTCCGCATTCGCGGCGGGGACTTTAGTGTCGGGGCTGGCGCGTTGCGCCGAACGGGGACGATGACTGGATAGGTGGCGAAAACTGTTGGGGCAGAGCCGTGGTGACGGTCAACGAGTGAGTGCCGCAATGGTCCTGACGCGGACGCGTCCCACGGCGCCGGACGATGAGTGCATGGCGTACTGGCGCGGGCCACACGCCCAAGCCGCGGCGCACGTTCATGGAGTTGCCGACTACCGCATGCATTACCTGCGCAGCCCGTCGCACGGGATCGGGCTGCCAGCGGACGGTGCGGCGGCGACACCACCGCAAGAACCGATCGCGGCCATCGCTGAGATGGTGTTCGCGCACCCGCTCGCCCTTCTCGCGGTCGCGCGCCACCACGCGCAGGTATCCGCGCACGGCCGGGCTGTGATCGAGCGCCGCCAGGCGCTGATCACCGGTGTTCACGCCCGCTGGGAGCACCCAGGCGCTGCCGGGATCGCTACGGGATTCCGGGCAGTGGTGATGCTGCGTCGTCGCGCCGGTGTCGACCATCAGCGGGCCGCCAGTGCGCTGAGCACAGGCCTGGGCGAGGCGCTGTGGTCCACGCCGGCAGTGACCGAAGTCCGTATCCACCTCATCAAGGCCGCCCCGACCTGGGTCGCCAACACCTGCTGCGATGACTTCGACCGCGGCGAGGATCGCGATGTCCACGCCAGTGTCATCGTCAGCGCACGCGACGAATCGGCGCTGCGTCGGTCCCTCAATAGCGCCGCAGTCAGTCGACTGCATCCCGAACTGTCAGCAATGTTCGACACCATCCACACCTATCCGGTCGATGCCACTGACATCCTGCGCCGCGATAATCGCCCCGCGGTTCCCGGCATCGGTCCAGTGCCTAAACCCCGCCTGGAGCCACGACGCCGAACAGTGCGCCCGGCCCCGCCGAACAAGGTGCCGCAGACGCTGCCACCGGGCCGGCTCATCGCCGTCCCGGGAGGTCCTCCTGAAGATGTCATCGCCGAGGTTGACGGGAGCTTGTTGTGTAGTGCGCTTAACGGGGCGATCGTGCGCGTTAACCCCACCGCCGGTACCTGCCAGGTCGTGGCGAACACCGGCGGTCGACCACTCGGGTTGGAATTGACTGGCGACGGCAGTCTTCTCGTGTGTGACGCCCAGAAAGGGCTACTGCGCATCGATATGGACTCCGCTGATATTGAGCCGCTGGTCCAACGCATTGACGGCGTGGCGCTGCGGTACTGCTCCAACGCGGCAGCCCAATCCGATGGCACGATCTGGTTCACCGAATCCACGAATCGCTTCGACCTCGACCACTACGTCGGAGCGCTGCTCGAACACCGGCCGTCGGGGCGTCTGTTTCGGCGCGATCCTGACGGCACAGTCGAGACGGTGTTGTCCGATCTGTACTTCGTCAACGGAGTGGCGCTGACACCCGGTGAGGAGGCGTTGTTCTACACCGAGACCGGCGGCTATTCGGTGACCCGGCTCGACCTCGCCGGCCCGCAGGCAGGTCGGCGCCGCACGGTTGTCGAGAACCTGCCGGGATTCCCGGATAACCTCTCCGGCTTCGCCGAGGGCAAGGCATGGTTCGCTTTGACTAATCCGCGTAACGCGATGTTGGACGGCCTGGCTACCTCGCCGCCCTGGGTGCGTAAAGCACTGTGGCGGATTCCGGATGCGTTGACACCGCAGCCCAAAGCGGTGATCCACGCGATGGCGATCGACCCGGCCGGAGCTGTCGTTGATGAAATACGAGGTGTGCGAGATGATTTCGATACGGCCACCGGGGTGGTCGAGGTCGGTGATCACCTGTACCTGGCTAGTGTGAAACATCCCTACATCCTGGACTTGGACCGCTCGGGCGCCCAGCCGCTGGCGCAGCATCCGGATGCCTGACATGCCCGAGGGGCAGCGCTTCGCGCGCCGGCCAAGGCCAGGCTCTGGTCGCGAAACCGCGGGCGGCCCGGGCGGCGGAGTTGATCGCCGGTATGACGGGATCGCGCGGATGCCCGCCCTATTCGGACGTCAGCCAGGTCCGCGGCAGCGCCACGACAGCGAGGCGTGGCATTCAACGTCTGCTGGTACAACTCTGGCCACCTGGATCGCCGCAAAAGCGGACCCGCTCTCGCTGGAACACCTTTTGCCGAGCGGTTTCACTCTCGCTGAGCCTCTACTGATCGTCGAAGCGATCAGTCTGCATGGGCTGCCGTGGCTGGCCGGCCGCGGCTACGACATGTTGCTCGTGAGTACCCCCGTGATCTTCGCAACCGGAACTGGCCCCTGCAGGGGCCGGTTAGAGCTGGTCACCTGGGAGGACTGCCCTGATGCCATTGTGTCCGGGCGTGACGAGCTGGGCTGGAACAAGGTTTACGCCGACAACCTCAGCCGCTTCACTGCCGCTGACGGCAACACGATCCAGTACCGCGCGGCGTGGCACGGCGCCCGGTTCTTTGAGATGAACGTAACTCTGACACGGGGGATTCCGCGCCGCAGCGGCTGGCGCAAAGGGCCACTCATGCACTACCGGGTGATTCCCCGCACCGGGGTCTGGGACCGTCTCGACGTCGAACAGGTCACCGCCCATACGGTCAGCCCGCCACTGACCCGGATGCGCGCGCTGCGATCAGCGACCGGCACGTTCCGGTTCCACCCCGCAAGCTTCGAGGAACTCCCGACGTTATGCCACATTGTCAACCGGCTCGCCGACATCCCCCTGGGCGAGGTCGTCGATGCCGGACACGCCCGCACTGCCGGCTGGAGCGATATCCACGACATCCACATCCTGCAGTCCTCGACCGACCCCGGCTGAGACAAGCCGGGGGAGCGACATCTGCCTCACCCTGCCCGGACCGGGCGCTATTCGATCTGGCTATCACTGGCATAGCCAATCGTTGTTTCCCGCGATCGTTTCACCTCTTTAGCGTGGAGGCCGGGTCGCCTCCGCGCCGGTGTCACACCCGGCGCGCGGCGGCGCAATGACGCGTAACGCCTGGGAAAGGACGTAATTGTGATGTCTGGCTTGATGATTGGCCGATTCGAACGACCTAACCAGCAGCGGTTCCTCGGGGTGGTCCGCAGCGCGATGGTGTGCGACGTCAGCGTCGTGGTCGGTGCCGACGACGACCACTCGGGCGTGACCAGGCTGATTGAGTCCTGGGACCGGTTGCTGCCGGAACTGACTAAGTACACCGACGATCCCAGCGCCACATGGGAACCCGAAACCGGGCTCCGTGCACTACCGCCGGTCACCCCGCGCCAAATCATTCAAGCGGGCGCCAACTACCGCCAGCACGTCATCGACTTGGCGCTGCACACCCCGGAGAAGTGGCCCGACGGTGCTACCCCCGACGACGTGCGGACCTTCATGGAACAGGTTCTCGATACCCGCGCCGAAAGCGGAGAACCCTACTGCTTCCCGGGACTGGTCTCCACCCTGTCCGGAGCCCGCGATGACATCGTGTTGCCGGCGGCGGCCACTCAACCCGATTGGGAAATCGAGCTCGGGGTGGTGATCGGCCGACGTTGCAGTTCGGTCTCTACCGCCGAAGCACTCGATTACGTTTTCGGTTACACCATCTGCAATGACGTGACACTGCGGGAAAAGGTGTATCGCACTGACATTCCCGCAATGGGCACGGATTGGCTCGCCGCCAAGAACCCGCCGACCTTCCTGCCTACCGGCCCCTACCTGGTGCCCGCTGACTCCGTGCCCGATTCCAGCGGTCTGCGCCTGCAATTGTCGGTCAACGATGAACCGTTTCAGGACGGCACGACCGGCGACATGATCTTCGGCGTCGCCGCGCTCATCTCGTATCTGTCGCGCACGGTGGCGTTGTTGCCTGGCGACCTCATCCTCACCGGCAGCCCCGCCGGAAACGGTGCCACCCGCGGACGCTTTCTGAAATCAGGAGACGTCATCAGCGCCTCTATCACCGGCCTGGGGACACAGCGCAACGTCTGCGTCACGGCTAGCAAGGTGACGGGCTCATGACGCCGGCGGTGATCGATTTCCACGCCCACATCAGCGTGCCCGACGTAGATGCGCTCGTCGGGGCACACCCGGCGTTCCTGGAGCACATGCAGCGTGAAAGTGCTGTTATGGGCGAGCAATCGGTCCAACAATTCGTGGCGCTGCTGCCCGAACTAACCCGGTCTCTGAACGACCTCGACCACCGCCTGACCCAGATGGACCAGCGTGGCATCGACATGCAGGTGATCAGTGTGAATCCGGTGCAATATCACTACTGGGCCGAGTCCGATCTCGCTGCCGACATCGTCGCCGCGATCAACAAGCACATCGCAAAGGTCTGCACGACACGCCCCGACCGGTTAGTTGGGTTGGGCACCGTGGCGCTGCAGCACCCCGACCTGGCCGTCGCGGGGCTGGCTGATGCTATGGATGTCCACGGGCTCAAGGGGGTGCAGATCTCGACCAGCGCACACAATCGGGAACTGGCCGACCCCGCCTACGAGTCTTTCTGGGCGGCCGCCGCCGATCTGGGCGCTGTCATCTTCATCCACCCCTGGGGCTGCTCACTGGGGGCTCGGCTAACCCCGCACTACCTGACCAACATTGTTGGACAACCGTTGGAGACGACGGTGGCTCTCTCACACCTCATCTTTGGCGGTGTTCTTGATCGCCATCCCGATCTGAAGATCGTCGCCGCCCACGGCGGTGGCTACCTGCCGGCCTACATCGGGCGCAGCGACCATGGCTATCGCGTCCGACCGGAATCGCGCACTGCACAACATCTTCCGAGCCACTACTTGCAGCAGCTGTATGTCGATTCACTGGTGTACGACGACCGCTCACTGCGCCATCTGGTGGACACCGTCGGGCCCGAGCACGTCGTACTCGGCACCGACTACCCGTTCGATATGGGCGTCACCGACGTCACTACCGGACTGGGCCAGCTGACCGACGACCAGCGCGCCGCAGTTCTCGGCGGCAACGCCGCCGCGCTGCTCGGACTACACCAGTAACGCCAACCGAGGAAGCAACCATGACCATCCCAGCAACGCTGCCCTCGCTCGCTCCGATCGCCGAGGACCCGCCCCGATCGCCTGATCCGCTCGTGCGGGTCCGTGATGTCAGCCATGTCGAATTCATCAAGCCCGACCTGGGTGCGGCCGAGTCGTTCTTCCACGACTTCGGGTTGCACACCGTCGAACGCACGCCGCACGCGCTCTACCTGCGGGGAGCCGGCAGTGGGCATCACTGTGTGATCGTGCGTAAAGGCCGGCGGACAGCTTTCGGCGGATTCGGCTTCGAGCTGGCCGCCGACGACGAGGCGGGACTACAGCGATTGGCGGCGTCCCCGGGCGCGGGACCTGTCGTGGACCTTGACGAACCCGGGGCAGGGCGGGCAGTCACGTTGCGTGATCCCGCCGGCCAGCAAGTCCGGGTGTCACAAGGGATTGCGAGTCTGGCACCGCTGCCGACGCGGGAACCGATGACGTTCAACAACTACGGCCAGCGCCCGCGAGCTAACGCGACCCAACGCCCGGTGCCCGCCCCGGCGCACGTGCTGCGGCTGGGCCACGTCGTGCTGGAATCCCCGGCCCCGCGCCGCGCGATCCGCTGGTACCTCGACACCCTCGGGCTGATCGTCAGCGACTACAACCACCTGCGGCACCGTCCCCAGGACGGCCCGATGATGGCGTTCCTGCGTTGTGACCGCGGCGCAGAACCTGCCGACCACCACTCCCTGGCCATCGTCTACTCGCCGCGCGCGACCTACAACCACAGCGCGTATGAAGTCATCGATGTCGACGACGTCTTCGCCTCGGGCACCTACCTGTTCGGTCGCGGTGGCCGCCGAACGTGGGGGTGGGGCGCCACGTTCAGGGCAGCCAGGTCTTCGACTACTGGGCCGACCCCGACGGGCTGCTCGTCGAGCACTACGCCGACGGCGACGTCTTCGATGCCTCCGTGCCGACCAAGTGGAACGTGTGGCGGGGCACCAACCACAAGATCTGGGGCGAGCAGCCCAGCAGCGCCTACTACGGACGCGACATCGTCGGCCTCGTGCGCGATCTGCGCCGATCACTGAGAACCAGCCCCGAGTTTCGGCTCACCACCATGGCCAGGATGATGTATGCCGCGCGCCGCCTCTGAACTAGATGCCGACGTCGTCATCGTCGGCGCCGGCCCGGTCGGTCTGACACTGGCCAATCTGCTGGGCCCCTACGGCGTCTCGGTGACCATCCTGGAGCGCCACAAGCAGACCGTCGTCGAGTCCCGCGCTGCGGTGCTCGACGGTGAAAGCCTGCGCATCCTGTCCGCCACGGGACTCGGTGAGCAGCTGCGCGCCGACATGCTCACCGGATACGGACACTTCTCGGTCACCGCCACCGGCCAAACGTTGCTGCACGTCCAGCCCACGGTCCAGCCCCACGGCCACCCGTTCCTGTCCTGGATCCATCAACCACTGCTGGAGCAGACCCTGTGTACCGGACTGGATCGATTCGACAGTGTACGAGTGGCATTCGGCCACACGGTCGAGGCCATTCGCCAAGACGGCGACGGTGTCACCGTCACCGCCACCACATCTTCGGGAGGGCCCGTTGAGGTGACCGGGCGACTGGTGATCGGTGCCGACGGTGCCGCCAGCGCCGTTCGCCAACTGCTGGGCATCGCTTTCGAGGGTTCGACGTACGAGGAACGCTGGCTGGTTGTGGACTGGGAAGGCGACACCAGTGGACTACCGGGTGGGTCCTGGTTTTACGCCGATCGCCGTGGGCCGACGATCTCGGCGAAAATGCCGGGACAGCGCCGGCGGTGGGAGTTCGCGTTGCGCGGAGACGACATCGCCGACAGCCGCGCGCTCACCGACGACTACATCCGCGCGATGATCGCCCGCTACACCGACCCCGGGCACGGAACCGTGGCGCGGAAAACGGTGTATCGCTTCCACGACCGGCAAGCACAGCAGTGGCGGTGTGGACGCGTGGTGTTGGCCGGTGATGCCGCCCATGTGATGCCGCCGTTCGCCGGGCTCGGGCTCAACAACGGCCTGCGTGATGCTGCCAATCTGGCGTGGAAGATCGCCGCCGTCTGCGATGGTGCCGACCCCGATGTGCTGCTGGACAGCTACGAAGCCGAGCGGCGGCCTGTGGTGACCGCAGCCACCAGGATGGCTGTGCGGATCGGAGCGTTGACCAACGCCCGCAACCGTGTGGTCTGCGCTGTACGCGACGGGGCTCTTGTCGCGGCGAACACCACACGGTGGTGGCGAACGTTTGTCATGGAGAACACGATCGAACACTGGCCGCACTACCGCCACGGCCTGACCGGCACGCAGCGCTGCCGCCACACCGGTGCTCTGCTGCCGCAGCCCACCGTCGAAATCCTCGACTCTGCACTGCAGCAGTCACGCCTGCCGCTGGACGCCCTCCTGCGTGGCAGCTGGACTGTCGTCGGCAGCCAACGGTCGATGCAGCGACTCACCGAGGCGCAACGCGACTCGCTGGCCGCCGCGGGGGTCGAACTGCTGGCCTGGTCGAACACCCCACCCAGCGCCGGTGACCAGGCCGGGGTGCGGGTCATCCGCGACTACGACGCGCTGTCACGATGGCTGGGCCGCCACCACGACCACCTGCTCCTGGTGCGGCCCGATGTATTCGTCTACGACTGCATCCCGGCGGCAGCCGCCGCGAGGATCGGCGACCACCTCCCGCCGGCGGTGCTGGGAAACCGCCACCACGGTGTCGCCCGCAGCACCACGGGACGGTCATGAAAATCGGTGTGCGCCAAAACGAGCTGGTCGGATATGACGAGCCGAATCGGCGCTGGGTTGAGCTAGACACCCCTACGGATAACGGCGTAGTTGGCCTGCTCTCGGCCGGCCCGCATGCCCTGACCCACGCGGCGCAGCACATCGACCGCGACGCGTGCGGCCCGTCGGGTCCGCCGACAGACCTGCCTCTGGCGCCAACGTCGCTACGGGATTTCAGCCTGTGGGAACGCCATATGATCGACGCCGCCCGCGGGATGGTCACCCAGTTCGCCCCAGCGGCGGCCCGGATCGTCATGCGCGGCTACGAGACGGTGGCCAAGCGCACCTTCCCACCACTGCGACCCAAACCTAACTTCGCTCGCACGCCGCAGTTCTACTTCGGCAATCACCGCAGCGTCCACCCCGACGGCGCGGTGATCGACTGGCCACGGTATAGCACGTGGTTGGATTTCGAACTCGAGCTCGGTGTCATCATGGCGCGACCGGTGCGTGACTGCACACCGGCCGAAGGTCTGGCCGCGGTCGGCGGATTCGTGGTCCTCAACGATTGCACCGCACGCGACGTACAGTGGAATGACCTGCGGGGCAGCTCGTTTGGTGGAATGGTCAAAGCCAAGAGCTTCGCCACCGCCATCGGCCTCGTCGTCGTCACCGCTGAGGAGATTCTGCCGATCTGGGAGGACCTGCACGGGGAGGTCCTCGTCAACGGCGAAAAGTGGTGCACCGGGTCGTCTCGCAACCCCACCCACAGCATCGGGGACATGATCGCCTACGCCGCCGCCGGGGAGACCATCGAGGCCGGCGCGCTGCTGGGTACCGGCACCTTCCCAGGCTGCAGCGGCATCGAACTCAACCGCCGACTGCAACCCGGCGACACCGTGGAATGCCGCATCGATCGCATCGGCTCGGTCACCACCACCTACGGGCAGCCCGCCCGATGACCGGTCCCCAAAAAGTCTCTCCCGGAGTGTATTTCGTGCACACCGCGTTGGTGAACTGGGTACTGCTCAGCGACGATGACGGTGTCACCCTCATCGACAGCGGATATCCCGGCCACTACCAAGCCGTGCTGGACAGCATCACCGCGATCGGACAGCCCCTCGACGCGTTGAAGGCGATCCTGCTCACCCATGCCCACATCGATCACCTGGGCGGCGCGCAGCGGCTGGCCGCCGAGCGCGGTGTACCGGTCTATGTACACCCCAACGAACTTGCCCACACCTACCGCGACGCACACCACGGTCTAACCCCGGCGGGGCTAGTAGCCAACCTGTGGCGACCCAGGGTGCTGCGGTGGTTCCTGCAGGCTGTTCCCGTAGGGGTCGCTGATCGACACGGCGTCGCGCAGGCCCGGGCGTTGAGCCCGACAATAGGTGAACTCACGGTGCCGGGTCGCCCCCTTCCCATCCCTACACCGGGCCACACCCCCGGACACTGCGCGTTCTACCTCCCGGACTCTGGTGTCGTCATCTCCGGCGACGCACTCATCACCGGCCATCCCACCGCCGCATGCTGCGGCCCGCAGCTGCTGCCGGCCATGTTCGACGACGACCGCGCCGGCACCCGTGATGCGTTAGATCAGTTGGCGGGCCTACCGGCCGACATCCTGCTCCCCGGGCATGGACCCGCCCACTTCGGCCCGGTTCGCGAGGCGACGGCACTGGCCGCGCGCCACGCCGATTCAGACATCAGGCGTTAGCAACCCGGGGACATACCAGTGAATAGGGGAGACACCAGTGAATAGAAGACACGTCGCGATCGTCGGCGCCGGACCCGGCGGGCTGGCAACAGCGCTGGCCGCCCACCGCGCGGGCTTCCGTGTCTCGCTCTACGAGCGTTACACCGAGATCAAACCCTCCGGCAACATCCTCAACCTGTGGCCACCACCGCAGAAAATACTGGGTCTGCTTGGTGTTGATATCACCGACCTCGGCGCCCCGGCCGACGTGCGACTCGCGCGTTCCGACGGGCATGTGCGCGCCACCGTCGATCTCCCGCAACACATTAAGAACGAGTACCGCGGCGGATTCATCGGCCTGCTGCGCTGGGGCCTCTACAACAGAATGCTCGAAGCCCTGCCCGACGGGGTGCTCAAGATGGGCCACAACCTCACCGCATTCGAAGACCGCGGTGAGGAGGTGGTTCTGCACTTCGACGGCCATCCCAGCACCGAGGCCGATGTTCTTGTTGGCGCCGATGGCATCAATTCAGCGGTGCGCCGAGCACTTTGGGACAGTAAACCTATTCGTCATCAGAGGCTGCACCTTGTCGGCGGATACTTGCTATTCGACAACGAACCCACCCATGAGACCGTGATCGCCAACAACAAAACGGTGCAGGGAAGCTACTCGGCAATCCGCCACGATGGCCGATGGGGTTACGAGTGGTGGGTCTTGGAGGCATACCAACCTGGCGACCCACCACCGGAAAATCTTCACGACTATGCCCGAATGCTCGCCCGAGACTTTGCCGGACCCCTGCGGGACGTGATTGAAGAGACGCCGGCAAAGAACCTCCAGCGCTGGGAAATTCGCGACAGAAAGCCATTGAAACGATGGTCCAAAGGGCGAGTTACCTTGGTCGGTGATTCAGCCCACCCCACCTCGCCCTATGTCGCTTACGGCGCGGGGATGTCCATTGAGGACGCCTATTTCCTCGCTTGTGAGCTTGAAAAGGTCGATTTAGGAAAGACTTACGACGTTGAATGCGCACTTGACGCCTACGAATCACGTCGGCGCCCGTTCACTGCCCACGTCACCGAGACCGCCTACTGGATGGGCCAAGTCATGCATCATGTGCCGGCTGTTCTGCGACCCGTTCGGGACCGGCTCTTCGACCACACGCCGCTGATGCAGAAGTGCTTCGTCGACCGCGAGGTGCCGAAGTTCGTAGGACTCCTTGACGACATCGACCACGCCGAACACCTGCGAGCTTCAGCTGCAACTGTCCCGCCACTCTGACCACTGCAGAGGCAACGTCACCACCATCGGTTCGGCCAGCACACGCTGGTGTCGGCGGGACTCGCTCCCGTGACGATCGCGCGCGTCTTTCGGATCGAGCCCGCCTGCGGCCGTGCAGTTCTACCGACCGCGAGTGTGAAAGAGGCTCGGTACCAAGGCCGATGGTAGCAACGGAGACTGTGGACACGCCCAGATCGCGGGTGCGGCCGAGTCGTTCTTCCACGACTTCGGGTTGCACGCCGTCGAACGCACGCCGCACGCGCTCTACCTGCGGGGAGCCGGCAGTGGGCATCACTGTGTGATCGTGCGTAAAGGCCGGCGGACAGCTTTCGGCGGATTCGGCTTCGAGCTGGCCGCCGACGACGAGGCGGGACTACAGCGATTGGCGGCGTCCCCGGGCGCGGGACCTGTCGTGGACCTTGACGAACCCGGGGCAGGGCGGGCAGTCACGTTGCGTGATCCCGCCGGCCAGCAAGTCCGGGTGTCACAAGGGATTGCGAGTCTGGCGCCGCTGCCGACGCGGGAACCGATGACGTTCAACAACTACGGCCAGCGCCCGCGAGCTAACGCGACCCAACGCCCGGTGCCCGCCCCGGCGCACGTGCTGCGGCTGGGCCACGTCGTGCTGGAATCCCCGGCCCCGCGCCGCGCGATCCGCTGGTACCTCGACACCCTCGGGCTGATCGTCAGCGACTACAACCACCTGCGGCACCGTCCCCAGGACGGCCCGATGATGGCGTTCCTGCGTTGTGACCGCGGCGCAGAACCTGCCGACCACCACTCCCTGGCCATCGTCTACTCGCCGCGCGCGACCTACAACCACAGCGCGTATGAAGTCATCGATGTCGACGACGTCTTCGCCTCGGGCACCTACCTGTTCGGTCGCGGTGGCCGCCGAACGTGGGGGTGGGGCGCCACGTTCAGGGCAGCCAGGTCTTCGACTACTGGGCCGACCCCGACGGGCTGCTCGTCGAGCACTACGCCGACGGCGACGTCTTCGATGCCTCCGTGCCGACCAAGTGGAACGTGTGGCGGGGCACCAACCACAAGATCTGGGGCGAGCAGCCCAGCAGCGCCTACTACGGACGCGACATCGTCGGCCTCGTGCGCGATCTGCGCCGATCACTGAGAACCAGCCCCGAGTTTCGGCTCACCACCATGGCCAGGATGATGTATGCCGCGCGCCGCCTCTGAACTAGATGCCGACGTCGTCATCGTCGGCGCCGGCCCGGTCGGTCTGACACTGGCCAATCTGCTGGGCCCCTACGGCGTCTCGGTGACCATCCTGGAGCGCCACAAGCAGACCGTCGTCGTGCCTGCAACCGGAACGGCCACTAATTCGGCGGCGGGTGCGGGCGAGTGGGCTTGGTGAGCTATATCAGGGTGACCGGGAGATAGCTGTGGTCACCTGGCGATAACGTGATGTTCTCGCCAGATGCTCTCGGGGCCAACACGTACGAAATATCCGGTGTAGCACCCTATCGCGGATATCGTGGGGCCTGCAGTGTCCACTAGGTTCACGCGTTGATAGCGGCAGGTGTAGCCGATCCTCGCTGCGTCAACGGTCACGACCAGATTGTTGATCAAGTGTGCTGTATCGCCGGTGCTAGCGGAAAACAGGTCTGCGTAGAACTCTTCGATATCTTTACGCCCGCGATTGCGCGGCAGATCTTTGAAGTACAGATCGGCGTTCGCGAGCAGACTGGCTGCTGCCCTTGCGTCGCGACGATCCATCGCTGAACAGTATCTAGCGAGTGCCTCTGCGGCGATGTGGCGGCCAATTACTGCCTCGATGGCCGCTGAACTGACAACTGCGCCTGGCTCTTTGATGTCAGTCATCGGGCTGCTACGGGAGTGCAATGGGACAGGTTGTCGCGTCCAAGGCTAACGACGAAGTCAGCCACGAGGTCGTCAGGAGAGTATTCGGGCGTGGCAACGCCGTAGACATAGAAGTCTGGGCGGATCAATACCGCTGTGGTTCCGAGCATGTCGAACCACCGTTGATATGCGCCGGTGTGGTCGATCGCTGTGTCGGAACTGATTGCGGTACCGAATGCGACGACATTGAATCCAAGCTGCGAGAGCATCATTCGTGTCTGTCCGCTCAGGCTATCCCGCACCTGTGGATGATTAAGGAGCAGGATGCCTGCCGAAGGGTGTTGGTCATCGAAGAGCTGTGGTTGCGTGCTGCCGTCAACGAGCGCCTGTATCGACAGCGTTCCCCCGCCTCTGTCGTTGCGGTGGAGGCCGGCTCCGAGCCGGGGAAGGGGACGGGGTGGTGTCGTATGCCCGGCTCGTAGATCTGCAGTCATAGCGGCATCACGAGTGGCTGCCTGAGCGGCATCAGTCATGCAAATCACTGCTCCCAATGCCATGGATTCGTTGATGAAATGACGGACGTGCTCGGCGCGTTCAACCCCGTAGGTGTCCAAAATGTCGTCGGTGGCCAGCCCGTTAAGCACGAAGTGCAATTTCCATTCGAGGTTGGCAGCATCGCGCAGTCCAGAGCACATTCCCTGTCCAGCGAACGGGGGCATTAGATGCGCGGCATCGCCGACAAGAAACAGCCGGCCGCGCCGCCACCGATCGCACCACCGGGCCTGGAAGGTGTAAACGGCATGTCGCTCCATGGTGGTGTTCTCCGGCGTCATTCCCCAAGGCCGGAGAAGCTGCCACGCGCGAGATTCGGTGTTGAGTTCCTCTTTTGTTTCATGCTCGAGACGCATGAACTCGAATCTGCGGCGGCCCGGGCCGCCGGGCACGAGAGTGGTCGGGCGCGTCGGGTCGCAGAGTTGCCAAGCGGGAGGAGTGAATTCGATTGAGAAGTGTGGAATCACGTCGACGACGAGCCAGTCGTGGAAGTATCCCAGATCGGTCATCGGGCACCCAAGCCAACTGCGGACCGTGCTGTTTGCCCCGTCGGCGCCAACGATGAATCGTCCTGTGAGCAACCGACGTTCGTCCTCGCTGTTACGGATTTCAAGGGCGATCCCATCGTCGAGTTCGCTATGGGTGATCGCTTCCCATCCACGCAAGACGGTCACGTTGTCGATCCCGGCGATCTTGGCGTCGAGTAAGGCTTCCAAGCCTGGCTGATAGAAGAAGTGGCTTACGTTCCACCCGGAGGGGCCAGGACCCCGCCAGTCCAGTTCCAACAAGGTCTCACGGTGGGCGTTGCGCCACTCGTAGAGATTGTCGTAGGGCTCCACGACATCAGACATGACGTTGGGCCCGGCGCCCACGGACTGCAGGATCCGACCGATTTCGTCGTCGAAGTGCACAGCTCGCGGGAGTGGATACACCTGCTGTTGGCGTTCGATGACCACGATGCGGTGGCCGCGCCGCCCGAGCTGCAAGGCAAGTAAACGTCCCACGGGTCCATAACCAACAATCGCGACGTCGTAGCGATCAGACTCCGCGGCTGAGGAACGGGGCGCCGTCACAGACATGTCTCCATCGCTCGTACCCCCAGTACGTTCCACAATCCTGTCCGTCTAGCGGACATTTGTCCGCTAGAGGATGGGTGGAAGTTTGCACCGGCGCACCTTCGGTGTCAATGACTTAATGCAGGGGTCACCTCGCGACACAGGCCGCGTTGACGCACCGCTTCAGCGAAGGTCAAACAATGCTTGCCTGGTCGTCGTTGGCCTGGACTTTGCGCGCGGTCTGCAGGGGCCGGTTTTGCCATTGCGCCCAGTCGGCGCTGGTACGTGCAGCCGCCTCTTGCAGCGGAGGCAGGTAATCGTCGACCAACGTCTGCATAGAGGTTTCGGCCGCGTGAGCGGTGACATTCATGCTTGCCTGCACGGTGCCGCTGGCGTCGGTGACAGCCACAGCGATGGAACGCACGCCGGGGGCGAGTTCCTGATCGGCGAACGCCCAGCCGCGAGCACGGGTCTCTGCAAGCACCTTGCGCATCGCATCGGGGGAGACCGCCGACACGGCAAGTCCCGAGCGGGAGGGCTCGGCGAGTACGGCCAGAGCCTCGGCGTCGTCGAGGGCGGCGAGCAGAATTTTGCCCTGCGAAGTTACGGCGGCGGGAAATCGAGTTCCAATATCCACCCGCAGGCCAATGAGTTTGGGGACCGCCACACGGGCGACATAGACGATGTCGGAACCATCAAGCTGCGCCATCGATGAAGATTCCCCTGTCTGGGCGACCAGTTCCCGCAGGTGGGGCCGGGCGACGTCCCATAACCCGAGAGCGCCGATATAAGTCATTCCGAGGTCGAGAACTCTTGGCGTCAACGTGTACATGCCGTCCGTACTACGGACATATCCCAGCTCGGCAAGAGTCAGCAAGATTCGGCGGGCGGTTGGACGGGGAGATCGGCGGCCGCTGCCACTTCGGTAAGTGACATTGCCGGCCGGTCCGGGGAGAACCCGCGCAACACGTCGAGGCCGCGAGCCAACGCCTCGATGAACTCTGGTCCCTGCCCTCGCGATGCCACCCACTGATCCCGTCCGTCGAGCCCGGCCGGCCGTGTCGCGCTCGACTTGCATTAAGGCCATGACTGTAGACCGCGGTGCGAGCCCGCAGAGAACGACGGCCAGTGGAATGGACCCGCCGGAGTGAGTGCGGCCGCCTGTGGTCCTTGACACAACCGCAGAACGCCTGCGATCTTAATGCCTATAAACGGACAATTGTCCGTCTAGCGGACATAGGGTGTCGGCGCAGCGGGCAGCTTGCATTAGCAGAAAAGGACGATCCACACGTGACTGACTTGGCGGTCGACGACGCGAGCTCCACCCCCGGCCGCTCGACGGTGTCGTGGTCGCGGACTTCTCGCGCGTACTCGCCGGCCCCTACGCCACCATGCTGCTGGCCGATTTGGGAGCTGAGGTCATCAAGGTCGAGAGCCCCGGTGGCGACGACACCCGGTCGTGGGTACCCCCGGTCAGCGCGGCGGGGGTCTCGACGTACTACTCGGCGATCAATAGGAACAAGAAGTCGATCGTCTTGAACTTCACGAACAGTGAGGACCTCGCCCTCGCTCAGGCCCTGGCTTCGCGTGCGGACATCATGGTCGAGAATTTCAAGCCGGGTGGCCTGCGCCGCTTCGGGCTGGACTATGACGCGGTACGGCGGCGCAACGGCGGTGTTATCTACTGCTCTATCAGCGGCTTTGGAACCGCAGGAGGGGCTTCACTTCCTGGATACGACTTGATCGTCCAGGCGATGTCGGGCTTGATGAGTCTGACCGGAGACGCTGACGGCCCGGCCTACCGCGCCGGAATCAGCGTGTTCGACGTGATGGCGGGGTTGCACTCAGCGATCGGCATCCTGGCGGCTTTGCGGCACCGCGACCGAACCGGCGAGGGCCAACACGTCGAGACCTCATTGCTTGCCTCGGCCATGAGTGGATTGGTTAATCAGACGTCGGCATATGTCACTGGCGGAGTTACCCCAACCCGCATGGGCAACGCGCATCCGAGCCTATTTCCCTACGAACCACTGCCCACAGCGGACGTCGATCTGGTCATCGCGGCCGGAAACGATGCCCAATTCAGAAGGCTCGTAGAGGTTCTCGGGATTCCCGGCCTTGCCGACGACGTGCGGTTCGCCCGCAACGCCGACCGAACTCGGCGACGAGAAGAACTGCGTCCACTCCTGATTGACCGTCTGAAGACACAGCCAGCGGCGCACTGGTTTGAAAAACTCAACGAAGTCGGTGTCCCAAATGGACCAATCAATTCTATTGCCCAGGGAGTGGAATACGCCCAAGAACTCGGACTCGAACCCGTAGTACAGGTGGGTAAAGGCAACCCCGCGCCCGGAATCCGCAACCCCATCACGTTCTCGACGATCACACCTCGCTATGACATCGCGCCCCCAGAGCTGGGGCAACACAGCCACGAACTCCGTGACTGGCTGAGCACGGCACTGACCCAAGGACCTCGATGAGCATCGACAATGGCAGCTTCGGAACCTCCGGTTTCCGGACAGAATTTCCCACCGCGTTGGGCACCTCGACCACGGACACTATTTCCCTTCTCGGTCATGACCTCGCCAGTGACATGATGGGACAAGTCGGTTTCGGTGAGCTCGCATTCTGGCTCGTTGCGCTCAGACGGCCGACTCCAGCAGAGACACGCGTCTTTGAAGCTGTGCTCGTGGCGTTGACCGATCATGGTTTCACCCCGACCGCTATCACTGCCCGTATGACCTACTTGTCGGCACCGGATTCCGTGCAGGGGGCTATCGCTTCCGGCTTGCTCGCCGGCGGATCTCGCTTTCTCGGAGTGACAGAAGATTGCGGGAAGTTTCTCGCAGACACGCTGGCCTCCCACGCCGAAGCGGGCGCGCCCATCCCCGGCAGCGACGCCGAGTGGGATGCATTGGCCCTGCACGCCATTACCGCACAACGCGCCGCCGGCAAACTGGTGCCCGGGCTAGGTCATCCCAACCACAAGAACGGGGACCCTCGCACGCCGGCGCTGTTCACCATCGCGTCCGAAGAGGGGCTCTTAGGCCCGCATCTACAGCTGTTTTCCGCGATCGGCCGAATGAGCGAACAGGGGATGGGGCGGGTCCTTCCGCTCAACGGAGCCGGGGTATGCGGGGCCGCCCTGGCAGATCTGGGATTGCCTGTCGCCCTGCTCAGGGGTTTCGCCCTGCTTGCACGGTGCGCCGGCTTGATCGGCCAGCTCGCGGAAGAACGCCGCAACCCGGTGGCCAACGACATCTATATGAACGTCGACCGGGGCGCACGCTACGTCGACCCCCATCAAGACTGACCCAAACCGCGTCTCAGCCCCACATCAGTCCCCAGTTCACTTCGAGGAGAACCCAAATGGCGACACTGTCTGCGGTGTTGGGCACCACCCACCACCCGTTCTACTACAAGGCGACCACCGCACCGCCTGAGCAACAACCACCGTTCGCCGCCGAATGGAAGCGCAAGGTGGAGGCCTATCGCGAAACTCTCACCGCCGCCAAACCCGACATCCTCGTCATGGTCGGCGCCGACCACTTCCACCAATTCTTCCTTGACAACTATCCGACCTTCCTGATCGGCAAGGCCCCCCGGTACGACGCGACCTTCTACAACGAGGAACGCGAGTTCGGCATCCCTAAATATGTCCTGCAAGGCCACGAAGAACTATCGGCCTACATGCTTCAAGGACTGATGGACCGGGGATTTGATTTCTCCTTCAGCAACGAGCTCAAAATCGATCACTCGATCATTTGCCCGATCATCACCACCCGCCCCGAGGCGGACCTGCCGATCGTGCCGATCTACACCAACATCTTCGCCCCACCGTTACCGTCTCCTAAACGCTTCTGGGATCTGGGTCGTGCGATACGCGAGGTGATCGACGCGTTCCCCTCTGAGAAGCGCATTGCAGCCATCGGATCCGGTCACCTGTCCCTAGAGCTGGGCGGCCCGCGCCAGTTTGGCGAACATGGTCCGGACCCTGTGTTCGACGAGCAGGCCTGCCGCTGGCTCTCCGAAGGCGACATCGAGTCCATTCTCGAGAACGTCACCCTCGAATCGATGGCCGGACATGGAAACGCGACCCACGGATTCATGGACTTGATTCTGATGCTAGGCATTGCCGGACCGGAAAAGGCCGCCTACGCCGACAGTTTCGACCTGTACCACACGATGGAGGCGTACTTCACGTGGTACCCGAACGGAGCAGGGATATGAGCAAGTATTACGTGAACAAGTTTCTCTACACGGTCGACCGGGACCCCGGCTACCTTGACGCGTACGCCAAAGATGCCAAAGACTTCGTCCGCCAGTGGGAAGACGAGATCGGTCCCCAGCTTCTCAGCAATGCCGGCGAAAAGACGACTGTGCTCAGTTTCACTGACGAGGAACGCGAAGCACTCGTAAACCACGACTACGTCGCGCTGTTCGAATTGGGCGCGCACTTCTTCCTTAATCTCACCCTCTTCATCGCGGTCTACGACGAATCGTGGACGCAGGAAAAAGGCCCGCTGTCATTCCAACGCGAGTTCGGTGCCCGCCTGCAGCATTGGCTCGGCAAGCCCTATCCCTCCGTCGCGACCTGAGCGCGCACACTCTGCGGCACCTCAATAACCCACGAGGGCGAGCCCAGACTGGGTCACCTCCTCCGAGCGCACGGCGATCAACTGAAGTGTCGGTCCCTGCGCGCGTAGCGGATGTGCCCACTGCGCCGGCACCCAGCGGTGTACGGCATTCGCGAGCCTTCGATAGACCCCAGATGAACCGACGCCATCCGCTGCGTTGCGAATAGATTGCGAGGAGAGTACATGCCGGACAGGGGTTTTCAGCGTCACTACAGCGACGGCATCGCGCCTGAAAAGGGTAAATATCCCGGCCACGGTTACACGTGCACAGTGGCCGATGGCCTGCTCATTGAGCGTGACGTCGCGGTGACGATGCGCGACGGCGTCACGATCTACGTCGACCTGTTCCGTCCAGCCGATTCCGCCGACGCCGATCTGCCCACCCTGATCGCCTGGAGCGCCTACGGCAAGCACTCACCACAGCAACTAGGCGACTTTCCCGCCGACACCGGCGTCCGCGACGGCAGCCTCTCGCGATACGTCGCGTTCGAATCTCCTGACCCGATCTACTGGTGTCCTGCCGGATACGCAGTCATTTTCGCTGACCCGCGCGGAACCTGGGGGTCAGAAGGTATTGCTGAATCATTCTGGGGTATCGAAGAAGCCCGCGATTACCACGACCTGATCGAATGGGCTGGCACCCAATCGTGGAGCAACGGCAAGGTAGGGATGGCCGGGGTGTCCTATCTGGCCATCATCCAATGGCTCACCGCGGCAACACAGCCGCCTCACCTAGCGGCGATGAACCCGTGGGAAGGCGTCAGCGACCTCTACCGTGACTTCGCCTTCCATGCAGGCATCCCCGAAACGCAGTTCCATCCGTGGTGGCACGAGGGTGTGCTCTACTCCCGCACCAAAGTTGAAGACACCGTCGCCATGCGAGAGGCTCACCCCTTGGACGACGAGTACTGGGCCACGAAGCGCGCCGACTTCGCCAAGATCACTGTCCCCGCCTACGTCGTCGCAAGTTGGTCAGACCATGGGCTACACACACGCGGCACTCTTGAGGCCTTCAAAGGACTCCGGTCTGACCAAAAGTGGCTCGAAATCCACGGCCGCAAAAAATGGGGGTACTACTACGCGGAACAAAGCATCACTCGTCAGCGCGCATTCTTCGACGCTTTTCTCAAGGGTGAATGCACTGACGTTGAACGCTGGCCTCGCGTGAGATACGAAGTGCGAGAACGCTACTACCAAGGTCGAAACGAAACATGCGAGCAATGGCCTCCGGCCACAACGGAGTACCGCTCCCTTTTCCTTGATGCCGCCAGCGGCACTTTGAGCACTGAAAGCGTCGCAGAAGCAGCCTCAGCCAGCTACGTATCCACCGACGATGACGATCGCATCGCATTCGATTACCGCTTTTCCACCGATACCGAAATCGTTGGCAACAGCAAGCTTCGGCTGTGGGTGGAAGCCGAGAGTGCTGACGACATGGACATCTTCGTCGCTCTCCAGAAGGTCGATGCCGACGGCCAGTTGGTTCAGTTCCCGTTCTTCTCCATCTGGGACGACGGGCAAGTCGCCCTTGGATGGTTGCGAGCATCCCACCGTGAACTCGATGCGCAGCGTTCAACTCCCCACCAGCCGTGGCTAGCGCACCTTCGAGAGCAGAAGCTTGAGCCTGGGCAACGGGTAGCTGTTGACATCGAAATCCTTCCCTCTGGCACCGCCTTTCGCGCTGGTGAGACCCTGCGCCTGGTGATTCAAGGCACAGACGTCAACAAATACCCGCCGGGCACCCCCACTCAGCGCCATCACTCCGACCGGAATGAGGGCCGCCACATCATCCACACCGGTGGTCCCTACGACGCTCACCTTCTAATTCCGGTCACGAACGGCGGCAAAGCGTAGGGGTTCGCGCAACGGCGCCAATCGTGAGCTGCTCGACAGGGCATCCTGCTGCCACCAAAGCTGACCGGCGGATCATTCGAGCACCTTCATTGCGATGGGGCTACGGATAAGGAAGTGCGGCATGGGTAGGTGATGCGCGGGTCGGGCTGAGTCGTACTGGCTAGCAATGGTCTTCGGTGCGAAAGCCTCTCGGAATCCTCACCAGCCGTGGTAGCCGCGCCCATGCCGCTGGGACCGATACCGCAGAATGGCGACCGCGGGACGAGGCAGTGCACGATCGCTTGGTTAACCATCGCCGCGCCGGATTCGGTTCGGTTGATCACGTTCTGGGCCAATACTGGGGTCTCTGTAAACGCATAGAGCGCCGTGGCCGGAGTCTGACGAGACTAACTACCTCGAAGATCGGCACCGTGATGACCGGCAGAATGGGCCGAAGATCCCATCTGACATCACTGTATGTCAAGTGAGGAGGCCTATTTCCTGGCCCGTGAGCTTGAAAAGTCGATTTGGGAACGACTTACGACGTTGAATGCGCACTTGAAGCTTGCGAATCACGTCGGCGCCCGTTCACTGCGCACGTCACCGAGACCGCCTACTGAATGGGGCAAGTCATGCAGCATGTGCCAGCTGTTCTGCGACCGTTTGGGACTGGCTCTTCGACCACGCCGAACACCTGCGAGCCTCAGCCGCATCTGTCGCGCCACTCCGACCACAGCAGAGGCAACGCCATCGTGATCGGTTGGTCCAGCACACGCTGATGTTGGCAGGGGTCGATCCCGTGATGATCGCGTGGGCCTTTCGGATCGGGTCCGCCCGGGCCGCGCAGTTCCGACCGATCGTCACGGTGAAAGCGGCCCGTAGGAAGGCCGATGGCAACAACGAGGCTGTGGACACCCAGATTACGGAGCTGACTGCGGGTGACGGTGGGGGCGTCGAGCAGCCCAGTACCTGCGTGAGCTCAAGCGGGCGATTCGTCCCGCCTGACGCCCTGGTGGTGGGGGAGACTTTGCTCAACGCCGACGTGAACTTTGCAACGTTCGGTGCATTCTCCCGCCGCACACAAGCGGCCGGCGTTCGATTCGAAGCCGTGATTCAGGAGCGGCTGAATGTGCTGTCGCGCGAAGGATTCCAGCGTGGCTGATTTGCTCGGCGCGAGGTCACCCGTTCAGAAGCAAGGTGTCGATGCTTTGGCTGAACGATCCACGAGGTCTGGGCGCGGCGTTTCGATACGCGGCTCTCGGGTGACGAGCGCTCGGCCTATCATCTATTTCGTCACAGTGACGAAATAGATGGGTCTCATTGCATGCCAGCAAGGTCTTGCATTCATGGAAATGTGGACATATCCAAGGGGCAATATTGGCGATCCATCAGGCTACAGCTCTCAAAGATGTCGTGGCCCGCGGCGAAGAGCAGGGCGAAAATGTATGTCTCCCAGAATGGTATCAGGTGTTAGACGTCGTCCGGCGCGAGAAAGCTGTCGGAAGAGCCACGGCGAAGGACGTGGCTGCAAGCACTGCAAATCCATACGCGAGTGCCGATGCAGCTACTTAGTGTAGCTAACCGATAATATACCTTATGTAAGTCTGCGCGTGGAATACTAAGAGGCGCAACGGATCTCCTCTCCAGGGGCCCGCACAGCCCGTTTTCCCAGGTGGGGTTTTGCGGGGCGCCGGTCGTGCAGGATCGTGTCCCAGCACGGCTTGGACTGCCAGTTTGCGACGACTGTCAGAGCGACTGTTGCACTTCTGACCAGCAGCCACGATGCCTCACCGGACAACGGCATCCCTATGAATGCGCGGTCCACCACGCGTAGAGCTGCGCCAGAGACGTTGGCGCCGCATCCCGTTCGGCGATGCTCACAAGGTGATGAGCATCCGTAGTCCACGCAACGAGAACTCGATCGGCTCGCGTTGCACAGATCAGCGTGCCGGCGACCTGTGATGGTGTCGCGTTACGGCGCCACGGGCCGGGTGTTCACTGACCCATCCGACAGCTGTCGACTGAACTTTGACCGCCTTTATACCCCAATGGCAGTCTTCAACGGATATGTCGAGACTAAACGCAGTGATGTAAAGGCCTGGAGGAGGACGTAGTGATCGACTGGCGGGCGTATTTCCACCTGCGCAACCGACTCGTCGTGGCAGCCACGCACTGGGACGGGGGCCGCGGGACTCATCGACAGTTATCAGAAGCCGACTCTCAAGCACCCTCTGTGCCTTGAATATTCAACTGTAGCCATTCGCGGCAAGGCGATGGACGATTTTGGCCGGCGGCGAGAACATCTGCTCGATCCTGGAGTCGGAACTGCCTTGGGTTCGCGCCATGCGCCAGGATTCCCGGACGCAGCGGCGCTGCCGAGTGACACCACGCCGCCCACCCGTTTGGACATGAAGTGGCGCAAGAAAGTCCAGAACCCGGCGAGCGCACCGCCCATTGGGCCCGCGCCTCCCGCGGATAGTTCATCCACTCAAAAAGGGCAGCAAAGCCCTGAGAGCCAGGATCCGTCGACAAGTAGTGCGATGCCTTGCGCCAGCAAGTCCTCAACGCTGCTAGGACAGCCTGCGCGCCAGGCCCTTTCGGATAGTTCTGTCAACTGGGCGCCGTGGTCTGTTTTTCAGGGATCACTAACACGCCCGGGTCGGCAGTCCACCGGACACCGACACCCCAGCCACCCGGCCAGGAGTTCCTGTTCGCGCCGGACAGACCGACCTCAGCCGGCACGGCCATATACTGACCCTGACACGAGGCGACCGCATATATACCGATGCCGCGATCCGCCACACGCTCCGCAAAAGCGGCGTCGATCCCACGGTGGTGACCGCAGTGGCCCCTGCTGAGCCGCGCGCAGCTCGACACTGAACAACCAGGAGCAAGTTATGACGACGTCCACCGCCGACGACCGATCCACGGGCCAGGTGGCCGAGCACTATCGACGTCTGCTCGCTCCGAACTACACGTGGATGCTCGGGGGTGACATTGAATCGACTGCCGCAGCGCAGCGTGCGCTGCTCGACGAACTGTTACCGCTCGCGGACGGCACACTGCGGAGCAACGCAGTCGACCTTGGCTGCGGATCGGGTGCGCAATCACTGGCGCTCGCCGATCTCGGCTATGCCTGCGTGCTGGCTGTCGACACCGACAGAACCCTGCTCGACGAGTTGGTGTTCCACGCCGCGGGTCGCAGCGCCATCCAGGTGCGCGAAGCCGACGCCGTGACCGCCGTCTCCGAGTTGGCGTCGGGATCGGTGGATGTGGCGGTGTGCATGGGCGACACCCTCCCGCATCTGCCCTCCGCAATGGCAGTCGCGGAGCTCTTCGTCCAGCTTGCGCGCGTCCTACGACATGGTGGCTCCGTGATCCTCACATATCGTGACCTAACCGCCGACCTGCGCGGAACCGATCGCTTTCTACCGATCCGCAGCGATGATGATCGAATCATGATGTGCTTCATTGACTTTCGCGACGAGCAAGTCGCCGAAGTGCACGACATCATTCACAATCGAACGGCCGGCGGCTGGGTTACGACAGTCAGCAGCTATCCCAAGCTGCGCCTGTCTCCAGCCTGGGTCCGCGACACGATCACCGAAGCCGGCCTGCGGGCGGTAGTGCACGAACAAGGACCCACCAGCATGTGGCGGACGGTCGCCCGCCGTTGACACGACCGCACTGCTCTTTGGCGATCAGTGCATATTCGGAAATAGCTTGCCGCCAGGCGCACTAAGCACGTCATGGCGCGCAAACGCGCCTGGATTCACGCATCGCCGACGTTAAAGCGCAGCTTTTCGACACCGAAGACTATTGAACTGACTCGCTGGAGCGCAGTCGAACCCCGCTTAGCTTGGCCGGTCGGGTCAGGTTTCCGCCATCCGTCTGTGGCGCCCCTCCGGTGAAGCCTTTACCGCGAGCGCTCTCTGTTTCTACATTGGTGATCAATTATTCAGGAGTGACATTGGCGATTGATGTGCGTTGGCATGGGTCATTGAGTAATCGGCAACTCGAACTTCCTGCGCGCCGCGGTGACTTCTGTACGAGAGATGCAGTTCTCGATGTGGTCATTGATCAGCCCCATGGCCTGCATGAGCGCGAACGCGGTGGTCGGCCCGACGAATTTCCAACCTCGTTGCTTCAGTTCCTTGGACAAGGCGATCGAGGATGGTGAAGTCGACATGCTTTGCGGAGGGAACACGTCGCGGGGGTCTGGTTCGTAGCGCCAAAAGAACGCCGCGAGTGAGCCTTCGGCAGATTCCATTTCAATGGCGCGCTGAGCATTGTTGATCACGGCCTCGATCTTGCCTTTGTGGCGCACGATCCCTGGATCGGCGAGTAGCAGCGCGACATCGTCCTGGCCGAACTCGGCTACGGCGTGGAAATCGAAGTTAGCGAAGGCGGCACGGAATGCGGGCCGCTTGGCCAATATGGTGCGCCAGCTCAGTCCCGATTGGAAGCCTTCAAGGCTGACCTTCTCGAACAGGCGGCGATCGTCAGCGACGGGGAATCCCCACTCGGTGTCGTGGTACGCCAGGAATTCCGGTGCCGATCCGGCCCACTGGCAACGCGGATCGCCATCGGGGGCGATGAAGGCGGTCACAGCGGATGGTTCCGTCAGCTCGCGAGAATGGACAGACGTGGGTCGGTGAAGTTCGGTTCGATCTCAACGATCTCCGCGGTGACGACGTCCTGGGCGACGAATGGGTCCTGCGCAACGCGCTGTTCAATCTGGCTGCCGTCAAGGCCGGTAGCGAGAACGGCGCCTCCAAGGCCTGGCCGGATGCTGCCGACCAGCACGAATACACCGTCCTGGACGCCCTGCTGGATCCAGGCCTGGTGGCCCGCCTTGTGCTCGGCGGCTGCGGCCTTGTTGTTGCTGAAGCGCAGAAGGACAAGAAACATCGACGGACTCCTGTTCAGGAATGAGCAATCAGAGGGCAACGGACGCGGTGGGTGAGGTTGATGCGAGTTCGTCAATGAGCCGTTGTTCGAAGCGGCCGACTTCGCGTCGGACCCAATCGCGGTCGCGGAAGACGTTGGAGAGCGTCGCGGTGCCCTGGCTGAACATGAGCACATGAAGCGCCAGGTCGTCGGCATCATCGCGTCCGAGCAGGTTGAACTGGGCGCCGAGCCATTCACGGAACGTCTCGAACAACCCAACCGCCTCCAGGCGTGCAGGGTGATCGAGTTTGGCCAGCTCGCCGCTGAGGGTCCCGACCGGGCAACCGTGCAGCTCGATATCCGCTTCGTTGGTAAGCACGATCTCGACAAAGCGCATCACCCTGACCAATGGATCGCCCGAGGACGATGCCCACTCGGCGAGCATGGCGCGAGTCGCGGCTAGCCGTGCGTTGATGACGGCGTTGAGAATCTCGTCCTTGGTTTTGAAGTGGTAGTAGAAGTTTCCTCGCGAGATTCCGACGGCCGCAGCGATCGAGGCGAACGAGGTCGACTCGAACCCGTACTCGTAGAACAGTCGGTCAGCTGCCTCAACGATCGCCTCACGCGTTGTCACGTGGCCTCCCTCCCCCGCGCCTAGGTCAGATGTCCTAGGTGCGGGGGCATCAGCATAGGACAAGTGTCCTAGTAGTGCACTGACGGATCTGGAACGAGGTGCCATAGGTCAGGTTTCCGTCATCCGGTCTGTGGCGCCCCTCCGCCGAACCCTTTACCACAGGCCCTCCTTGTTGCTACATTGGTGACCAATTGAACAGGAGTGATGTTGGCGATCGAATTTGTGGGCGGAACCATCTACCGCGGCGGCGGGCTGCTTGACGTCGACCGGCTCGTTGTCGTCGACGAACGCATTGCGTCAGGGCGTGATCCGCACCTGATTGACCAAACCATCGACCTTGAGGGTGGGTTTTTGGGCCCGGCATTCGGTGACGGACACGCGCACCCGATCTTGGCGGGCTTGGAAACTCAGGGACCGCAGGTCCGGAAGGCGACCAGCGTTGCCGAGATCGTTGCAATCGTGGCGCAGTGGGCGAAGGCGCACCCCGATGTACCGTGGATCGTTGGTGGAAGTTACGACGCATCCCTGGTCGAATCTGGACTCTTTGACGCCCGCTGGCTCGATGAGGTCGTCTCTGACCGACCAGTCATGTTGCGCGCCTGGGACTACCATTCGGTGTGGTGCAATTCTCGCGCTCTGGAACTCGCTGGAATCGATGCCGACACCGAAGATCCTGAGCTTGGCCGAATTCCGAGACGTGCCGACGGGACAGTGCTGGGCACGCTGCTGGAATGGGGGGCGGTCGACCTCGCAGTGCGGGCGGCACCGCCCGTCGGGCTGAGCGCAGGAATCGACGTATTACATTATGCCACAGAACATTTCGCCGCGCACGGCATCACGTGGATTCAGGATGCCTGGGTAGACCCGCGCGATATCGAGCTGTGGTTGGCAGCTGACCGTGCTGGAGTATTGGCCTGCCGTGCCGACCTTGCATTGCGTGCCGACCCGCTGCGATGGGAACGGCAGCGCCACGAACTCGTCGCTCAACGCGACGCGATAGAGGCCTCTCCGAACCTGACCTGCTGCACCGTAAAGTTCTTCATCGACGGCATCGTGGAAAACCACACAGCGCATCTACTCGAGGATTACAGCGATGCGTGTGGCCGTGGCATGCCGGTATGGCCCCGCGATGATCTGCTGGCCGCCGCCGCATTCGTCGATGATCTCGGATTCGAACTCCACATGCACGCGACGGGGGATGCCGGAGCACGCTCGGCGCTCGACGCCGTCGAGCATCTTTCGACTGTCAATGGTCCGCGGGACCGACGGCCCGTCATCGCCCACGCCCAGCTCGTCGACAGTGCCGACCTGCACCGCTTCGCCGAACTCGGTGTTATCGCGTGCTTTCAACCGCTGTGGGCGGCCCACGACGAGGTGATGGAGGTGTTGACGATCCCTCGACTGGGTGAGCATCGGAGCGGCCAGCAGTACCGGATGCGCACGCTGTTGGACTTGGGCGCACATCTCAGCTACGGCAGCGACTGGCCGGTCACCAGTGCCCACGTTCTCGGTGGGCTCCGAACCGCTGTTACCCGCCAGAACAATCGTGGCCTGCCCTCGCAAGGATGGATTCCCGCCGAGCGAATCAGCTTGGGCGAGGCGCTCGATATCGCCACCGCGGGCGTCGCGCATCAAGCGCGTGCCGAACACTGTCGCGGAACTCTGGCGGTCGGGAAGCAAGCCGACCTGGTGTGGCTGTCCGCGGATCCCCGCGTCGTACCCGTTTCCGAACTTGCCGACATCACCGTATTGGGAACCTGGCTCGCCGGTCGGCGAACGTACTGCCCACTTCCGAACCCACAGGAGCACAACAATGTCTGATGTCGAAGTCACGCTGAGTGCACCGGTACTCAAGCGGGTCATGGGTGTGCCCGGCCTGGTCATCTTCGGCCTGGCCTATATGGCGCCGATGGCCGTCTTCACCACCTACGGCGTGGTCAACGAGATCACCGCGGGCCACGTCCCGGCCGCCTACGTGATCACGCTGGTGGCCATGCTGTTCACCGCCGGTAGCTACGCCACCCTCGTGCGCAGCTATCCCGTTGCGGGGAGCGCCTATTCGTACGCGCGGCGGGCATTCGGCGGTGGGATCGGATTCCTCACCGGATGGGCGTTGATGCTGGACTATCTCTTGCTTCCGTTGACGAACTACCTGTTGATCGGCATCTACTTGAATGCCACATTCCCCATGGTGCCTACATGGGCGTATTCACTGGCGGGAATCGTCCTGGTGACGACACTGAGCATCGTCGGCATCGGCGTCGTTCGAAACGCCAATTTGGCGCTCGTCGGCATGCAGCTCATCTTCGTTGCCGTGTTCGTCGTACTGGCGGGTGCGCATCTCATCCAGCATCCGGGTGTGTCTGTGTTGGCACCGATCTACAGCCAGGGTGTCGCAGCGACAGGGTTATTCGCGGGCGCAGCCACCTTGGCACTGTCCTTTCTCGGCTTCGATGCCGTCTCGACCATGTCCGAGGAAGCCCGTGACCCCCGCCGAACCGTTCCACGCGCAATCATGTTGACCGTCCTGGTGGGCGGTGTGCTGTTCTTCATCGTGTCGATGCTCGCAACCCTGATCGAACCGGATCCAACAGCCATCACCGACCCCGATACCGCGGCCAACCAGATCATGGAACTGACTGCCGGGCAATGGCTTCAGACGTTCTTTCTGGCCAGCTACCTGGCGGCCTGCGTCGCGGCAGCCTTGGCCGCTCAAGTCAGTGTGACGCGCATCCTGTACGCAATGGGCCGCGACGGGGTGCTGTCGCGCCGCATCTTCGGGTATGTCAGCCGCCGGTTCCACACCCCCGCAGGAGCTGTGTTATTCGTCGGGATCATCTCGCTGATCGCGCTGGGCGCCGACCTGGCGACCCTGTTCTCCGTTGTCAGTTTCGGCGCGTTGGCCGCGTTCTCCCTGGTGAACCTCTCGGTGATCAAGCACTTCCTCATCGACGGTCGGCGGCGCGGCCTGCGCAGCACGCTGGTCTACGGTGTCGCGCCCGCCATCGGCATGCTGCTCACCGGTTACCTGTGGTTCAGCCTCTCGGCCCTTGCGCTCGCCGTCGGCCTGAGCTGGCTGGCACTGGGCATCGGCTACCTCGGGTGGCTAACTCGCGGATTCCGCAGGCCGCCGCCCGAAGTCGCATTCGACGCCGATCACTGCCTCACAGATCCCCACGATGCCGAAAGGGCAAGTGCACCATGAACTCCGTTGACACCGGCAGCTGTTACAACTTCTTCGCCGCGCCCGCACCTCAACCCGGCAGCATTACCGATCAGCAGGCAGCCGACTTCGCCGGGAACTACTTGGGTTATCCGGTGAAGGCCCTCTCATTGGGAAGCCAACAGGACCTGAACTTCCTCCTCACCGATGAAACAGGTAGCAGCATCGGAGTATTGAAGATCGCCAGCCCCGTCTTCTCCGAGCTGGAGGTCGCGGCTCAAGATTGCGCGGCCGACGCAGTGGCCGCCGCCGAGCCGGGGCTTCGTTTTGCCACTCTTGTGCCGGGAGCGGATGGTCAGGGTGCGCGTCCGATCGCCGATTCGACCGGAGTGGTCAGTGTCGCGCGGGTACTGAGCTTCCTGCCGGGATCCACGGTGGACGCAGACCGCTACCTCAGCCCGGATGCTGTGTCGCGCATGGGCGAGATAGCCGGACGCGTCAGCCGCGCCCTCGCCGATTTCGACCACGCCGGCCTGAATCGCGTCCTGCAGTGGGATCTTCGGCATGCCCGTCGGGTGTCCGACGAGCTGGTCGAATACATCGAGGACACCGAACGACGGGCCGAGGTCGGATCCGCCATCGACGGTGCCTGGCGTTTGCTGGAACCGGTGCGCGACCACCTGCCGATGCAGGCGGTTCACCTCGATCTGGCCAACAGCAACATGGTGTGTTCGCCGCAGCCACCAAACGACTACGACGGCGTCCTCGACTTCGGGGACCTGTGCCGCACCTGGGCTGTCAGTGAACTCGCCGCGACCCTGACCTCGGTGCTGCACCATCCCGGTGCCGAAGCGCACAGCGCAGTCCCCGCCGTTGAAGCGTTTCACCGCATTCGGCCTCTGTCGGAAATTGAGATCGACGCGTTGTGGCCCATGGTCGTGCTGCGGGCAGCCACCCTGGTCATCAGCGGAAGCCATCAGGTGTCAATCGATCCCGCGAATCGCTATGCCGCTGAGGGACTTATCGGTGAGTGGCGGATGTTCGACGCCGCCACCGCGGTGCCGATCGAGGTGATGTCAGGACTGATTCGGTCAGCGCTGGGTCTGGCCAGCCGACCGCTGTCGCTCCCGGCGGTTGGCGATTTGTTGATCGCCCCGGACAGCGCGGCGGCGGTAGCCACGCTGGATCTGTCGACGACCTCGACAGTGTGGAATGACGGGGCGTGGATGGCACCCGACACCGTTGATGCCGCCGCCCGGCAGCTCGCCGACGGACGGCGCCGACTGGTAGCGACCCGTTATGCGGAACGTACACCCGCACAGGTCAATCCGCTCAGCACCGATGAACCTGCCACGGTGCGAACCGGTATAGACCTCTGGTTCGATCAGCCTGCGACACTGGTCGCACCGTGGCCGGGACACTGCGTGCTCGACAACGGCACAGTGGTGCTGCGCGCAGGCGAAATCGAGATCCGGGTATCGGCCCTGGGCGTCGGCACACCCGAGGATGCGACGTTAGGAGAGGTCGCCACCGGAGCGGTGCTGGTCCGTATTCCGGCTGCCGGCCGGGCGAGACTGACACTGCAGAGAGCTGGCATACCGGTACCCGAGACGGTACGGCCCAGCTACGCCGCGGGATGGTTGAGCCTCACCGCCGATCCCGCCCCGCTGCTCGGACTCAGCGGCGATGTACCGACCAGTGAGCCCAGTGCTTTATTGGCGCGACGCAGGCGCAGCCTTGCCGAGGTCCAGGAACACTATTACCGCAACCCCCGCAGATCGAACGAGGGTGGCGCCACCACATGGTGTCCACCGATGGTAGGGCGTACCTCGACATGGTCAACAATGTTGCAGTGCTTGGGCATTCGCACCCGCGGGTCGCAGAGGCGGTGAACCGCCAGCTACAAACCCTCAATACCAACTCCCGCTTCAACTATGCCGCGGTCGTCGAATTCTGCGAACGCCTAACTGCACTCCTTCCAGCCCCGCTGAGCCAGGTCTTTCTGGTCAACTCCGGCTCAGAAGCCGGCGACCTGGCGGTGCGGCTGGCGATGGCGGCTACCGGGCGCCACGACATCGTCGCCATGGGAGAGGCCTACCACGGTTGGACCTACGCCACCGACGCGATTTCGACGTCTACCGCCGACAACCCGAACGCGCTGACAACCAGGCCTTCGTGGGTACACACCGTCGATTCACCCAACCCGTACCGCGGCACGCACCGGGGAGCGGCCGCGCACCGCTATGCCGATGACGCCGTGGCGCGGCTGCGTGAGCTCGCCGATCGCGGCGTGCGACCGGCCGCCTTCATCGCGGAGTCCGTGTACGGCAATGCGGGCGGAATGGCGCTCCCGGACGGATATCTGGACCGGGTGTACACCACGATGCGAGAACTTGGCGGCCTGGCCATCGCTGATGAGGTGCAGGTGGGTTACGGTCGACTCGGCTCGTGGTTCTGGGGTTTCCAGCAACAGAATGTGGTGCCCGACATCGTCACGATGGCCAAGGCGATGGGTAACGGCTATCCGCTCGGCGTCGTAGTGACCTCAGAAGCCATTGCGGCCCAATACCGTACCCAGGGTTACTTCTTCTCGTCAGCCGGCGGGAGCCCGGTGTCCTCGGTGGTCGGCAGCACCGTCCTCGACGTGATCGCCGACGAGGGCCTGCAGGAAAACGCTCACCGGGTGGGCGCCCACCTCAAGCAACGCCTCAGTCGACTCGGCGACAAGCACCCACTGATCGGGACAGTACACGGGCACGGGCTCTACCTCGGTGTCGAACTGGTCCGAGACCGGACGACACTGGAACCCGCGACCGAGGAGACCCGTGCCATCTGCGCGCGAATGCTGGACTACGGCATCATTATTCAGCCCACGGGCGATCGGAACTGCATCTTGAAAGTCAAGCCGCCGCTGTGCCTCGACCATGATGCGGCCGACTTCTTCGTCGATACCCTCGACAGGGTCCTTACTGAAGGCTGGTAACGCCATCAACACATAATCGGGCGGGTGGTCGATGTCGAGGGTGAGGGCATTGCACTGCGGATGGCGAGGACGGCGCGGTCGAGTTGCACGAGGGTTGCCCCGCCGTAGCCGAGGACGATGGCGGGCGGCGGCGGCGGCGCGTCGGGGGTAGGTGCCGTGTAGTTCGCGAGCGTGTCGAGCAGAACGTCGGCCGCGCGTGCGCGCCGGACGATCAGATCGGCGTCGATATTGTGGGGAAGCTCGAGAACGGCGTGCAGTCCTGCGTCGATTCCCCTGATACGGGCCTCGGGAATTACCTGCGCCAGCCGTCGCGTGAGATGGGCCCTGGCGTGGGAGTAATCGCGACGACTGCGGGCGATGTGACGGCGCAGCGCTCCGGATGTCAGGTAATTGGCCAAAGCCTGCTGGAGTACCCCACTCACGGGGTTTCCGAGGTCAGCTCGAGCGGCACGCAGATCCGGTATCAAATGTGCTGGGGCAACTAGGTATCCGATACGCAGCCACGGGCTCAGCACCTTTCCGAACGTGCCCAGGTGCGCCACGCGGACGGACCGATCGAGGCTGGCCAATGCGGGCAGTGGAGCCACATCAAAGCGAAATTCACTATCATAGTCGTCCTCGATGACCGTCGCCTGGTGTCGGTTCGCCCAGTCCAGCAGGGCGATTCGACGGGCTAAGGGCAGGCGCCCCCCGAGGGGATACTGATGGCTGGGCGTGACCAACACTGCCCGGGGCGCGGACGACCCCTCGGGCAAGCGTTCGACGACCAGGCCACTGTCGTCGACTGGCACCGGCAGCGTATGGCAGCCGAGCCGGGCAAACAGTCGCCACGCTTCCGGGTACCCGGGGTTCTCGAGTCCAATTCGGTGCCCGCGGAGGTGAAGTGCGTGCACCAGCAGGGCGAGCCCGTCGTTGGTGCCGGCAGTGACGAACACGGCTGCCGCATCTGCGGATAACCCCCGCGCCACGGCGAGATGTCGGGCGACCTCGGCTCGCAGAAGCGGTAGACCCTGCAGAGGCGGCTCTGTATCGGGCGGCGGGTCACTGACCGCCGCCCGCCACGCCCGGCGCCATGCCGGGTCGGCGAGCCGGCGTGTGTCGGGCCGCCCGGGGCGGAGATCGATGACGTTGTGATCATCGGGTGGCACACACCGAAGGTGATTATCTGCAACGGTTGACGACGGCGACGACGAGATCGGCTGCGCGGCAATAGGATCGTTGCTCAGGTAGGTTCCCGAGCCATGCCGGGACTGCACGTACCCCTCGCCGTCGAGCTGCTGATACGCCGCAATGACGGTGCTTCGGGCCAGGTGTAGTTGCTCCGCGAGCAGTCGCGTCGACGGAAGCTTGCTTCCTGGCGCGATCAGCCCTCTTGACGCGGCATCCCGCAGCGCGGCGGCCAGCTGGAGGTGCAGTGACGTGCGGTCTTCGCGGTCCAGGACCAGCGGAAGGTCGAGGTGGGCGGACCGCATACGCCCTCGCTTTCCAAAGTGGTTTGCAATTTTCCATCGAAGTGGATCTCCCAGGACTACCACTTGCACGGCCATGATGACACGCATGACCTCAACAGCTCCCGGGCAGCTCGTAGTTACCGACCGGACCCGTCACCGTCGTTTGCGTGAGCAGGGCAGTGTCAACCGCTCCGACCTCGACGCGATACTCGCTGCGGGGTTCATCTGCCACCTCGGTGTGCTCCTCGACGGCGTTCCGTTGGTGGTGCCCACTGTCTACGGGGCAACCGCCGACCACCTGTACCTCCATGGCTCGGTGGCCAGTCGAAGTCTCGTCAAGGCTCCTGCGCAGACGGTGTGCGTGACCGTCACGCACGTTGACGGCCTGGTGCTTGCCCGCTCCGTGTTCGAACATGGCATCAACTACCGAAGTGCTTGCATCTATGGCATTCCCCGTCCGATATCCGACCCCGATGAGCTGCTGCAGGGTTTGCGCGTGCTCACTGAGCAGTGCGCGCCCGGCCAGTGGGAGTACGCACGCCAACCCACGAAACGGGAGTTGGCTGCAACGCGATTGCTCGCGTTGGACCTGACCGAGGCATCGGTCAAGACCCGCAGCGGACCACCGGATGACGCCGACAGTCCAGACGGGTCGTTAAAGGTATGGGCGGGGGTGTTGCCCATTCACCGGAGGTGGGGCGATCTCGAGCCCGATCCGGCTCTGGCGGCTGCTATCGAGCCACCTCCTCACCTACGGTCCATCGCAAACACGACGATGCCGTGACGACATCGCGAACGTCATCTGCGCCTGGGCCTCGGTTCCAAGTATCACCCTCGCGGATTTCGCAGGCCGCCGGGTCTGTCAACATAACGGTGTAACTGGTTGTGTTGGTTCTACTTTCGTCCGGCGGACAGGCGTCCGTCGAAGGTGATGTCGAAGGCATTCAATGCCTGTTTCTAGCGGGCGGTCCGTTGTTTGCGGCCCCGCCCGGTGGGGTCGAGGCTCATGATCGCCAGGTACACGCACTTCAGTGCGGCGGCCTCGGCGGAAAGTGGCCGCGGGCGTTGACCGCTCTGTGGATCCGCGCGTTAATGCTCTCGATGGCGTTGGTCGTACAGAGCACGCTGCAAATGCAGTTGTCGAACGGGAGGAACCGCACTAACTCGCCACGCGGCGTCCCACAGTCCGGAGGTCCAGGATCACCGCGTTCGGGCCAAGCGGGAACACCGGTGCGATGCTCGTACGCTTCACCGGTACCCACGACGGCCCCCAACCTGGACATGCGGGCGACCGGGCAATCGATCACCACGGAGATGATCGCCATCGTCACGTTGTCGGCCGATGGACGGGTAATCGCCGAACGGGTGTACTTCGATCCCGCCGCCCTCACCGTTGAGCTCACCGGTCCTGTCGACGACTTGCACGGAGCCGCACCCCGGCGCTGAACGACCGTCTAAAGCTCAGGGGCGCGGTTCAATCGCCTTGAGATGCGACCACTTCGAATGTCGTTGCCACCTGCTGACGAAACCACTGATGTGCTGGGTCGTCATCGGTGCGAGGATGCCAGGCCATCCCGACGTCCACCGGCGGCAGTACGAGTGGGACGGCAAAGGTGAGCATTCCGAGGTCGTCGACGGTGGACTGCCAGTGGGCGGTAGTCAACGCAATGAGGTCGGTGGCGCTGGCGAGCAATAGGGCGCTGGTGTGATTCGGGACGACGACGCGCACCCGGCGGCGCAGCCCGAACTCTGCGAGGCGATGTCGATCGGACCGTGTGTCTTACCGCGCCGCGAACTCCCGATGTGTTCCGCGGCAGCGAATCCTTGCACGTCGACTTCCGAGTCGAACAGACAGTGGTCGGCCCGGGCCACGCCCAGCATTTCGGCTCGCGCCAACGAGGTGTGGCAGGTTTCCGGATCGAGGTGACCCAGAACGCCCACTTCGAGGTCGACGTCGCCACGCCTGAGTCCATCGGTACCTTCCAGCACCTCGGACAGGAAGATCACGTCGACGTCAGGGGCCTGCTCTCGCAATCGCCGCAGCAGCGGTGGGGCGAGGCTTGACACGAACAGATCGGCGGCCTGGATGGCGAACGCCCGCCGTAGCGAGGACGGATCGAAATGCGCTCCGGGGCGCAGGATTTCGTCGGCTTCCGTAAGCAGGGTACTGAGCTTTCGCCGGATGTCGATCGCTCGTTGGGTGGGTACCAAGCCCTGACCGGCCCGCACCAGTAGTGGGTCGCCCGCCTGTCGGCGTAGCCGAGCCAGTGCTCTGCTCACCGCGGGAGGTGAGGTGCCTAAGCGTTCGGCTGCCCGGGTGACGCTGCTCTCTTGAAGAAGCACGTCGAGTACGCGGAGCAGGTTGAGATCGGTCATCACGCAATTATTGCCACTCAGCGCAACTATTAGTTCCCAATACTTGCATTGTTCGTCACTGGTTGATGGCTGAGTCTGGAGTGGACCAAGAAGTTCGCTCTGAGGAGACAACCTGTGAATCTCGAATCGCCCCGCGCCGGCCGCGATGGTGACGTTCTAGCGGTCGTGAGCCAGAGCGGACCGACGGTGACTTTCTTCGATGCCGCGACCGACGCGTCCCTTGGGGCGCTCGATCTGCTCGCCGAGCCGCACGAACTGTGTTTCGACCCCGACCGCCGGCTGCTGTGGTGCACCAACACCTACTACTCGGGTTACTACCACGCCAATCAAGGGCGACGTACCCAGCTGACCGTCATCGACCCCGATGAGCGCCGCATCGTCGACGTCATCGATCTGGCACCGGAGCATGCCCCACACGGACTGGCGCTCGACGGGGCCCGCAACCGGCTCTACGTCAGCGTCGAAGGTGACACCGACCGCCCCGGTGGTGTCGTCGTAATCGACACCGATAGTCGGACTGTGTTGGGCCGCATGAGTGTTGGTGCGCCTGGGCCGCACTGGTTCGTCATCGACCCGGCCGGCACGAAGGGGTTTGCCACCAACAAGGAGGCACCCTTCATCTCGATTCTCGACCTGGAGACCGAAGAGGTCGTCACCGTCGAGGTGCCCGGCAGCGAGGGGCTCGCCGTCGCCGCCGACGGCAGCGAAGTCTACGTCGCGGCGCCCTACGGATCCTTCACGGCCAGTGATCCGGATAGCCGTCCTGTCAACGGGATTCGGGTCATCGACACGGCCAGCGCTCGGGTGGTCGACGTGTTGGCTACCGAACATGTTGTGTTTCCGGTCTGTCTCACGGCCAATGGTGTGCTGCTGGCCGCCGAACTACGAATGACTCCCCACGGGCCGTCAGCGCTGGGCAACCACCTCCCAGGGCGCCTCAACGCGTTCGACCCCAGGACACGGCACCGCATCGCGACTGTCGAGTTGACGGGACGATTCCCCCTGACCATGACCGCATCCCCAGACGGTCGGCTCGCCTACGTGGCTGCGGTGACGTCGTCCACCGTCGATATCGTCGACCTGCACAGCTGGGAAGTCTTGAGTTCGCTCGACATCGCCAAGCACGGCGAGCCCGGCGCCCATGGACTGGCCTACATCCCGCGGTCGGGGTAGCCAGCATGGATCCTGACGACGTCGCACGCCGACTCGACGCGGCGCGGACACATCGTAATCCGCTGACACCATTCACCGACCTCCACCCAACGTTCGACCTCGCGGCGGGTTACCACGTCCAACGGCGCCGCCGCGCCGCACACACCGTCGTCGGCTGGAAACTCGCCCTGACTTCACTCGCCAAACAACAACAGGTAGGTGTCGACACGCCGCTGTACGGGTTCCTCGCCGCCGACGACGCACTCGGTCTGGGACAGCCGGTGCGCGTCGAATCGTTGATCGCGCCGAGGGCTGAGCCCGAACTCGTGTTCGTCATGGGCGATGACGTCGCCGGTCCCAACATCACTGCCGCGCAGGTACTCGCCGCGACCGACACCGTCGCCGCAGGCATCGAGGTCATCGACTCCAGATACCTCGACTACAGGTTTGCTCCGGGTGACCTTGCCGCCGATAACGTCTCGGCAGCAACGTATCTCATCGGCGTGGGCCGTCCACCGCACGACGTCGACCTTCCGGTGCTCGGTGTCGTGCTGACCAAGAACGGACATGTCGTCGACACAGCAGCGGGCGCAGCCGTCATGGGGCATCCCGCGGCGGCCGTCGCATGGCTGGTGCGTGAGTTGTACACCCGCGAAGGGGTGGGCCTACAACGCGGTCAGGTCGTGTTCTCTGGCGGATTGACCAGTGCGGTGCCAGTCAGGGCTGGCGACACGATCACCGCCGAATTCGCACACCTTGGCCAACTCACCTTCGACTGCGAATGAACCGATACATCCGACCAAGGAGCGCTGCCTGTGCCCATCCTCCACGTAACCCTAATTTCCGGACGCACGGCCGAACAGATCGAGGAATTCGCGGCAGCGGTAACGCACGCCACGTCGGCCACCCTGCACACCCCGCCCGAGACCGTCCGCATCGTCATCAACAGCGTTGCACCGGAGCACTATTACATTGCCGGCAAGCGCAAGGGCTCTCCGACGTCCAGCCCGGATGGTGAAGGTGAATGACCAACGACTTCAAACGCCGTCTTCGGGCGCGAGAGTATCTCCTGGGGCTGTGGCTCAACCTCTGTCATCCGACGTCCGCCGAGATTTGTGCCACGGCGGGTTTCGACTGGCTCCTCATCGACGGCGAACACGCGCCAAACACGATCGACACGATCCTGGCTCAGCTACGGGCAATCGGCCCGCGGACGAACACCGTCGTGCGCTTGGGCACCAACGTGCCGACGGCTGCGGGACCACTGCTGGACATTGGAGTCGCCAATCTGCTCGTTCCCATGGTCGATGACGCCCGGGTCGCTGCGACTATCGTTGCCGCAGTGCGATATCCGCCGCGGGGGATTCGAGGACATGCCAGCACGCTCACCCGCGCCTCGGGTTACGGATGCGACCGCGACTACGTCGGCGCCGCCGACGATAACGTGTCCGTCATCGCCCAGATCGAGACCCCCGAAGCCGTTGCCAACGTGCACGACATCGCCGCGGTCGAGGGCGTCGACGCGCTCTTCATCGGTCTGTTCGATCTCAGTGCGCGCCTTGGCCACCCGAATCAACCAGAGCACGAAGCCGTTCAAACCGCAGTGCGAAGTGTCGCCGCCGCGGCCAACCGTGCGGGCAAACCGGTCGGAGTGTTCGCCCCCACGGCTGAGTTAGCGGTACTGGCACGCAGTGCCGGATGCCAACTCATCGCTGCAGGCAGCGACGTCGGGATCCTTGCCGCCGCAACCCGAGCTCTCGCCCGATCGCAGGGATGCAGCACGAGTCGGTTCTGAGGAACCGGAGCGGCTGGTTGGCCGGCCGCGAGCGGCGTCTTACGAGACACGACTGACGTTTGCGGCGATATCGGTTTCGTCGAATGACACTTCGGGGATGGGCCGGCGGAACCATCGGGTCAAACCCAATAGGTAGCAGAAGCCGGCCAGTAGCCAGCCCATGCCTACTGTGAACGCGAGCATCGACAGGCTCAGCCACAGCCAGGCGGTGAGGCCGAAGGCGATGACGGGGCTTATTCCGTAGATGAGGATCGCCGTGATGCCTCGCCGACGCTGGTCGATCAGGAAGTGCTTGATCACCGATAGGTTGACCAGTGAAAATGCCGCCAGTGCACCGAAACTCACGATGGATGCCATGGTTTCCAGGTCTGCGACCAGTGCCGCCAGGGACAATGCCGCGACGAACAGGGTGGCGCCGACCGGTGTGTGAAATCTTTTGCTGATCCGCCCGAAGATCACGCGCGGCAGAACCCCGTCACGACCCATCGCGAAGAGAATGCGGGTGACCCCGGCCTGCGCCGAGAGTGCCGCAGCAATGCAGGCCGCCATGTAGCTGGCGAGGAAGAAGGCCTGCAGCCAGGGACCGCCGGCGATGGCGACCAGATCGTGAGCCGCGGAGTCCGGGTCGGAGATGTCTTGGTAGTTGGGTTGAATCAGGCTTGCCGCGTAGGACACCGAGAAGAAGATCAGCCCACCCAGCAGTGCCGTCAACACGATCGCCTTGGGCACCGTTCGTCGCGGGTGGTGGGCATCCTCCGACATCGTCGACACCGCATCGAAGCCCAGAAAGCTCAGGGAGACGACTGCGGCACCGCCGAGGACGTCACCGCCATCGAAGCCTTGGTCGTAGAGCGGCTGCAGCAACGAGGTTCCGGGGTGGTCGTGGGTGTAAAGCGCGGCGACGACGAGGAACACCAAGACGAATGCCAATTGCAGGCCCACCAGGGCGAGGTTCGTCCGATGCATTATCACGATTCCGACGATGTTGACCGTCGTCACCACGACCACGCCCGCGAGGCAGAACGCCCATGCCGGCACTGCCGGAAACTGAGCGTTGAGATAGATCCCGATGAGCAAGTAGTTGATCAGCGGAAGCAGAAGGTAGTCGAGCATTAAGGCCCAACCCGTCAGGAATCCGATGGCGCCGCCGAAGGCGCGTCGCGCATAGGTGTAGGTACTGCCGGCGCTGGGATAGGCCCGGACCAGGACCGCGTAGCTGAATGCGGTGAAGATCATCGCACCAAAGGTGACCAGATACGCCGTCGGAACGTGCCCATGAGTCGTCTGGCTGACCACTCCGTAGGTGTCGAAGACCGCCATCGGATCCATGTAGGCCAGCCCGAAGATCACCAACCCGGTCACACCAAGGACCCGGCGCAGACCGTCGGGTGACGGATTCGTTTGTCCGGGATGAAGTCTGGTTGCTGTCATGAGCAGGCGCCTTTCGGAGTGGATCACTCAGTGGAGGCTGCGGCGGGGTGATCACCGTCAGTCCCTGGACATAATGTGTCATTGATCACCAATTGGTCAATATGTGGGGAACTCGGTCTCTCGGCGAGCTTGGTCGGCTGAGCCGGTTCCCCTCCGTCGTACACTCATTGGTGACCAGTTCACTTCTGGAAGCGAGGGGCAATGCGGCAACGGAGTGAGCTATGACGATTCGCGACCTGCCGAGCCGCAGTACGACCGGTGAACAGGTGGCCGAACTCATCCGCGACCAGATCATGTCCGGTGGCCTCAAGCGTGGCGCGGCGCTGCGAGAAGAGTCGATTGCCAACGACTTTCAAGTTTCCCGGCGAACGGTTCGCGATGCACTGCGAGTCCTCGAAGACAATGGATTGGTTCGACATCAGCGCCATAAGGGATCCACGGTTACCGATTTCGGGGTCGCGGACATCAACGACATGTACGAATCCCGCCGACTCCTGGAGGTTGGCGCCGCGCAATGGTGGTGCGAACAACCCGAGGACGTGGCGAACTCACGTTTTGCCGCGCTGGAGGACGCTTACGACCTGCTGGCGTTGATGATGCAGCGCGGTGACACCCGCCGCATCGTCGAAGCGGACCTGGCCTTCCACGCCCGCATCATCGGCCTCCTGGGCAGCCCGCGGGTGGACAAGTTCTTTTCCACCATCGCCACCGAAATGGTGTACGCCCTGGCGATTCTGGAGTCCTCGCTGCGCGAGTCCGAGACCCGCCCCGATGCATCACTAGCCGAACACCGCGCCATCTTCGACGCCCTGGCCACCAAATCCTCGCCGCTTGCGGCCGAGTTGGTAGAGGAGCACATTCATGTGAACCGCGCACGACTGGTCACCATCGTGACCGACGGCGGATAGGCCAGACGCCAGCCCACGTTGTGGCGGCGGATTCGCGCACGCGATTGCCAAGGCGCCATGGGGTCTGTTAGTTTTGTGTCATTGGTGACCAATTTGGAGGTGCAATGACAGACCCTCTCTCGAATCCCTCACCTGTCGTGCCGCAGCAGCCGATCAGCGCTGCGTTTTCTAGCAGCTACGGTATCGACGTCGAGGATTGCCGGCCGTTGGGCGGTGAACTGAACCAGACCTACGCGATCACCGCGAACACCGGCGACAGGTACGTGGTGAAGCTCTTTGACGTCGACACAGTTACCGAGCATCTGCGCTGGCAGCACCGGTTACTCGACGCCTTCGTCGACCATCCCGATGTCCGGGCACCGCGCGTCATCAGGGATACACGCCACCTCGATATGGTCCCGGTGCTGTGCGCGGGTGAACGCAGCACTATGACGGCTTACGAATGGCTACCAGGCAAAATTCTCGCCGACCTCGACGAACACACCGATGACCTCCTCGATGAGTGGGGTCGGCTTGCCGGTCACATCGTGGTGACACTGGCAGATGCCCCGCTGGGCGTTGGAGTCAGAACGACCCACGACTGGGATCTGATGAATGCGCCCGCGCTGTTGCGTGCGGTCTTGCCTTCCGTCGCCGACGCCGAGCAGATTCGCCTAGTGCAGACCGCACTAGACTGGTTCGAGAGCATCGTCGACCCCCGTCGGTCCGAACTGCCCACCTCTGTCGTGCATCAGGATCTCAATGATTACAACGTGCTCGCCGAGGTTGATTCCGCTGGCCGACAACATATTTGCGGTGTCATCGACTTTGCCGATGCCCTTCATAGCGCTCGGGTCACCGAGATCGCCATCGCCGCCGGGTACGCCACACTGCGCAAGAGCGACCCACTGCGCGCGTTGACGACGGTCGTGCGCGGCTTCCACGCCGTGATGCCACTGGCCGATGACGAGCTCGCGGTGCTCTACCCGTTGGCCGTGGCTCGACTGGCGCTCAACGCCGCGACGTGGGCCTCGCGGATCGGTGGGCCGGCGGACAGCTATGGGCGAGCGCGCTCGCAACACACTTGGGCGACATTGGCGGCGCTGTCCGGCATTCCGCCCGAAACGGCTGGTGCCGAAATCAGGTCGGCTCTGGCAGAGACGTCGAAAACCACACAACGAGAACAGGGCTGAGCTGAGTACATGAGCGAAACGCTGAAAAATTTTGTCAATGCCACGTTCGTTCCGGCCACGTCGAGTGACACCATGGAACTTGTCGACCCCATCGATGGCAGCTCGACGGGCCGCTCGCCCGTATCAGGTCGCGACGATATCGACAATGCCGTAACCGCCGCCGAAAGCGCCTTTGGGGAGTGGCGTTTCGCCACGCCGAGAGTGCGCCAAACCGCGCTGTTGCGACTCGCGGATGCAGTCGAGGCGAACGCTGTCCGGCTGGCTGCCGCCCAGAGTCGGAACACCGGACAGCCAACGGCCATGATCATCGCTGAGGAAGTGACCACCGGGGCAGATCATCTGCGATTCTTCGCCGGAGCTGCCCGTACGCAGGAAGGCCGCTCCGCCGGTGAGTACCTCGAAGGCCACACCTCCTACATCCGACGCGAACCGCTTGGGGTGATCGGGCAAGTCACACCCTGGAACTATCCAATGCTGATGGCGATTTGGAAGATTGCTCCGGCAATCGCAGCGGGCAACTGCGTGGTCCTCAAACCCAGTGACACCACCCCGGAGAGCACACTTGTCCTCGCCGAGCTGACCCAGAAGGTCTTGCCCGATGGTGTCTTGAATGTCGTCCTCGGTGACCGCAGCACCGGTGCCCTCCTGCTGGATCACCCGTCGATCGCCATGGTTGCCATCACCGGCTCGGTGCGCGCCGGCATCGAGGTTGCCGGCTCCGCTGGCCGCCAGCTTAAGCTCTCGCACCTGGAACTCGGTGGCAACGCGCCTGCTGTGGTGTTCGCCGACGCCGACATCGCGACCGCGGCGCGCAAGATCGCCGAGGCCGGAATGTTCAATGCCGGTCAGGACTGCACGGCCGCAAGTCGAGTCCTTGTGCACGAGAGCAAGTTCGATGATCTGCTGAACGAGCTGGTGAAAGCCGCGGCGGCGTTGCAGCCCGGCGCACCTAACGATCCCGATGCCTTTTACGGTCCCCTGAACAACGAGCGCCACTTCGCGGCCGTCATGGGCAAGCTCAGTCGGCTGCCGGCGACAGCGCGTATTCACACCGGCGGCAAACAGGTCGGCTCGGCCGGCTACTTCATGGCGCCGACCGTGATATCCGGGGTGACGCAGAGTGATGAAATAGTCCAAGCGGAGACCTTCGGGCCGATACTGACCGTCCAGCCCTTCACCGACGAAGCGCACGCAATCACCCTGGCCAATGGTGTCGACTACGGCCTCGCCGCCAGCGTGTGGACAACGAATCATGCCCTTGCTCTGCGTATGACAGCCCAACTGGACTTCGGCGCAGTCTGGGTCAATTGTCACATCCCGCTGGTCGCGGAGATGCCGCACGGTGGGTTTAAAAACAGTGGACACGGTAAGGATCTCTCCGTCTACGGGCTTGCCGACTACACCCGGATCAAGCACGTGATGAGCGCAACCGCATGACCGCCGACCGGCCTACCATGGTCAACGGATTCGATGATTCCCGCACGGACTCGCTCCCAGCTGGTACCCGCGACAAGATTCGACGACGCCATGCCGCACTCGGTCCGGCATACCGTCTGTTCTATGACGATCCCGTCGAATTGGTTCGCGGCTCTGGCACCTATCTCTATGATGCCGAAGGCAACGAGTACCTCGACGCCTACAACAACGTGCCCTGCGTAGGGCACGCACATCCGCGGATCGTTGAGGCCGTGCACGCGCAGATGGGCATTCTCAACACGAATACCCGCTACCTTCAGGAGTCGATTCTCGACTACGCCGAGCAACTGCTTTCGACATTCCCCGCCGAGTTGGGCAATGCGATCTTTACCTGCACCGGGTCCGAAGCCAATGACCTGGCGTTGCGGGTGGCGCACTACGTCACCGGCAATCAGGGCATCATCGTCACCGCCAACGCCTATCACGGTGTCACCTCTGCCGTGGCCGCCATATCACCGTCGCTCGGCGAGAATTCTCCACTGGGTGCGAACGTACGGGTTGTCGCCGCGCCTGACATTCGTTGCGCTGGAGGTGATCTCAACGAGTACATGCGCACTCAGACCACGGCCGCGATAGCCGACCTACGCCGGCACGGGTATGGACTGGCCGCATTCGTCGCCGATAGCATCTTCTCCTCCGACGGAGTCTTCGCCGGCCCGCCGGGGTTCCTGGCGCCCATCCTCGACGAGGTACACCGCGCCGGCGGGCTGTACATCGCCGACGAGGTTCAGCCAGGATTCGGACGAACGGGTGACGGGTGGTGGGGTTTTGCGCGGCACGGCATCGTCCCCGACATTGCCACGCTCGGCAAGCCCATGGGGAATGGAATCCCCATCGCTGCAGCAATATTCAGGCCCGAACTTCTGGCCAACTTCGGGCGCCAGATCCGCTACTTCAATACCTTCGGCGGAAACACCGTCAGCATCGCCGCCGCCAAAGCGGTGCTCGACGTCATCGGCGACGAGCACCTCATCGACAATGCCGCACACGTCGGCCATCAGTTGGTGACCGGCCTGCGGGACAGCGCCCGAATCACCGACCAGATTGGTGATATTCGTGGAACAGGATTGTTCATCGGAGTCGACGTGGTCACCGGACAAGGGGAACACACCCCCGACCCGAAGACCGCCGCACGCATTGTCAATACGTTACGTGCACGACGAGTACTGATCTCCGCGTCGGGCCCCAACGGCAACGTGCTCAAAGTTCGTCCCCCCATGGCGTTCCGGGCTGCCGACGCCAACCGATTCCTGGAGGCATTCCACCAGGTGATCATTGATGTGGCCAACACGCCATGACGGACTTGAGTGAGGGCGACGTCCGAGTGAACGCGGGTCGGACCGCCATCGTGACCGGCGCTGGATCCGCTGAGGGAATCGGAATGGCGTGTGCGCGCGCCCTGGGACTTCAAGGTGCAACGGTGATCATTACCGCGACCACCGACCGCATCTTCACCCGTGCCGATGAGTTGCGTCACCTCGGCATCCGTGTGCACCCCGTAGTGACAGACTTGCTGGATCCCGACGGGCCCGCGGCGGTCAGCGGTGTGGCGTTGGAAAGCACCGGGCGTATCGACGTGCTGGTCAACAACGCCGGGATGACCGCAGTCGGCTCACCACAGCGACCCACACCACTGCACTGCACGACCGCCGAGACCTGGTCTTCGACGCTGGCGCGCAATCTCGACATCTCCTTCAGCATGACCAAAGCCGTCCTACCGCAGATGCTCGCGCAGTCCTACGGCCGGATCGTGATGATCGCGTCGTTATCCGGGCCGGTGATGGCCTACCCTGGCGATGCGGCCTATCACGCAGCGAAAGCCGGGGTGACGGGGTTGGCGCGTTCGATCGCCGTTGACTACGCGAGCTCGGGAATCACGTGTAACTCGTTGGCTCCCGGTTGGATTCACACTGGATCGTCCACCCCGGACGAGGTGCGCGCTGGTGCCGTGACGCCGATCGGTCGGTGTGGACGACCCGATGAGATCGCTTACCTGGCCGCCTGTCTGGCAGCGCCGGCGGCGTCCTACATCACCGGACAGACGGTGGTCGTTGACGGCGGGAATTCTATTCGGGAGGATCAGCTGTGACAGACTTAATCGGCATGATCCCACGACAACTATGGATCGCCGGCCACCAACGAGACGCCGCCGACGGTAGGTGGTTCCCGGTCGAGAATCCCGCGACGGGCGAGGTTGTCACGACTGTCGCCGACGCGACACCGCAAGATGGCATCGACGCGCTGGCGGCCGCCGCCGACATCCAATCCCGATGGGCCAGTGTCAGCGCCTACTCGCGGGCCGACATCCTCCACCGCGCATGGCAGCTGACCCTGCACTGGCGAGACCAGTTCGCACGCCTGATGACTCTGGAAATGGGACGACCGATCGCCGAGAGCCACGCCGAAGTCGACTACGGCACCGACTATCTGCGCTGGTTCGCCGAGGAGGCGGTCCGGATCAATGGCCGGACAACCTTGTCACCTCGAACCAACGGCCGCATGATCGTGACCAAAGAACCGGTCGGGCCGGTGCTTGCCATCACTCCATGGAATTTTCCCTTGGCAATGGCCACCCGCAAGATCGCCCCCGCACTCGCTGCCGGCTGCACCATTTTGATCAAACCGGCAGCCGAGACGCCACTGACAATGCTTCTGCTGGGCAAGGTTTTTCAGCACGCAGGACTGCCCGACGGTGTTCTGTCCATACTGCCCACCTCCAATGCGGAAGACCTGACTGGCCCATTGCTCAAGGATCATCGGCTGCGCAAGCTGACTTTCACTGGCTCGACCCGAGTCGGTAAGCACTTGCTGTCCTCGGCCGGCCAACGGGTGCTGCGCACGTCGATGGAGCTGGGGGCAACGCCCCGTTCGTCGTCTTCGACGACGCCGACCTCGACGCGGCCGTCGACGGTGCGATGTCTGCCAAGATGCGCAACGGTGGACAAGCCTGCACCGCGGCGAACCGCTTCCTGGTGCACCGGAGCGTCCATGACGACTTCGTCGCCCGGCTGACGCAGCGTGTGCGCGACGTCGAGATCGGACCGCTGATCTCCGACAGGCAACGCACCTCGGTGGCTGCCCTGGTCGGTGACGCCGTCACCCAGGGCGCCCGCGTCACCACCGGCGGGCACCGCGTGGACGGGCCGGGATACTTCTACCAGCCCACGGTGCTGATCGATGTCCCGCACACCGCCCGCATCGTGGGTGAAGAGATTTTCGGGCCGGTAGCCGCAGTCACCTCGTTCGACGAGGAAGAAGACGCCGTGGCGGCCGCCAACGACACCGAGTACGGCTTGGCCGCGTACTTCTACACGCGTGACTTCGACCGTGTGCAAAGGGTTTCCGCCGCGCTGCATGCCGGGATGATCGGCGTCAACCGCGGTGTGATCTCCGATGTCGCCGCACCGTTCGGCGGGATGGGTGAATCGGGGATCGGCCGCGAAGGCGGCGCCGAAGGCATCGACGAGTACCTCGAACACAAACTCGTCAGCTTCGCGAACCCTGCGCACACGCAGCACTTTCAGCGCGGTGCGCCGTATCCGGCTTGATCACCATCAAGGTGGTGAATCCTGCGGTGGTACAACGTCTTGAGACGCTGTTTAGCTGTTGCAAGGGACATCAGGAAAGGGAAGCAGTGCAGCCTGTTCAGCTCGCCACAATCTGATCCTTGCGGTGTGCCCCGTAGTAATCGGACTGTTGACGCATCAGCTCGCGCATCGAAACATCGCGACTCACGCCGTAGACGGTGCCAGGAAAATCAAGTTCACGTTGGATTGCCCAGATCTCCTCGTGACGATCGGGGGAAAGGATCGCAGCGGGGTCGCCGACAGCCACCCACCCAATCGGGACGACAGCTCCCTGCTCGATCACCGTGTTAACTTGCACAACGCCGTTGATGCGGACCTCAGCACCAGCCCCGACTTGGCTCCCGGGAAACAGCGACGCACCAGTTGCGATAAATGCCCCGTGCCCCACGCTGCTGCCGTTGATATGAGCGTGAGGGCCGATCATGACCTCGGATCCGATACGGGCAGGGTGTTCTGCACGTCCTCTTATCAGGGCGTGTTCCATAATCACGGAGTTCTCCCCCACGATGACCGTGCCGTCCTCTGCTGTAACAACGGCGCAGTGCAGGACACGAACACCGGGCCCGATCCGCACGTCACCGACAAGGACGGCCGACGGCGCGACATACGCTGAGGCGTCCACCGACGGCTCAGCATTGCGATGCCTCACAAGCACCCCCAACCTCCTTCTCCGACCCACCAAGAGTACGTGTGTGCTTCGATGCCGCAACCCAGCATGTTCGATTCACAAACTGTAGCGTCTCGCCTGCTGGGACTGTCGCAGAAATGGTGTAAGCGGCCTAATGGTCCCCGGTGCGTCGGGGCGGAATGGTCGCACGATGACCGAGACTGTCGTGGCTGTGAGCCGTCGCAGAATCCAGAACACGGTGCCGCCGGGGCGGCCATCGACATATACGACAGCACGTGGGCGGCCTGTGAATGGCTCCTTAGCGGTTGCTTCCCAGGTGTTTTCGCCGCATCGAAACAACGGCGTCGCGCCGGGATCGGTCGTGGGTGAGCTCGGCGATCACCGCACTGAGGGTTCTGATCTTGGCTTGAAAGTGCGCGTTCTCGACTGTCAGTTCCTGGTTACGGTCGCGGCATTTCGCGAGTTGTCGTTGCAGGGCTTCGATGTTCGGGTCGACGGGTCCATGCCCGATGGTCGCCTTGAACTCATCCAGCAGATCGCTGTGATGTTCGTAGAGTCTCTGCCGCGGTACGCCCGACTCGGCGGCCAGGGCCACGACAGTGCGTGCGCCGTTGCTGCGCTCGGCAGTGTTGTCCCGCAGGCGGCCGATCGCGGCCTGGACCAGCTGGCGTTCTCCATCGTATCGGGCGGCGTTGGGCGCCAGGGTCATTGCTTCTCCCGCTCCTGGTGTGGGTTCGTCGTCGGGCGGCTGAATTCGTGGCCCCTGAGGGTCTTTCGGTGCTCGACGAGGCGTGTCTGAATGCGTTGCCGCAAGGGTTCGGGCAGTCCGGGCGTTGCCAGGTCGTGTTCGAGTGCGCCGACGTGATGGCGGAGGTGGGCGGCGTCACGGTCGGTGCGGGCGGCGTTGGCGCAGCCGAGCTGGCACCCATGGTGTGAGGTTGGAGTTGGTGACCTAGGTCGGCTGGGCCGCCTTGGGCACCAAGGGCACTGGGATGCACAGGTTCCAACTCCACCGCCGGTAGAGGACGCGCAGCAATTCCAGCCCGGCCAGGCAACCGACCATGGTCAGTACCGGCCCGAAATTGGCGTAATCGATGCGCTCCAGGTGCTCGCCGCCGTGCGGGAGGTAGCGCACGATCACCGGGACGACCGCGACATTGCCGCCAGCCATCAGCAGAGCACCCAACCGGCCTCGCAGGACCACGCTGAGCGCTACACCCAGGGCGATCAGGACGTATTGCGATACCGTCGGCAGCGCGATCCCGCCTAAGTGGGTCAACAATCCCCCTGCTGCGACATTGACCGGATTGACCTCCGGTAACCGGTGCAACTCCCAGCCACCACGGCGTGCGTTAAACGTCCACATGTTGTGACCCACCGGCTGACCGGGGGTGTTATCTTCTTGCTGTTCGGCATTAGGTCTCCAACCCTCGATGCTGACCGTGAGGTGGCTGGTGCAAACAGCCACCTCACTTTTTGCGCTGATGCGCCGACACTGTTGTTACCAGGGGGCGCACGCCCGTCAACCGCATCTTCCGCTTACCCGCCGGGGAGAAAATCACGATCACCGCGCGAATTTAAACTCCGCGCGATACCTTAAAATCATGGCAGCTCTGGGGCGACATAGCGCCAACACGTTCCTCGAAACCAGCCCACACCGGCTGCACTTATTCCATCAAGCCGTGACCCGAGAGTCCGTGGCTGCCGCAGCGCGCGCCTGCACGATGACCCCAAAGTCCATCCGCGACGCCATCGATACCGTCACTGCCCTCGCCGGGGGTCGCCGACTTGTCGAATATCCCGGCGCCAACAAAGACACCCTCACGTTGACCGAGTACGGCAAAGCCGTCGATGCCAAAGTAGCCGCGGTCCTCGACGCCATCACCGCGCTGGACCGCATTTCCCCAACCAAATGTGTGCTCTCGGCACTCCCTCACCACGCCTTATGGATGGGTGCGGTCATCCAAAAGCACGCCGACATCCTCGATTTCAACGTCCTCGACGAGGTGGATCGACTCATCGATCGCTTTGATGTCGCTGTCGTGGGGCCACTGCTGGTGGGCGCCACCGACGCCGTAGTCGGGCTTAAGCCGACCGGAGCGGCCGCCAAGAACCTCAACATCGAGGACCTCTATCAGGCCCGCCTGATGGCACAAGTCCTCACCGACGATCCCCAGATGATGGCCCTTGTCGACCACGAGCGGGTGTCGTTGCGGTCGCTCATCAAATCCCCGGTCACACTGTTGGTGCCGCCTCCTGGAGTCCGCAGCCGGCAACTGCTCACCGAAGCACTCACTGCCGACAAGATCACCTCAGACATCGCGGTCGGTTACGAGTCATTCGAAACGAAGGTTTTATGCCACTACGGCCGTCTGGGCCTCGGAATTACCGTGCTGCCCAGCGACATCGCCCGACCGTTCTCCCATGGCGGCGAATTCGGTGCCAACGCCGGCGCCGAAGACAGCCATTACCACTGGTATCCCATCGTCGACCACAACGGCAATGACATCACCCATCAAGTTTCGCTGACCTACCGCATGCACCCGCACCCGGAAGTCGACACCGTCGTTCAATCCATCCTCGACGCCGTCCAAGACCCCACCCTGCTCGCATCACTGACCGGCCACTACAACCCCACCCCGAACTGAGGGACTGTCCGATCAACGGTGTAAGCGGCATCTTCGGTTAGGTGGTTTCGCTTCCCGGCATGTGTACGGCCCGTATGAAGCCCTGGAGTTGTTGCGGTGTGCGACCTTCGACGTGGTGAACGTGGATGACGGGCATGGCGCGAGATCAGGTGACGGGCAGGGTGAGGCGACCGAGGCGACCGATCTCGGCGGTCACGGTGTCGCCTCGGGTGATCGGCACCGCCGCCGTCACTCCCCCGGACAGAATGAGCTCGCTCTTCCTGGGCCCGCACTCCCCCTGCAGGTGCAGTGTCCGCGCCAACCAGGCCACTGAGGCTGCGGGATGACCCATGACGGCCGCCCCGGTCTGTTTCGACGACGCCCCCGTTCTTGGTCAGCACCACCCTGAGCGTGCTGAGGTCGAGCCCAGCCGGACTGTGCGGCGCTCCCACAACGTAACGGGCCGCCGAGAGGTTGTCGGCAACGACGTCGGCCGGGCCGAACCGGTAGTCCACGAAACGGGAGTCCAGGACCTCGACGGCGACTGCCACCGCGGCGGTGGCGGCTAGCACGTCGGCGGTGCTCACGTGGGAGCCGTCGAGATCGGCGCCGAGTACAAAGGCGATCTCCGGCTCGACCCTGGGCTGGATCAACGATTCCGTGGACAGCGGCTGGCCGAGGTCGAGCGCCGTGGCGGCGTCCAGGTACCCGTAGAGCGGGGTGCTGACGCCGACCTGACGCTGCTTGGCCACCGAGGTCAGTCCGAGCTTCCACCCGGCGGTACGGCAGCTCTAGCGGTTCCGCCGTTGTACGGCGTAGCCCTCGGCGAGGGTCAGTGCTGGATGAGTGTCGGTAGACGGAGCGATGGGGATGCGCTGTCGTCGTGCCGCATCGAGCCGAGTTGCGATGTCCGCCAGACGCATTGAGACACCAACGATCAGCTGGGGCGGGGGATGTAGGCCAGGCCGTGCGCGCCGGGTTCACCACGTTTGTCGATGTCCAGCGAGGCGAGCACTCGCCAGGATTCGGTGTCGACGATGTCCACGGTCGACGAGCTGACCGCGGCGATGTAGCCCAGCCGTCCATCAGGCGAGGAGGTGATGGTTAGCGGGAATCGGCCGGTGAGTTCGACTTGGGCCAGCCGCGTGCGCGTTGCGGTGGAGAACGCGTTGAGCCGGCCCGGCGCTTGACGCCCCAGCGCCGAGGAGCTGTCGGCCTCCATGCGCAGCTCCCCGGTGAGCAGCACCCCTGTGCTGGTGAGATGTACCGGGAACACCACGTTCTCGGTGGGCAGCACGTCCACGATGCTGCGCGATGCGGTGTCGATGACGCGGATGCCCGGTAGTGGTCGCTGCCCGGACCGACCGGCGGTAAAGGAGCCGTACGGTGCGGCGACGTAGACCTCGCGGCCGTCGGCCGAGACCGCCAGCCCCTCGCTGCCGGGCACCTCGACGGCGCCGACCAGCGTTCCCGCGGCAAGGTCGACAATCGACACGATCGGGGCTTCCTTGTTGGAGGCGTAACCGTGTGCGCCGGCCGGGTCGATGACGAACCAGTGCGGACCCGGCGCTCCGGTATCGATGCGCCCCAGTGGCTTCCGCGTGAGGGTGTCGACTACGACCACCCCGCCGGGGCGGTCGTCGGAACCTTCGACGCTGACGTAGAGCCGATTGCGCGTGGCGTCCAGAGCCAGGCCGTGCGGGCCGTGCTCGGGTGCCAGATCGACAACCTCCACGATGTCGCGGGTGTCGGGGTCGATGACCGTCAGCTGGGTCCGGCGGCCGTCATTGGCGTGGTAATAGCCACCGAAGTATGTGCTGGTGCACCACAACAGCCGCTGGGTGGGATCGAAGCACAGTTCATGGGGTTCGGCGAGTAGGTCGAGGGTGTCGACGACGGCGTCGGTGGCCGCGTCGAAGAAGGTCACGGTGGGTCCGCTCTGGCTGACGACCGCCAGCAGGTCGCCGTGGCGACCGTCGCGCGCGGTGGTTTCGGTCATCGGGTTCTCCTCTAGGTCCGGGTGAGTGCGATGCCTCCCAGCCTCGTCAGCCAATAATTGATCCGCAATGCAAGATTCGATAATGGATCTTTGACCGGAGCTGAAATAATCGGGAGATGCCCGCAGATCTCAACTTGTTGCGTGTCCTGGACGTGCTCCTCCAGGAGAGCAGCGTGACCGTCGCCGCGCAGCGGTTGGGGAGTTCACCACCGGCGATCAGCCGGGCGCTGGCGCGGTTGCGCCGCGTCACCGGAGATCCGCTACTGGTACGCGCCGGCCAAGGGCTGGTGCCCACCCAGCGTGCCGTCGAGATCCGCGACACGCTTAGCGCACTGCTGACCCAAGCCGACCAATTACTGGTTCCCGGTGCGCAATTCGACCCTGCGGAGCTTCGCCGAACCTTCACGGTCCAGGCCTCTGACCTATTCCTGACCGGATTGGCGGTTCCGCTGCTGGAGGCCGCGCATAACGCAGCCCCACAGGTCACCGTGGTCTTCCTTCCCGAAACACTCGAAGGTACCGCCGCACTGCGCCGCGGGGAGGTGGACCTGGAGTTGGGTGTGCTCGGGCACCTCGATCCCGAAACGCGCCACGAGCCCGTGATGACACTGCCGATGACAGGTATCGCGCGGGTCGACCATCCGATTTTCGGCGGACCCATCGATGCCGTCCGATTTGCCGCCGCCCAACACATCGGCGTCTCCAGGCGTGGCAGGCTGCGGGGCCCGATCGATGACGCCTTGGCCCGGCTGGGTCTGACCCGACATATCGCGGCCGTGGTGCCCAGCCACACCAGCGCCATGCAGATGGCGAGTTCCACTGATCTGCTCACCGTGACCGCGGGCGATCCCGCCGCGGGATCCGCTCACCACATGGGCTTGCGCAGCTTTCAGATCCCGCTGCCACTACCCGATCTGGACGTCGGCATCGCCTGGCATCCCCGCAACGACGCCGATCCGGCACACCGGTGGTTTCGACGCCTGCTCGCCAGCACCGTCGTGGACTGCTCCGCCTTCACAAAACCACCATGTCAGCGATGACACAGCACCACCCGACTGTCGGGTGCAGCAAGCACAGTAAGCTAACCCGGTCACCCTCCCGGCCGCGAGTCGCTCACGGAAGCTGTTGGTTGCCAGCGGATTCGGGGAGTCACGACCGGTAGCGATCTTGAGCTAGGCCCTGATCGAGTAACGCGCAGTGCAGCGCCCGAATGATTAGCGCGGCGTGGGTATTCTGGCGCGATCTCGGAACCGCCAACGAGCTTGCAGGATCACCTGATCGGCGCGCTGCGCAGTTGTCGGCTAGGCCGGCAACCACCGGTTGTTTCGTTCCCTCACTGCGACGGGCATCGGAACGGCTTTGGTCGGCAGTGAGCGCTATCCGTTGGCGGCAGGATCAGCGACGTCTACGCGGGCCGGCACCACGGGGGTGCCTCCGACCACAGCGGGACACCGTGCTCGGGTTTGGCGATGATCATGTTGTCGTCGTTCACTTCTGCCCAGTGTGCATGGTTGAGCTGGTGCAACGTGAAGCATGCCTGTAGTGAATTGTAGAAGCCCATGTTGTCGACGGTCTGGTTCACCGATTCCTTGATGAGCAACGCAGCCATTGTGGGTGTGCGGGCTAGCCGGGCCGCGAACTGCAAGGTTCGGTCTTCCAACTCGGCACGCGGGAAGATCTTGCTGACCATGCCGAGCCGATGCGCTTCGTGCGCGTCGATCGAATCACCGGTCAGAAGAAGTTCTTTCGCGCGGCGCGGGCCGAATTCCCATGGGTGGCCGAAGTATTCCACTCCACACATGCCCAGGCGAGTGCCCACCACGTCGGCGAAGCTCGCGTCGTCGGCCACGACGATCAGGTCGCATGCCCAGATCAGCATCAGCATGCGAACTCGAACGAGATGACAAGTATCATGCAGAACAGCAGATGTCGGAATCAGGCCTCGCCGGCTTGAACCATCGAATCGGCTTCGACCGCCGTGCACTCGGTCGGATGTTCTCGACATGCGAGAACGCGAGGATGCACCTCACGAGCACCTCGCGGACCAGCGGCAGCTAATTTGTATAGCTAGCCGATAATCTACGTTAGTCAGCTGTGAGCTAAATCGACTGTGCCACAGCGCATCTGCCGCCCACCCAAACCTCCATGTAAAAAGCCCTCCCCTTGGTGCGGGACCTCCGTCGTCGACCGCCGCCGACCCGAGGACTAGGCCCCTTTCTCCCATCCCGAGGGCTATGCGGTCTCGGTGGGAGTTGGTCCTGGCCTCAACCAAGTTTCCTTCGCACTGTCGAGCTCTAATGACCATGCACGGTGGCGTCGACCCAGTTGCTAGTCCATCTAACCAATAATAGATCTTATGTCACCGTAATCCTAAAATCGCTCTCTCGCAATATCTTTCGCCGCATTTGCTCAACCGTCGGTGTGCGGCCTCGACGTATCTGGCGGTTTCTCAAGAGGTCTGGCGGACCCTCAGCCTAGACGCGGTTTCTCAGAGACCCGCCGACCCTCGATTCATGTCCGCGACGGCGCTGGCCGCTGATCCTGCGTCTACCGGAAACGCACGGTTGATTGATATTGGTTGCTCCCCACCGGGGGAATCGCTCAGGTTCAAGATTGATCGACGATCGGCACAGACCGCTCCAGTTTGCACTGCGATGGCCGACGAAGGCGGCTTCTTCCCTGCCTCGACCATGTCTCATTTCGATTCGGGCCTGGTGCGCAAAGGCTCGCGAGATCGTGTCGGGTGTGGCTCTGACTTGTGGAAGCGAGGCGCAGAATCCAAGACGCACACGACGAATCGCCCCAGAACTGGGGCAGTCTAGTCACCTCCCGCCATCAGATACGGTGCGGCCGTATGGCGCCACTGTCGGACCCGCGCGAGCGGAAGTTTGGCGAGTTCGCTGCCGCGTCCTCGAAACGCGCGTAGGCGCGCGATCTCACCCTCAGGCACGCCCGAACCGTCGACAACATCGTCGATCCACTGTCCCACGGTCACCCCCTCTGACATCGAGGAGGAGGCAAAGAGCGCTGAGGCCGCCGTCCTTGCTCCGATCATCAACGCGACCGCCATCAGGAGCCCGTCGGAGCCAGCCGCACTGGCCGTGTCGTCGTGCATTTCGGTGGCCACACGCGCCCGAAGCACAAGGTAAGTACTCAAGAATCGTTTGGCCCGGCGAGGAGTCGTCGCCACCAAGGTTGCGACCTGGCCGGTCTTGGCGACCTCGTCATCGTCGATAGTGAGAGCCTGCACTACCCGGACCAGCAAGGCATCCATCACGCTCGCGCTGCCGTCGGGTGCCCTCGGGGCAACTGATGCCTCGCTGGAGGATCCATCGGCTGCAGCCGATCCCCATGACGCGAACCGAATTTCGTCGTCCGCAAGCGATGGTGGATTTGAGTCTGGTTGATGGGACCGAGTGATGGCAGCCCTGGTTGGTGGCGGCATGGTGGCGCGCAGCGTGGACATAATCAGGCCTTCGCCCGCTTCTGAGGTGATGGCCGGCAGTGTGTAAGTGAGCTGGAAGATCTTCTCCAGATAGTCGACGGGCGTGGTTTCGTGGGCGCCCACCGCGGGTCCGGCAGAGAATAGCTCGTTGTGGGTTTGATTGAGCGATTTCCTCAACCATCTAGGGTCCACACCGACAATCACCGTAAACAGAGGTAGCGCGAGAAGCAGGTGCACGGCTGCCAGTGTGTCGGCTACGGTCGGCGCATCGCACCGGTCCAGATCGTCGATATAGAGCACGATCCGGCGTACACCTGGCTCGTCGGCGGGGCCATCGCTGACTGCAGCAGTGAGATGTTCGCTGAGCTGCTCTAGGTCGTGGTGGGCGAGTGCGACCACGCCTTTAAACCGATCGTAGTCGCCGCTGCCGGCGCGTTCGGACAGATACCGGCGCAGCAGTTCCTGGCCGGTCAAGCTTTCGCGTTTGGCTTCGGCAGCGTGCAAAATGGCGACTGCACGCGCATGCTGTTCGGTCAGTGCGTTGACCTCGGCAGCAACGTTCGCTTCGTTCTCAATCGCCTCATCGATCAGCTCCTGTTGTTTGGCGCGCTCCGCCTGCACTCGCTCGTCAATCTTGCGCTGCACTGCCTCGGCCGGCCGGAGAATCTTTCGCATGAGCACGGCCTGTCGGGCGATCCAACCCGCGATGGCGAGGCAAAGTGCGCTGAACTGCGATACCTCCGCAGCGGTCGTCGACGTCATGCCGGGAATATCTAGGAATTGAAGGAGCGCCCAACCGCCGACACTCACAACCAGGATGACTGCGATCGCGATCGCCAGCGGCGAGCGATACCATGGTCCTGCGATGGCCAGCGAGGTGATCCGCGATCCGAACTCGGAAATCTCGCGGCTACGGGCAGACAGTTCCCGGACGCTAGACGCAGCCGTATCGATGCCGACTGCTTTCGCGGCTTCGGTTAATTCCGCTGACCACGTCTCGACGGTTTTGACATCGATCGCCTTCAGCACATCTTGCCCCTTGAGCTTGGCGGCTTCTTCCACCGCAGCGCGGTACCGGGTCTTGGCATCGTGGGCTGCTTTGGCGGCCTTCGTGGCTGCGCCCTGCGCGACTGCGAGCCGCGCGTCGAGCTCGTCGCGAATCCGTCGGGCCGCATCGACCTCACCGAGCACTTCTTCAATCTTGATCTGATGGTCCGAGCGCGCTCCTGAAAGCTCGGCGAATATGTGGCTGACCAAACTTGCCCACAGGTTTGCTCCCGGATCAGCGGAGTAGTGCCACGCCGAGAACCAGATGGGAACGACGCCGTGCTCGAAGACACATTCGGGCCCCGTGCCCTCTGCCTTCTGGAGCTCGTCGACCCAATGCTGAAGCCGCCTCATGAAGAAGGTCTTTCCGCTGCCCCACTGACCGTAGACGCCGATCGCAAGCGGGGGCTTCATCGCGCGGTTGGCAATCAGGGCGGCGAGCGCCTGGGCGTCGAAGTCTATTCCGAGATGATCGGTAGCACCTTTGGCATCTGCTTCCGCTGGTATGAGACCGGCCACGAATCGCGGTGCCGTAGGCGACCCTGGCCCCAGACCATCTAGCGGGCTGTACATCGTGTCGCCGAGACCGCGTATGATCATCCAGAAGTGCTTCAGTGCAACGGATCTCAGTAGCGCTGCGCGCTCGGACTCGGTGATTCTCTGCAGTTGCCGAAGGCAAGCACTGGCCCGATCACGGTCGCGCCGAGCGTCAACTAATAGCTGTGCGTCATGAGTTAAGCGAAACTCGGCATACTCGACATCCTGTTCCAGAAACCGCAGTGGCTCAGCGTCAGAGGGATTCCACAGCACCGAGCCGAAGACCAACACTGTCGTGAGAGTGAGTCGACTGTAGTGGCGGTACTCCCAGATCGTGACATTGTCGTCGCGGTCCACCGACCGTAAAGCGTGCCGGAGTGCAGCATCGTACTGGCCGAGCAACAGATGCCCTGCAACGATGTCCCTATCGACGAACGGGCCGTACGCCAGCTTCGCAATGGGCGACAGCTGGGTCATCGCCGACGCTGGGTTGTCGGAGAGCATCAGAGCAGCCGCAAGTTGCCGACGGCATGCCGACAGCTGGGCATCTGCTTCGGCGCTCGGTGCCGCAGCGGCGTGCCCTTCGGCTTCATTGACCGACTGCCTCAACAGCTGTAGCGCCTCATCGAAACGGCCGAGTTCAAGCAGGTCCGTGATCAACCCGTCGAGAGGCCATGTCGCTGCTTTGACGTCTGGTAGCGGCATTTGAACGGCGACGCTCGGCGACGCTCCAGCAGTTGCGACAGAGGGGGGATCTTCGACTGCGGAACCGCCGGATGTGGACTTCCCGAGCGCCGACGCCCAGGGCGAACTGTGTTCTGCATCGTCCTCGCTGCCCGGTTTCCCGCCGCGCAAAGACTCCGCGGCGCGAGACGCTGCACGGTTGGCCAGCATGGAGGACGAATAAGACCGTGCTTCGTCACTTGACCGTTCTGAAAGACCCTCGTAGAGACCACGAGCGGGCTCAGGCTTGTCTTGTCGCGGCGGATCGCTTGGCATCTCGCCATTGTTTCCAACCCCGAACCCGAGCACCCCCGAATTACTGATATCGCTCGAGGTACTGCCGTGATGACTGCCCAAAGTTCTCCCCGTTCGGCCGTCGTGGGTCCGGCTTGTCCGCGTCGGGATCGTCCCGTAGGCCTGCGTTCTTCGTGATCGGCGCGCATCGGTTCCTTCAGTTGAAAATCTGGCGTTCGATGGCCGGTTCAATCGACGCAACTCGGTGTGGCTGTCGGCCTGTCGACGTAAGCTTCCGGGCTGAAGCGAGCGTTGTTTTTGGGGGAAGGGCATCGCAGTGGTGGAGATGCTGATCATCGCTGTGCTGATCGGTTTGATACCAGCAGCCATCGCGAGCAATAAGGGTGGCTCGTTCTTCGGCTGGTGGTTTTTCGGCGCCGCTCTATTCATCGTCGCACTGCCTGCAGCTCTCATTATGAAACCCGACCGAGCCATGCTGGAGCGACAGAAGCTTGCGCAGGGAATGAAGAAGTGCCCGGACTGTGCCGAAGTCATCCGCGGCGATGCACACGTCTGTCGGTTCTGCGGCTATCGGTTTCCTGTCGCGCCTCCGCCGACAAGCTTGCCTGCGGCCCACGGGACGAAGCGCTCGAAATGCTTCAAGTGTGGTCACGTCAACATCGTCCCAACCAACACTGAGCGATATACCTGCGAGCACTGCGGTCAGTCGTTGAAGGCCGCCCCTGAGGCCAACGGGATGAAACGCTCCAAGTGCTTCAAGTGCGAGCATGTCCAGAAGGTGCCGGTTGGCGTTGACAAGTACACCTGCGAGCAGTGCGGCCAATTGCTGAAGGCGAAGTCTCGCTGAATGCCGTTCCAACACTTAGCGGTCCGCGGCTGCGGAGCGCAATCGAAGCGCAGCAGTCGGACGATGGTTCGGTTAGTGGCAGCATGCGAATCGTTGCGTGTTGAGTGCAAGCCGCCTGGAATCGATCACATGACGCATGGGTCCGTCAGGGCGAAGGCAGCGAAGCGGAGGGAGCTCGTTTTAGCACGCCACCCCACCATTGCCCCCACCCGGTTCCCGCGGCCCGTGGCCGCCCGCCCGGCAAGACACAACCGCAGCAGGACGGCGGCCAAACGGCGCGCTGGCTCCGAGACGCCGGTGGCCGTGGCTTCTCGGCGCGGTACCCGGCGTGGTCCTTCTCGCGGCAGCCGCCACATTCGGAATCCACGAGGCGACAAGTCCCGTCAAGGGAACGGTGCATCTCGCCGACCCGGGCGGGAAGCCAAACGGCCCCGGGGGACTCCCCGCGGCGACGATTGTCGCACCGGTGCCGACAACAACTGCACCGCTGCCCGTCCCCGATGGTGCTCAACTGACGACCATGCTCCCCGATCCCGCGACCGTGAGCGGAATCCTCGGGCTCGCAATGCGGCCGGACCCAGCACAGGGCGGCATCGGCCGTTTCGACAACTGGGGAGTCGCCCCACCCGAGTGCGGCGGGTTGATGGCGGCCAACAAACCCGTCTACGACGCAACACCAGCGCGCGATACCGACACCGCGGTGGTGACCATGGTCAACAAGACCAGCACCTGAACCTCTACCAAGCCGTAACCAGCTTCCCAAGCCAGCGGGACGCCCGCGACTTCATCAACGCTCAAGCCCAGGTGTGGCCGCACTGTCAAGGATTCTCCTACGACATGGGCCACGTCTCGGGGACATGGCCGATCATCGAGGTCAACCACGACGGCGACACCCTCAATGCCAAGCTGCGCTCGACGCCTGGCTCGGCGAGAACCCAGCAACGACTGCTGGCGGTGCGCGGATTGGTGGTCATCGACATCACGGTGATCGGCCTCGGCGCAGACCAAGTCAAAACCCAGGCCTGGCCGCTGCTGTCAAAGATCCGCCCCGCTGAGGAGACGCGCCGGCTGGTCGAGTCCCCGCAGGGGTCACCGACCACCCAGCGGCGAATTTAGTTGCAGAGCCGAGTATTCCGCTCGACCCCTGGAAGTGGCATACGCACGGCCCGCAGCTGCCGGCATCAGCTAGGGGTTGCGTCGGCGCACGATCACTCCGGCCGGGTGATGGTGAAGGTCCCGGCGTCGTCGGTGAAGGTGGCGGTGAGCTTGCGGTGGGTACCGTCGACCGTGACATCGCAGGAGAAGGTGGCGCCCTGCTTGATCGTCGGGTTCTTGCCGTCATTGCAGGTGACACCGGTGATGTTGGTCAATCCATAGCCGGTGTCCCGATCGGCCAGGACCGCGGCGACATCGCGGTCGGCGGCGGCCATGTCCAGGGCGTGGCCGCGCAGAAAACCCGGCGCCCACAGCGCCGTGATCAAGAAGACGGCGACCGCCAGCGCGGCGACCGCACCACCGATAACAATGCGCTGCAGCATCTTTCGACTAGCACTAGCGGAGGCGCCGTGGCCGACTGGGGCGAATCCGCTCCACTGGCCCGCGGCGGTTCGGGCCGGATACGGCGGGCGGTGCGGCGGAACCGATTGCGGCGCAACGGTATTGCGGGAATCAGGCCCACTGGAGGGCACGCGATTGTAGGGTGGCACGGGGCTCCGCGGCGCCCCAGCTGGGCGGCGCGGGACAGCCGACGGCGGGATGACTTCCGTGCGTTCGGCGTCCGCGGGACCGGCGGGTTTCACCGGACCGTGCGCACCCTCGACGGCCGAGCCTCCCCGGGCAGAGGCGGTCTCCGGTGTCCACGCTGGCGCGGGGTGCGGCGCCTTGCTCCCACGTGGGCGCACCGTTTCGGCGGGAATCGTCGCCTCCGTCGGAGACACGTCCCTCTTGTCCGGCGGCGGTGTCGGCGCGTTCATGGTCACTCCCCCTCGGCGACGGCGCTGCCCGCGGCGCAACTCAATGTAACGATGTGTGACGTCATTGGAAGTGTCCGTAACACTGATCCGGATCGTCGAGGGTCAGACCGGCACGGTAGGCCGCGATGCGGGTGAACCCGGCGGGAACGGTGGCACCGTTCACGTCACTGGCGACCAGCCCATTAGTGAGGAGGCCGGCGATCGCTTGATCGACGTCGCCGGCGATCAAGCCCACCCCGTCGGCGGCACCCGGGGAGGCGTCCGGTCGGGCCATATGTCGTTGCGCGGCACCGGTCAGACATGCGGTGCGCAATCCGGTGATCGCCCGATCCAGCGGAAGGTTGCGCGCGTGTTGCAGCGCCAGGACATAACGGGAGGTCACCACCGACCAGGCGGTGTTCGGGCCCTGGACGAGGGTGAGATCGTGCGCTTCATCGGCGGGTGCGCCGAGCCGCTGGACCGCGGGCAGATCCACGGCGACGGTATTGGTCTGGGGGCAATAGGACACCGGGGTGGTCGCCTGGGCCTCCGGGCACGCCGTCGGGTCGAACGACAAGGCCGGCCGAGACGACGGCGAGAAGAAGGTGTTGAGTTGGTCGATGAGATCGGTCACGGTGCCGTGATCCACCGGCCGGTCAACGGTGCGCAGATCACGGCGAGACCCAGTCTGCAAGGCGATGGGCAGACCGGCGCGGCGTTGCCGGATCTGGTCCATATCGATGGCCACACAGGCGCTGGGCCCGGACGTGAAACCGGTCTGGAGCGCGGCGACGCGATCCAACGCGGTGCCGTGGCCTTCCTCGGGATCGTCGAACTTGGTCAGGACCGGATCGCGGATGGTGATCACCCCGGCCAGCAGGGTGTTGAGCCCATCGCCGGTGCTCAACGTGAACCGCGGCGAGTTGCCTTCGGCGACCCAGCGCAGGTACACCCCGGCCAGGCAGTCGGCTTGCTGCTCGATCACCAGCACGGGGGCGTCGCGGGTAACGAAGCTACCCATGCCCTGTATTGCGTGACCGAACTCGTGGGCCAACACCCCCACCACGCCGTCGTCGCCGAAGTACCGCCGGGCGGTCGGGACGAAAACGCCACGGTCCCAGTAAATCTGGCGATCCGGGCGGCAGTACATGGCGTTGACCAAGTCATACGAACTGATCCCGCACACCGCAGGCCCCAGCGGATTGTTCGCGTCGTAGGACACCGCACCGGCCACCGGCCGGAACGAACCGCCGAATACCGGCGCGTAATGCTGCTGCCAGAAGTCCTGAACATCGTCGAGAGACTGTTCGGCCAGGATGTCAACGGGGTCACCCTTACTGCCCCGCGCGTCGGTCGTCGGCGCCGGCGCATCGGCGCGAAGGCCGCTGGGACCATCCGTCACCGGCAGCCCCGCGACACCGAACGGGTCATCCAGGGGAGCGACCACGCGGCCGTGCACCGGGCTCGCACAGCCACCGACCGCCACGATCACGGCCGCGAGGGCGGTGACCCAGCGCCCGTGCAGATGACGACGTGTCGACGCCATGTCGGTCTCCCCCAACCCCATAGTCGGCTGCCCCATGCCGGCTGACGTGCCGCCGACTCATCCTACGATCGCCGGCATCACCGACCGCAGTCCCTGGCTGACCTCCTGTCTACCAAAGGCGCAGCGGCGAAACGCCCCTTCACCGAACCCCGGCCTCCGGCCGGTTCCGAGGCGGAAGAAAAATTGCCGTCGGGCCGGTGGAGCCAGCGCCCATAGCATCAGATGATGGACGACCGTTCTGGCCCTTCGTGCCCGGCAGACCGCCCGCAGGGTTCTGACAGCGCCACCCCGTGGCGGGCCGCGACGTGGGGTCTGCTTCTCGCCGTCCAGCTGGTCCTCGGCGCCGCGATCGGTCTGCAACGTGCGCTGGCGTCATTTGCGGTGGTCAATCCGCGGGGCCGACTCGCGCCGATCGTCGCCGCCGCAGCGGCCGCGCTCCTGGCGGCAGGAGTCGCGGTCCTGATCAGACGCTGGCCCGCGGTGCGGACGCGCGCCGCCGCGGTGAGCCTGCTCGCCGCCGCGATGATCGTCCCATTGAGCGCCGTCTGCCTCGCCGTCCTCCTGTACGAATGAGCCACTGCCATGTCGACACCGAACAGCCATCCCACGGGCCAGCAATACGGTCCCGCAACGCTTTTCGCCGCCACTGTCAACATGCTGCTCGGCACGACCATCGCATGGGTGTCCTGCCCCTACCCCTTCCTCGCACTCTACTTCGGCCCGATGCTCGTCATCGACGTGCTGGTCGCCGCGGTCCTGATCAGCCTGCGCGGCCTGGCCCAGCAGGTCGGCCGAGGCCTGTTCATCGGCCTGCTCTCGATACCGCTCTCCGCGGCGACCGTCTGGAGCTCCTACCTGGTCGGCTCCTAGCAGCGTCGCAGGTGGCGAGACCGCGAGTCCCTTCGCAGTACACACACCGACCCACTCGGTTCCCTGATCCGACCCGACCGCCTCCGCGAGCAGCTACCGGCCAACCGCCTCGTCAACTGCAAAGTTGTGCAGTGCAGCCAACCACAGCCGAGATAGCATCAAAGAGAGATAGCCGTGACAACGATCGCCGGGAGCACAGAACACCCCGGCCCGCGTGTGATGGAGGGACATCGGTGGGGTCGCCGGATCAACCTGACGAGCGCACTCGGCCGTCGTCCCTCCCGCCCGACAACGCCGCCGGCGGCTCCGCAGTATCCCCAGAGGACGCGACCGTGCAGACGCCTCTGGCGCGGCCGCCGCGACCCATAGCCGGCTCCTCCGCCGACGACCCGACCGCTGTCGTCACGCCCCGGCGCCCCGTCGGCCCGGCATCCCCCGGCCGTCGGCTACCGCCACCGGAAGGCCCGCGGGCGCAGCCTGATTGGCCCCTCGGCACCGTCCCGCCACCCCGGCCGCCGTCGACACCCGGGCACCGTGGCGCGCCGGCGTCACCTGTCCCGACATATCCGGCCGGCGGCCATCCACCGCCATCCGGCTGGCCCGCTCCCGCCGGGCAGGTCCCGGGATATGCGATGGGCGGCCCGCATCCCGGGCACCTCGGGGTGGCCCCGCCGCCCGCGGCGGGCCGCGTCGCCGGACTGCCAGCACCCCGCCGGGCCCGCCGCTGGGTCCCCGCACTGGCTGCCGGGGCTTTTCTTGTCGTGGCGGTCGTCCTGGTGCTGGGATTGTGGCGTCCCGGCTTCTTCCGGACCACTGAGCTCGATATTGTGCAGGCGCAGAAGAACATTCAGCAGCTCCTCGCCGACCCGGCGCAGGGGTACGGCCCCGGCCACGTGGGCGACGTGGTCTGCAACGGCGGACGCAACCCCGCGGTGACGGCGGGTGGCAGTTTCGTCTGCACCGTCAGCATCGACGGCGCTGCCCGACAGCTCACCGCGACGTTCCAAAACGATCGCGGCGACTTCCTGATCAGTGTCCCCAAGTAGGACCGCCGGGCGCCGTGACTGCCAGAAGCCAGAAACGAGACCAGGGCGGGAGACCCGCATGATCGTCACGTCCCGCCGAGAATCCGTCCGCCGCGAGTCCCAACCGCATACCCGCGCTGTGGTTGCCCGCGGACAGCGGCTCGGACTCATCACGAAGCCCGAGCAGGCCGAGGCCGCGCCGGCCCACCGACCGGTCGCCAGCGCGGTCGGCTGCACCGCTACGCCGGGCTGCTGCCCTCTCGCGCCCCGTGACGACGGTGATGCTGCATGAAAAGCCCTTCACCTCAGCTCCTTTCCCGCGCGATCACCCGGCTGATCGTCACCGCCGCCACCGCGGCGGCGCTGGCCGGATGTGCGTCGACGGTGACCGGTTCCGTTGGCCTGCAACACCCGATCCCCCGCCCCCCGACCACGTCAGCATCGCCGCCGACTCCTGCGCCGGCCCCCGCGGTGGACGTGGCCGATCTGCCCCGACTGCTGCTGGACCTCAACACCGTCCAGGACCTGGTCGGATCACCGGCGATGGAGGCCGGCGCGACCGATCACGGAGTGTCTGGCCTGGATCCCGGCGATCGTTACGAACCGCCGGAGTGCGTGAGCACGATGGTGTGGGGAATGGACTCCGCCTACGCCGGCCTCAACGCCCTGGGCGCCTACGGCCAGACGTACCGGGATCCCGGCGCCGCCGGCGGCCACAACCTGGCGGAAATGGTCGTCGCGTTCCCGGATGCGCGGGCGGCGGCCAACGCCGCGCAGCGCATGACCGACCAATGGCGCGCCTGCACCGGGCGTCAGGTCAGTGAAACCCGCGCCGACGGCGCGACGTCACCGCAATGGACGATCGCGCCGACCGTGGTGACCGACGGTGTCGCCACGCTGCAGCGCCGCCCCAGTGACAGCAAGCGGTGGGCCTGCGCGAGGTACATGGCGGCCAAGAACAACATCGTCGTCGACGGACTGCTGTGCTCCTACGACCTCGCCGATCGGCCACTGCAGATCGCGAAGGCCATTCTGGGCCGCATCCCGTCCTGACGGCACGACCGTTCACCGCCAGCGATCAGGCCGCCACCTCGCGAATTGCCCTCCGCCCGGGCGCTTCTGACGATCCGCGATGGTGGTGGTAGTCAACGTGTTGAGCCAGCGGAATTGCCGCACCGGGGCCTCCCCGACCGCCCTTAGACTCGAACGATGTCCCTCGACTGGGCGATGATCGGCAAGATCGCGTTGCTGTCGTTCATCGCCGTGAGCCTAATTATCGTGGCCGTCAACTACTTTCGGCGTCGCCGCAGCGGCATCACGCCGTGGCGGCCGGCGAACTCCCTCATCGTCGGCTACGACGCGCCGCGGCCGCAGATCGAACATCCGGCGGGACCCTCCCACGCCGATGGCCGACTCCGGCTACCGGATTCGACCCGACCTGACCTGCCGGCGTGAGCCATATGTCGGCAGACGCTGTCGAGGTGCCCGGTGCCGGTCCCGGGTGCGACATGACTGTTGAACCCCCGGGTCGCCCTCGCGTGCAGGCCGTGTCCGGTCGACCGTCCGCGGCCCGCGTCGTGCTGTGCCTCGTCGGCGCCGCCGGCGTCATGACGTTGGCGTTCACGGCGGTGTTCGTCATCGCCACCGCCGACGAAATGTCCTCGCCGCTCGAGGTTCTCGGCGTGATCGCCGCCCTGCTCATCTTCTGGGCCCCGATGAGCTGCTGGACAGCCTGGTACGTCACGGTGCCGGCCGTCGTCGTGGTCGGTGTCGCGGCCGCCGCGGTCACCCACCGCTACCGGCGCGCCGCAACGAGCCGCCGCTGGCGACGCGCCGGCCACGTGATCGCCGCGCTGGTGCTCATCGTCGGCTGCTGGACGCTCATCCTCGGCCTCATCGACCTGGCTTACCACCTCAACTGAGAAAGGCTCCGCCCTAAACTATGACGATGACGAACCGGACGGCGGCCGTCGCCGCCGCGATCCTCGTGTCGCTCCCGGGATACCTCGCCGGATGCAGCACCACCGCCGGAACACCGCAATCCTCGCCTACCGCCGGGAGTGGAACAGTGACCAACACCAGCGATTCGACACCCATGCCATCGACTCCGTCCGCATCGCCGTCGACCGCTGCCGCCCCGTCGGGGCCGCCCGTCGGCACCGCGACGATGCAGATACTCGGCACGGGAGCCGGCCCGGTCACCATCCGCTACCAAATCAACGACGGCCCAGAACAAGTCGAACCCAACGTCACCCTGCCGTGGAGCAAGGACTACCCCGTCTACGACAAGCTCACCTCGTCGATCACCGCCGAAGGCGCCGGTGACAGCGTGCTGACCTGCAGCATCATCATGGACGGAAAGCTCCTCGCCTTCAGAAGCGAACCCAACGCCAAATGTACCTTCGCCTACTGGGGCTGACCCGCCGTGAGCGCTGACCCCCGACAACGACCACAGCTCCAGCCCAGCATGTCTGACCCACCTCTTACCGGCCGCGCGCCTCAGCGTCCCGCAGCCATCGAGACGGCTGCGGGGAACGCATTTCGGCGGGGCCTTCTTCGTGATGGCGCTCTCTGGCGGTGTTCTACGATCACACAGGGGCCAAGGATGACTCAGGCTCACCTAGTCCGGGATCGGCGAAGTGGCGGCGGACATGATTCCTGACGAGCTCCATCAGCGGGTGCTCGCCGCCGCCAGCGACGAATTAACGCGCTGGGGCATTGACCGATTCAGCATCGCGTCCCTCTGCGATCGCAACGACCTTGACCCCACCATGGTGCGGCAACGCTGGCCCGCAGAACGCGAGCTGATCCTCGAGGTATTCCAGCAGTCGTCGAGCCACTCCAGCAGTCCCCCGGATACCGGCTCCCTGCGCACCGATCTGGTGGCCTTGGCGCTAGGCATGGGTCGGTATCTGCACTCCGACCTCGGTCGCAGCCTGCAGTCCGCCCACCTGATCGCCAACCCCGACCTACCCAGTGCCCAGCTCCGCCAAGTTATTTGGCGAAGCCGAGTACACATGCTCGCGGAGATGTTCCATCGCGCCCGTCAGCGCAACGAACTCGTCGACGGTATCGAGCCCGAGACGGTGCTGGAGCTGCTCTTTGCCCCCATCCACATGCGCAGTCTGTTCACGGGTCAACCCGTCGACGACGAGTATTGCCACACTGTGGCATACCTGGTCTGGCGGGCCGTCGCGGCGCCTACGACCGGTTGAAAGCCGTCCAGTGACACCACGAGTGTTCTCGGTTCAGAGATGCACCCGCGCACCGTCGTGAATCGACCGATGCGTTATGCGATTGTGTCGCCACGGTAGAGGCCGGGGCACCACCGATGCGCGCAGCCGTCCCGCCCGGGTCCCCAGCAGCCCAAAGAGGTCACTGCGCAGTAGAAAGTCGTTGAGCCGCCGCGTATTCGATGCGCAGGAGATCGAGTGCGTGTTCCCGCGGGTCGGCCAGCGTCTCCCCAAGCTCGGTGACGATACTGGCGATGGTCTGCCGCGGAACGCCCGGATAGGTAATCGTCAGCTGAGTGATCAGCGTATCCATGGCGGCGTAATCCGCCGCCCGCGCACTGCGCTCGTCGCCCTGGCGGGCGGGCAGATCGGGAGCCGCCCGCTGACGCCGCTCCTCGAATCTATGGGCATCGAAGACAGCGACGATGTGCTCGGCGATAGCGTCGGGATGGTGGCGGGCCACAGCAGTGAGCGCGGCCCGCGTCGCTGGACCGACTCCCGCGGTGGCCGGTGGCAGGTGCCCGCACACCAGTGCGCTATGCAGCAGGTCCACCACAGCGGCGTCAACTCCGCGCGGGGCTGATTCCGACGACACACCACGACTGTACGAGGCGCCGGTTATCGGCAGATGACCACGAGGTACCGGCCACGCACGTACTCACTGTGCAGTGCGACAGTTCACGACGAGGCCGCGGCCATGCCCGCCCAGCCGCCCTCGAACATGCGACCCCGGAGCAGTGGCTCCCCCACCCGTGTCACTGCAGGTATCGGAGGCGCATCCGGCGCCGAATCCCTCGGAAAAGAATTGCCTTCTGGCCTTCCGATTCTAGGCCGGCGCCGGCCCGCCGCAAGGTCACCGGCGGCGCTGCGCTTGGCCTTCGGCGCGGAAACTTTTCCGGCCGCTCGCTGCGCTCGCAGCGCAAAACTTTCCGCCCGGAACCTTGCCGCTCCCCCGGCGTCACCGGCCTGACATCTCCAGTGCCAGAAGGCAAAAACAACGGGCGGCACCCAAGACGCCCACTCCCTGGAGAAAGGCACGAAAGATGACCGACACCATCACCAACACCAACCCCGACGGGGCCGGGCACGAGAACGGGACCCTGGAGCACGTGGATCCGCACACCCTCGTCCTGGAGGCCAACGTGCGCGACGACGCCGCTATCGACGCCGAGTTCATCGCCAACATCAAAGAGCACGGCGTGCTGATCCCGATCGCCGGGGTGCGGGACGCCGACGGAAACATTGTGGTGCGGATGGGGCAGCGCCGGACCCTGGCCGCCCGGGAGGCGGGTGTGAGCAGTGTCCCGGTCTACGTCCGGCCCATCGCCGACGGCGACACCGCCCAGCTCGTGGCACGGGTGGCCGAGCAGATCGTGGAAAATGACCACCGCCGCGCACTCACCGAGCCACAACGGGTCCGGGGCATCCAGCAATTGCTCGACGCGGGTGTCTCGGTGACGAAGGTCGCCCAGAAGCTGTCGGTTAAGAAGGACATCATCAAAGCTGCTGCCGCAGTGGGCAACTCGGCCGCCGCGACCATCGCCCTGGACACTGGCCAGCTCAGCCTCGCCGAAGCCGCCGCACTGACCGAGTTCGAGGATCTGACCGACGCCGTCCAGCGACTCACCGTCGTCGCCGGAACATCCCGATTCGACCACGTCGTGGCCCAACTGCGCCAGCAGCAAGCAAGCCAACGCGCGCAAGTGGAGGCCGAAAAGGTCTGGCGAGACAAGGGATTCACTGTGCTGGATGAACGACCCCGCTCTTGGGATATCAACTGCGTCGAACTGTGTTATTTGCGCACCGCCGACGGGACGATGGTCGAGGAGGACTCGGTGACCGACCCCGCCCGCTGGGCGGTGCTGGTCGACGAGGACGACGCCTTAGTCGACGCCGAAACCGGCGAAATCGTCGAGGAATCCAGCGTCGACTGGACCACCGAACACGACCCCGGGGCCACCCCCGCCGATGGCAAGCGCCACGCCAACACGGTCAAAGATGCCGTCGTGCATGTTCCCATCTATTACTGCCTGGACTACCGCTCCGCCGGATTCACCCTCGACGCCCGGTTCCTGCGCTTCGCCGGAGTCGCCAGCACCTCTAGCCAGAGCAGCGCAGCAGATCCCGTGAACAACGACGGCGACGAGGAGGACGCGGCGGCCGCCCGCGCAGCGGCGCTAGCCCAGGCCGAGGCTGAACACGCCGAAGCCCAACGGCGGGAACGGAAAAAGGTCATCACACTCAACCGGCTCGGCGAGGCCGCCACACAGGTCCGCCGCGAATTCGTGACCAAGCTGCTGACCCGCAAGACGCCCCCCAAAGGAGCGGCGATCTTCATCGCGGACTGCCTCATCCGGGAACCCGCGCTGATCAACGACTACCACGCGGCCACGGTCACCGCAGAACTGGTCGGCGTGACCGAGGGCGACGGGCTGCGTCAGCTGGTGACCAGCCTGCCGCCCACCGGGGACGGACGTGCCCAGGTGCTCACTCTCGCCGTAGTGCTCGGTTCTCTCGAAGGCCGCACCCCCAAGGACGCCTGGCGCTCCGGCGGAAACACGGGGTGGCGCTACAACGTTGGCACCCGCGACTACCTCGCCTTCCTCCAGGCCAACGGCTACCAGATCGCCGAGGTGGAACGCGTCATCACCGGCGAGCGCACCAGCGATGAACTCTACGAGCAGACCCTCGCCGCAGGTGTGCCCGCCGCCGATGACGGCCCTCCTGCCGAAGCCGAGTAACGAGGGATGGGGCTGCAGGGTCGCACAACCCTGCAGCCCCGCTGGTCGCAGTCCTGACATGCTCAGCGGTGCAACGGTTTACAGATAGCCGGAACGGTTGGACGTCCGGGCGGTCCACCGAACCGTGCCGTCACCCGTCGGCCTCCCCGAGACGGGATCTAGTGACGGTGGTACGCCGCACATCACGCCCGACCGCGAATCGCCGACTGAAACAACTGGCGACGAGAGGACGCCGGGCGATGCCGTAGGCTTGGAGATCCCGGTCAACCCCGCGACCAGATGGAGCGAGGGGCGAGATGCGCGGCAGGCAACAGGAGAGCCGAACCAAGCCCGCCCTGATCACCGGCCTCGGCCTCATAATGGTGATCGCGGGTTTCTTCCAGTATTACTTCGGCGCAACCACGCCGGGAATAATCGGCATGGCCTCGGGGGCAGTGTTCACTCTGCAAGGCATCTACCTTCTCGCCCGGCGGCGGCCACCCACTCGGTAAGCCAGCCAGAAAACGCGACAGTGCTCTCCTCGGTGTGCCGCCAGGGGCTATTGCGCAGGACAGGCTCGATCCAGGGCGGCCAAGTTGTCGTGAAATTGCCGAGCGATTTGAGCGTACGGTTTCAGCCACGGCGGCGGCGCCGACGGATCTGGCACTGAGGTATCGGCTCGGACCTGCTCGACGAGTTTCACCAATTGGTCGGCCTCGTCGGCCAGGCGTCCCGCCGGCGGCGACAGTTCGGGTGTGCTGATGCGCGCGCTGTAGGTACGCAGGTGCGCGGCCCACACCCGGTAGTCGTCGACGCTGGCTTCGCGCTGCTGCTCGAGATTGAACGACGCGTCCAGAAGCCGTGTCTGAGACTTGTTGTAGGCGATCATTTCCCGCGCGACCTGGCACTGGGCACCGATACCCGTAGCGCTATCACGGGACGTCACGTACAGCACACCAAGCCCGCCCACGAGGACGGTTACGATCGCAACAGCGACCGCTATCCGGGCGGTTTCGTGCGGTACGCCTTCCACCCACCGCCAGCAGTGGCGACCATCATGTGGCTCAGGGTCGTGGTGCGCAACGGCGGCAGTGCTGATCGTTACAACTCGCCGGAACGCCGTTTCCGAAACCGGCTGCCGAGAAACATAATACGAAGAATACCGTGCCGAGGGCGCCATCCCGGACGCAAAATCTGACGACGATTGGACCCCGGTGGCGCGCTGCGCCACCGATAGCCCACCGCCGGCGGGCTTTTGGGTTGACAGCCCCCTCACCTTCCAGCCGCCAACAGGGGTGGCCAGGGTAATCGACCGGGGCCCCGAGCGGTCAACCCACGTCCGGGGCAGCACCGGCGGCGGAGGACATTTGCGGCCCTACCCGGCTCGCTCCCGCTCGCGGGCCGCAAATCCGCCGGCCCCACCCCGGACTCTTCGGGGTTGACCGCCCACCCTCAGCCGATTCCGCAGCACCCCGACGCCGCCGGCGCAACCCTCCACCTTGAGAGAACGGAACACGACAATGACCGACCCCCATACCCAGCGCGAGCTCGAAATTGCCGCCGACCTCCTCCTGGACGCAGCGGCCGACGACGACGAGCCCGAATTATCGTCCTGAGTCACACACGACACTCCGGCCAGGCCCGCTCCCCCGCGGGTCTGGCCGGGTGCCGTCAGAGGCTGGCGTTATGTTCCTGCTGCGCAGGCACTCTCACGTAGCCGGGACCCACCCATCCGGAGACGGCCATCGACTCCGCGGCCGCCCCCGGTCCGACGGCCAAATCTGCCGTGCCGCCGCCTACCTGTCCCGGGAGATACTCATTGGCGTGCTCCGTCGCATCGCCCTCGTCGCGCTCGGCCTGTACTGGTCGGTGTGCGGTGCCCTCATGGCATTGAACCCGCCGCCCTCGGGGTACCGCAGGTCGGCGGCGTTGCCTCTGATCGGCTGGGTCGTCATCGGCGCGTCGATCTACCTCGCGGCGACCGCCGTGGCGAGCCGCGACCAGTCCCGGTGGCGGCCCGGCGCCCCGCCCCGCCACGCCCGCAGCGACAGCGACAAAGACCCCGTGTCGTGGCCGTTGGCGTTGTCCGCCCCCGTCGCTGTGCTGGCCGGAGCGTGGGCGGTGTGGTTCGGCATCACGACCGGATATCTGTCCATGGTGGGGTTGGGTTTGGCCGCGTTCCCCCTGGCTGCCGGTGGCCTCGTCTATCTCGTCGCAGCACTACGGCCACGGTGAGACCGCGCGCCGCGCCCTCGATGCATAGAGCTCCGCTGCGCTGCCGAACCCTGGAGCGCCAAAATTGCTGCGTCTCAGTGTCGCTGGGCGACCCGATACTGAATCCATGAACACCTCCAACGGCACCTCCAAGACCACCAGCGCCTACTTCGTGCAGACCGCCATCGCATTCGGCGTCAGCTTCCTAGCCGCCCTCGGCGGCATCCTGTTCCTGCCCCTGGATCCCTGGCAGCGCCTGTTCCTCGGCATCAGCGTGCTGTTCATGGTCTCCAGCGCCTTCAGCCTGGCGAAAGTGATCCGGGATCTACAGGAAGCCAGCACCGTGCGCGTACGCCTCGACGAAGCGCGGGTGGAAAAGCTACTCGCCGAACACAACCCGTACGCCGGTGTCGGCTGACGTCACACCGACCGCCCGAAACGCTTAGCGCTGCCCGGCGACCTGGGCCACCAGCGACTGCAACGCCGCAGCGGTGGCCGGGTCGACCGGAACACCCCCTCGGCGGCATACACCGCGGCCGGCTCCAAACCGACCGCATGCGCCGCCTCGTCCAAACTCAGGCCCGCGGCACGGCGCGCGGCGAAGAACCGCCACCCGAGAGCGGCATCCGGTGCCTGCGCCGCGTAACCGATCAAATCACCGGAAGTCTTGCGGACCGCACCCAGGGCCAGCGCGAGCGCCGGCGCACCCGGGCTCACCGCAGCGGCCGCACCCGTAATACGTTCCAGATCCCGCAGATTCGCCAACGCCGCGATGACCCGCGGCGTGAACTGCGGATCACCCGGTGGGGGAGCAGAGCCAACCCCGCGGTGACCGCACGCAGCCCCACCTCGACCGCCTCGGCCACCAGCGGGGCGGCAGAAGCCGGTGCCGGCTGTGAGACCGGGTCCTGCTCGGCCGCCCGCGGGTGCGGTTGGGCAGCCGCCCCGTCACCGGCCGCACTGACCGGCGCCGCGGCCGTCGGTGTCGGCGCGGCATCGACGCCCACCCCGCTGACCGGCGCCGCCGCGGTCGCCTCACCGACGACCTCAGCCACCGGCGGCGCCAGCTGGGTCGGTTCGCTGTAGGACAGCCCGAACGTCACCGCGAATCCGTTGGGGTCGCCGAGATGGATCGTCATGCCGTCCTGCAACGGGAAAAACGAGCCGTAGCGCTGCCCCTGGAAATACGCGCCGTTGCTGCTCAGGTCGACCGCGCGCCATCCCTCCGGCTCCGGCTGCAGGCGCAGGTGCTGCCGGGAAATCCGTTCATCGAGCACCTGGACCGTGGCCGCGGCGGACCGCCCGATGACCGCCACCCCGTCGGCCGGATCAAGCAACCGGATCAGTCCGGCGGCCTGCACCACCAGCGTCGGCGTCTGCTCCACCCTCGCCTCCCTCGTCCCCCACCTGGGCGAATCCTACCGACACCAGCATGTCACCGCAGTCGTACGCGGCCGAAATTGAGGCACCTGATACTTAACACCCAGACGTACTGACCAGCGATGAAGACGGCCAGAAGCATCGAAGGCGAGAATCGCGTCGAACAAAGTGTTGCAGAAATCGTTGCGATAATCCTATAGTTGTTGCACCGCTACGACTCGATCCTCACCTCGGGAACGGACACGCAATGGCCAAGAAACGCATCACCACCATCACCGCTGCTGACGTGCGCGCCACGACCTTTGGGAAGCCACCCGTCGGCCAGCAGGGCTACCGCCACGAAGACGTCGACAACTTCCTGGAGATGATCGCCGACCGCCTCGAATCGGGCCTGCTGGTGTCACCGAAGGAAGTCCAGGGCGTCACCTTCCGCCGCCCGCCGATGTTCCAGCGCGGCTACAACTGCGACGACGTCGACGAGTTCCTCGACCGCCTTTCCCTCGCTGCCCAACAGGAGCTCCAGCGCCGCGAGCGCGGCTAACCCACCACTGGTCCCGACGCCACCTCGAGCCCGAGAAGAGACACCCATGACCGCCGACCCCCGCAGCCGCCGCCACGCCGCACTGCTGGTCACCGCCATCGCGCTGTGCCTGACCCTGCTGCTGCCCGGTTGCTCCACCGTGGTCACCGGACACGCGGTGTCGATGCTCTATGACCCCTTCCGGGTAGGGGGTTGCCCGCCGAGGACGGACCCAGCGGCCCCAAGGCCGACGCGCCGCAGCCCAGCGGCACCGTCGACGGCGCCACCGGCGGCGACATCGACCGCTTGGCCCTGTTGAGCGTCAACGACATTGAGGAATTCTGGCGCTACACCTACTCCGACGCCTTCCCCGGCCACCCGTTCCTGCCCGTCAAGACCCTCGCCTCCTACGACGCCAAAGACCCCACGGGCCCAGCCGTTTGCGGCGAAAAGACCTTCAAATTCGTCAACGCGTTCTTCGCCGGCCCGTGCAACCTCATCGCCTGGGACCGCGGCGTGCTGCTGCCAACCGCGCAGAAATTCTTCGGCGACATGGCCGTCACCGGGCTGCTGGCCCACGAATACGGCCACGCCATCCAGCGCATGGCCAACCTGGTAAGCCGCAAGGACCCGGGCCTGGTCCTGGAACAACAAGCCGACTGCTTCGCCGGCACTTACCTGCGTTGGGTCGCCGAAGGCCACTCCCGGCGCTTCACCATCAGCACCGGCGACGGGCTCAACCACGTCCTGGCCGGGATCCTGGTCAGCCGCGACCCGACCATCACCCCCGGCGACGCCGACATGATCGAAGAAGGCCACGGCACCGCCCTGGACCGCATCAGCGCCTTCCAGATGGGCTTCGACACCGGCACCACCGCCTGCGCAGACATCAACATGGACGAAATCACCCACCGCCGTGGCGATCTGCCGCTGTCGCTGCAAGCCGACCCCAGCGGCCAGATGCAGACTGGCGAAGTCGCCATCACGGGCGACACCCTCACGACCCTCGCCGACATCCTGGGCACCGTCTACAAGCCGGCACGCAAGCCCTCGGTGTCCCTGCAGCCCGCGAACTGCCCCGACGCCACCACCACGCCCCCGGTGTCGTACTGCCCGGCGACCAACACCATCAGCGTCGATCTCCCCGCCCTGCAACAGCTGGGCCGAGCCCAGGACGAATCCAGTTATGTTCTGCTGCAGGGCGATAACACCGCGCTGTCGATCTTCACGTCCCGGTACGCACTGGCCGTGCAACACGATAAGGGCCTGCCCCTGGATTCCGCCGTGAGCGCCCTGCGCACCGCCTGCCTCACCGGGTTCGCCCAGCGGTCCATGTCGTCGCCCATTGAGACCGCGTCGGGGCAGCAGCTGCTCCTGACCGCTGGTGACCTCGATGAGGCTACGGCCGGGCTCCTCACTAACGGACTGGTCGCCAGCGACGTTAACGGCTCGGTCGCGCCCGCCGGCTTCACTCGCATCACGGCCTACCGTTCGGGCCTGCTCGGCACCGCTGACCAGTGCTACCAACGCTTCGCTGGCAGCACCCTTGCGTCGACCTGAAAAGATTCGACCGGTCCAACAGGATTTCCGCGGCTGGGACAGCAATTCGCCCGGAATGCAACATCATTCGGGCGAGGGGCGCACATTGATGTGCGGTTAGGGCGAGTCGCCGCCTCGTGGCAACGGTGGCGGAAGCCGCGCATCGCGGCGCGATGGTGCCGATCGAATATGCGAAATATTGACTTTGATCGCATGGTGCGTAGCGTTTCTGCTTGAGAGCGCCAATCGTCATTCGCCTGTCGCGGATCACTGATGCGACCACATCGCCGGAGCGCTCGACACCAAGGCCATCGCGACGGCTCTCGACATCGAACCGAAGGCGCTGCGCGTGTTCCTCCGCTCGGGCAAGGCCGAAGGTATGTTCACTCGCGATGGGAAGGCATACGTCTTCGCGAGGGTCGACGTGCCCAAGATCAAGAAGGCCTACGCCGCGTTCGTCGCCGAGCGCGCCGCGTCGAAAGCTGCCAAAGCCGAGCCCGTCGAGGAAGAACCCAAGTCCGCCTGACCCGTTAGCCCTGCGCCCCGTCTTCGGGTGTGGGGCTTTCTGGTGGAGTGGCCAGTGCCGCTTCGACGTCTTCGAGGTTAAGGCTGAAGTGGTCTTGCGCGAGGTCGAGATGCGCTTGCCGGACGGCGAGTATCGCTCTCCACGCCTCACCCACCGAAGTGGTGTCAGGACGCCTACCGACGCCAAGTGTCGCGGTAAGTTTTGGCAACTCCACGTTCTTGTAATCCGTGAGCAACTGGTTGAGGTCCTTCAGAGGCTGGTAGAGAGGTGAGCCCTTCAGCATTGCCAACGCCCTGAAAAGAGGAGGTTCCACGGTCTCCACCCACCGCGCCACGTAGGTCGCGAATTGTGCTCCGACTTCGAATGCTAACGGCTCTTCTGTTGCGTCGGGGTCCTGATCGGGGCGGGGAAGATTTGGGTTGAATCTGGCGGGGAGATTGTCGAAGTAGTTGCGGATTCTGAGGGCCGCCATATTGATTCCCATCAGGGCTGCCCACAGGTCGGCCAGAGCGTCCAGGTTCTCGCGTCGTCGCGTTAGCTCGTGATCGATCAGTCGGCTGCGCTGAGCCTTGAGTGACTCGCCTCGACCACGAGACGCTTCGCGGAGCGCGACCACGACGGCGGCGAGGGTGAACGCACTTCCGACGCATTGGCCATAACTGCCCCATTCGGACGAGCCCCATCCCACGTAGAGTCCGAATGTCAAGAAGTACACCGAGGCGACCACGCTGATGAAGACCAGAGCCTGGAGCCATCGCCGCTCCACATTCACCGCCACCCGGTCGAGCATGCGTCGAGTGAAGCACAAAGGGCCGACACAATCCCTGCAGCGACACAGACGAAGCCTAGGCCCTGGAGCGCCCACCACTAGGCCCTGCGCCAGGATTCTGGCGTGGGGCTAGCGAGTTATTCGTAACGGTCGAGGTAAGCATTCAGCTCAGCGCTCGTGGGATCTCTCGTTCCGATGAGCCAGGAGTCAGAGAAGTTGCGCTGCACAATCCCGTACTCTCCGATTTCGGCACGGGTCAGCTCCAGCTCGCAGTGGCCGCACTTGTATAGCGCTGGTCTGGCTTCGTCGTCAATCCAGTACAAGGTTCCCCCAGATTCTGGATCCTCCTGATATTCAACGGATCCCGGCACCAAGACTCCCCACATAACTCCTGCGGAGACACATGTTGGGCACATCACCTGGCGCCAATGCGGCAAGTCATCGCGGGCATACGTTGAACCTAGTTCGCCGGGCTCTTCGCTGGTAAGGCCGAGGTAAGTCATAAAGGTGAAGTCATCCATCGAATGCTTGCCGCCCGCTACTGCCCGGGCATTATCGATCTTCTGCTGCAGGACAACGGAGATTGGCGTGTTGGAACGTATTTTGCGTTCAATAGAACTAACTGACACGGACCAGAAATCTGAAGGCGCGCCTGCTTCTTCTACGAGGGCAGCCATCACATCGATGAATTTCAGCATCGTCGTGAGCATGGTGGACCGACTCAACATACCTAGGTGGATGGCAGCGTTTCTGACGTTGAGTATCGCCTTGGCGTCGCGCACACTGAAGCGAGCACCGGACGACCACATCTTGGCGACTAAATCCACCGCCTCACTGGCTCCGATCGTAGCTACGTCTAGTGCATCGATTGGTGCAGGATCGTTGTTCGCACTCAAGCGCGCAACAACGTCGCTTCTTCCCGTGAGATGGAGAATGCTGTTACGCGTGATCTTCTTTGTATCCAGGATCAGCACTGGGGTGACCTTCGCCAGGATGTGCTTGATCATGATCTCGACGGCGGTGCCCGCGTCAGTTGCTCTATCGAGCCATCGAACGGCCTCCGGATCCTCACCCCACCGAGAGCCAAACGGGTAACGGTGCAACTCACGTAATGCTCGATTAGCTCGATACCGAGCAATCGTAAGCAGATGATCTGCCAAATCATCATTGCCAAATCGTTGATAGCCGAATGCCCACGGTTCGTCGGTGCTAACCACGTCCTGCAGTCAATCATGAAGCGGCGACCGTGCACGGTCAGCGACACATGCGGAACCTCGGTGCGACGATGGCAGCGTGAAGTCGTACACCAGTTGTTCGCACCCCATGACGGATTACGTCCGGCGCAAATGCCGGCAATCGCACGACCTCCCTCAGCGCGGAGGAATGCTCGATGGCCACAAGCAGTGCAACCGATGCCGACGCGTATTGCCGCTCAGATACTTCCGGCGCCGAACCACACAGGAGGGTGCGAGGTACCTAATCCAGGGATGTGATAGTGCTCAGAAATTTGATACCGCTCCATTTCGCCGTCATCCTGGGACTGGCTTCAAGGTCGTCCACTATCCTGTTGTACTCTGCACTTATCATCTCCACAAAAATGTCGTCAGACTTTTGTGGATTTAGTCGGTGGAACCGCTCAGTGGGGCAGAGGGATATCAGCGCGGGAAGTTGGCTACGGCCATCCCAGGCCATGAGCGTTTGGCCAGCTTTATCCAAACCAGCTACGTAATCCGATAGACAGCGGAGCAGGGCGGACTGGTGACAAACGAGGTCTGGATTGCGCGCAGCAGCTTGGTTGTGACACACGTACCAAACGGCATCAATGCTGGATAGTACAAGAAAGAAATCTTCAGTCTGGGCTTCCGAAAGATGCAACTTAAGCCCCCTATAGAATCCGCTGCGGAGGAGTTGTGAGTATTCCCAGCTCGGACTGCGCCAAAAAGAGTCCTTCACATCTCGGTTGTAAAAGGCGTCTCTGGCTTCAATCAAGTCACGACCATACTTAACAGCTGCCTCGCGTCTTTGATCGAAGATGCGCAATTCTCGGTCGTGAATAAGCTGTCTACGAACAACCAGCAGGGCAATAGCCAAACCAGCCAGTGTGGCTAGAAGCGGTATGCCTGTGTCAACCATCCACTCAGGCCGCGTCAGTAGATTCCAAACTTTTTCGAGGTAGCCGCCCACGGCCGTAGATTGTGCATCAGCGATGCCTTCAACACCACGCCAAAATCTGGCACTCGGGTGTAAGTCTCATCATTCACGGACTCGACAGCTGACATACCAGTTCGCTGACGGATAGCCCCGCGTGATCTCCCGATCAAGGTCCGTCGCCAAGATCATCAGTTCGACAGATTCACGGTAAAGTACTTGTGCCGTAACTCGTTCAGTGGCGGCAAGTCGGTCCGCCCCTGACGCGCGGGCAGGGTCCACGCCACCTCGACCAGCAGCGGCCGGAGTTGGCGCTTCCTCCTTATGGCGCCGAATACGCAGCCGGCGTCGGTTAACCGCGGTAAAGCACCAACCTCACCGAGCCGTCAGTGAATCTGACGCCCCAGCGCATCGACCAGCTCACCATTCAGAAACTCAGTCGCCGCATACCCGCCCGACGTCAACGCCGCGATCGTGTTCGGATCATCGACGATGATGGTGGCGCCCCGGTATTCGACGAACGGCTGCGGCAGCCCGTTGTAGGAGCCCTGCCCGGCCGCCTTGTCGGTGCGCAACACCACGCGCGCATTGGTGGCTGCTGAATTCACCTGTCCCACATCGGGAATCGCCCGGGTCTGGCCGGTCTCGGTGCCGGTGCGCTGCCACGTGGAGGCGTAGCGGAAGCCGAGGCCTTCCAGGTAGGCCACGGCCGGTGAGTCCGCCAGCTCGGCCGCGACGCCCGCGTCGGAGACGGTCAGCACCTCGATCGTCTTGCCGTCGAACGCCGGGTGCGCCGACCGCAGATCGGCCTGCTGCGCCGCGGCGGTGTCGAGCAACTCCTTGGCCTTGTCGCTGCGACCCAAGATCCGTCCCACCCAGCTCAGCTGGTTCTGCCACGTCCAGTCGGTGCCGGTCGGCCGGCCCACGGTGGGGGCGATCGCCGTCAGCTTGCCGTAGGTGGCGTCGTCGAGGTCGCCGGTGGCGATGATCACATCGGGTTTGGCGGCGGCGACCGCCGCCGGATCCAGGTTCGGCAGCACCGGGAAGCCGTCGGTCACCAACTGCTTGTCCCAACTCGGCAGCGTCCCGCCCGTGGACACCATCACCACCGGCTGCACCCCCAGCGACAGCACCGCCTCACCGTCGCCGGGACCCAGCGCCGCCACCGCGTGCGGCTGCTGATCCAGGCGGGTGCTGCCGTGCAGGTGGGTCAACGTCTGAGCGGTGTATCCCGGCGCAGCAGGATCCGGCCACAGCAGCACCGCCGAAACCCCAACGGCCATCACCATCGCCAGCGCCGCCGCGACCCACCACCAGCGCCGCCGGCCACCCGCACGGCTCGTCCCGGGATGCGCCGCCCCGGAACCGGGCCCGGCCCCATCGGCCAGCGCACCGGCCGCCCACCGGCCGGTCGGGGGCACCGGGCCGCGCGGCCCACTGAAATGGCCACTGGGATAGGTCAACGCCGCATCCGGTGAGGGACCCGACGACGGCGTCCACTCACCCACCCGCGGCGGCGGCACCACGACGGGCGCCGTCGGGCCCATGTCGAGGGCGGCGGCCGCCGCCCTGGCCAGTTCCTGGGCGGAGTGGAAGCGCTCGGCCGGGTTCTTCGCCATCGCCCGGGCGATCACCGCGTCCATCGCCGGCGGCAGGCCCGCCAGCTGCTCGCTGGGCCGCGGCGGCGGGGCGTACAGATGGGCGGCGATCACTGCCGACATCGCACCGCCGAACGGCATCCGGCCGGTCAGCAACCGATACAACGAACAGCCCAACGCGTAGATGTCGGCGCGACCGTCGACCGGCTCCCCGGCCAGCGCCTCCGGGGCGGCGTAGGCCACCGTCGTCATCACTGCGCCGGTCTGGGTCAGCCCCACCGCCTCGTCCAGCGCGCGGGCGATACCGAAGTCCGCGAGGAACACCCGCTGCCCGTCGGCGGACAGCAGGAAGTTGGCGGGCTTGACATCCCGGTGCACCAGATGGCGTCCGTGGGCGTAGTCCAGAGCCTTGGCGACCTCACCGACCAGGTACACCGCGCGGGCCGCGGTCATCCGGCCTTCCTCGAGTTCCTTCTGCGCATCCGAGCCGGCCACGTACTGCATGGCGATCCACAGCTGGCCGTCGCTCTCGCCGCGGCTGTAAACCGTCACGATGTTCGGGTGATCCAGGGTGGCGGCCAGATCGGCCTCCCGGATGAACCGGTGCCGGAACTGCTCGTCACGGCTGAGCTCCGCCGAGAGGACCTTCAGCGCAATCGAGCGCGGCAGCACCGGATCGGCGGCGAGATACACCGTGCCCATGCCGCCGGCGCCGAGCACCTGCTGAATGCGGTATCCGCCGATGACCGCCCCGGCATCCAACGCCACGCCGCGGCCCTACTTGCCGGCCAGGATGCGGTACTGCGCGGAAATCTGCTGCACCGCGTCCTCTTTGGCGGCCGAGAATGTGGTGAACGAATAGCGGTCGGCGGATGCGACACACTTGAAGTGCCAAAGGATCCGCTGCCAGGACACCGCCGCGGTATCGGGAAGCCCGTCCTTCACCCGCTCGAAGCACCGGGCTCGCGGTAGACCCCGCACCTCCTCTGGCAGGGCCCGGATGCCGTCCGAGGCGCGCAAAGTCGCACTGAGCTCATCGGCCATTCGGGCAGCGCTGTCAGCATTGCGCGTTTGAAACACCGTGGCCAGGCGCTGGCCGATGGCATCCACCCCGGAGGTCGTGAACAGCGTCGCGGCCGTCACCGGGTCATCCTCAAAGTGCAGCCAGCCCGTCGGCTTCCACGCGCCGATGTTCGAGGGGGCCTTCTTGTCCGGGGCCTGCAGCGTGTGGGCCAGCAGCTGGCCCGTCGGATCCAGGGGCAGATCCGCCAGCTTGTCCAGCGGGGTGGGTGCGAACTGGTCGATCAGCGACGTCTGCAGGTTCAACACCCCCTGTACCAGCACGTCGGGTTTCATCCCCAGCATTTTGTCGGCTGCCTGCGCCAACTGGACCAGCACGTACGGGCCGCGAGCGGTATAGCTGTGCAGTATGTGAGTGCGGTCGGCCAGGTCGTAGCCCGTGGCCAGAGCCTCCGGGTGGCCGATGATGGGCACCGGATATGGCGGCAGGGCGCCCACCGGACCGGGGTCTTTGGCCGCCATCTCACTCGCGGCAGCTGCCGCGGCCCCCGGATCAGGAAACCGCAGCACCATGTTCTGCAGCCCGCGGGCCTGGTCGGCGCCGCGGCCGGTCACCCGCAACGTCGAAAAGCCCGCAACCAGGCCATGCGCGCCGACGACATCGACCACGGGGTCTGCCAGCGCCTTGGCGCGGGCGATGGTGGCAGCGTCGGGCATCACGCCAGTGATTGCGGTATCCAAGACTCCGCTGCGAAACCGGATCGCGTCGTCGACCTGCCACGGGCCCACCGTGAAGTCGGCCAGCCGCTGCGACTCCAGGACAGCTTGACCCGCCCGATCGGCCCCCGCGGTGCCGTACGGATGGCTGGCGGCGGTCTCATAGGCACCCGTGTCCATCAACGCCACGCTCGCGCCATCGGAATCCGACGACTCCGGTGCTTTCACCGCCAGCCCAGTCACGGTGGAGCTGCAACCGGCCAACGCCCCCACCAGCAGCATGGCCGCAGCGCCTCGCACCGCCGATCTGCTCATGGCCCCCTCCGCCGCATCAGCCCCCGTCACGCTGCGATATCCGTCTACAGCTAACAACATTTACCACCCCGATGACGGCAGCCACGGTCAACCGGCCGCAGGCAGCTCCTGCCCAGCCTGCAGCCGCCGTCCGCACCCCGGCCCACAGGAATTCGCCTCGCCCGACGCTCGAACAAATGATGCGAGGCCGGGTAGGCGAGTGAATTGCGAAATAGCGACTCCGCGAACGGTGAAATTCCGGAAGCAATACAACCCGGATGTTGCAGGATGAAAACCGTTGCACCGAGCGGATATCCGTCTAAGAGTCGGCAGCAGATATTCACAGAAAGATATCCGTCCCCAACTCCCGAATAACCGTCGCTACCCGTCGGAGCCAATTCCTAAAATGGAAAGAGAAAACGACACAAACGACGACCCCGATCCGGTTTCGATCCTGACGCTGCGGAGGCCCGCTGATGTACCAGCTCACCATCGACCATCTCGGCGACCGGCACACCACCGAGCACCGCGATTATCAGGACGCCCACCGAGCTCTCGTCGCCTTCGCCGTCGTCGCGGACTGCTACCTCCACGAGCAACCCACCCGCGAGCTCCCGCGGTGCTATCAGCTGGTGCTTCCGATGCGATCACCGCGCCGCCCCCGCACGGCCGGGCAGGCGCGCATCGAACCCGCGGAGACATCATGACCGCCGCCGCCGGCCAGCGCCCCGCCGCGCCTCGTTTCACCGAGCGCCGCCACGCGGAATCCCTTGCCCGACAGTGGGACCCCGAACACCAGCTGATCGGAGCCCTGATGCACCTGGAGGCGACCCGGGTCGCACCGATCCTCGACCTGGTGCCCGACCATGCCATCCACGACCCGATAGCCCGCTGGGCGTACGAGATCATCGGCGCCCTCGTCGACGCCGGCCACGACCCCGACCCGGTCGCGGTGCTGGCCACCGGCAGCCGCCAGCCCGCCCGCCAAGCCCTGAATCCCGAGGCAACCCCTAGCGCCCGCCAGCACCACCGGCTCGCGCTGTATTTGGCCGACGCCTACACCAGCACCGTCTCGCCCTCCCTGGCACTCAGCTACGCGCGGGAAGTTCTCGAGGCGGCCTACCGCCGCAGCTTCCGCGCGCACGGCATGGCGATGGTCTGCCTCGCCGACGCAGGCGCCGACCACGCCACGCTCACCCAACACCTGGGCGCGGCGAGCGACGAACTCACCGACCTGAGCCGCCGCAGCCGGCAGAGCTGCGCCCGGCAGCAGCCGAACCGAGAATTCACCGCCGAGGCGAACTAACCCGTCCGGACCGCACGGCACACCGCGCTGGCGCGCGGGCAGGCCGCCGCCGGCGGCCCCATCCGTAGCCCCTCACCTCAGTAGCCGTCAGCGTGCGCCCAGTGTGACCGACGGGGACCCCGTCACCGTCAACCCACGCCCGGCGGGCTCGCCCGTTCTCCGCTTCCGCTCGCTGGCGCTCACGTCCGCTGCGCCCGGGCGGCTCCGGCGGCATTTTCTGCCCTACCCAGCTCGCTGCCGCTCGCGGCCGAAAATCCGCCTCCAGCTTCTCCGCCGGGCTCTGCGGGGTTGACGGCGCCACCCCGCCGGTCCCCCGACCCCCACGCCAACCGGCGCACCACAACATTGCCGAACGGAGCAAACCCATGACCATCTCTACCACCGCCACGCACACCACACCCCCGGCGCTGATCACCCACACCGTCGCCACGCTGCGCGGCGACCAGCACGCCGAAATCTCCGTGCACCACGCCCGCACCCCCGACGCCCGCATCAGCATGACCTTCAGCGGAATCCTCATGGTGCTCTACAGCTGCCAAGCCGCCCAGGGACTGCTCGAAGCCTTCACCGCCGCCCGGGGCTACACCGCCGCCATCCCGCGCGAAATCCCCGCCCCGCCTGCCGATCCCGACGAGCCGTTCCTGCGCACCACGCTGGCCATCGAATGGACCCGCCGACCGCACTACGCCGCCAGCGCCCAGATGACACTCAACCAGAAACGCAACCACATCATCCACTGGACCGAGCTCTACACCGGGCCGATCACCTGGCGCATCCGCGACCAACGCGCCCTGCAGTCCACCCTCGAGATCCTCACCGACGTACATCGCACCGCGATCGCAGTGTTCCTCGACGGCGACCAATACCGCGCTCATCCCGCCGACACCGACTACCCCGCCGCCTAGCCGCAGCTGGCCCGGCCGCGCCCACCCCAGGGCCGGCCGGGCTGCCCCGACGGCTATGGGCTCTCACCTGTACGGGACTCGTCCACGTCGGCAGACGAATTGATCACCTCGTTCACCACCGGCGGAAACGCGGCCCGTTCGCCATCTGACGGCGGCCCTACCGCCTCCGCGGCTCCCTGCTCGCGACACGCATCCACCCCACGAGACTCCGCCAACCGCAACAACTCCCGCACCGCCTTCACCTCCAGCCCAGCCATGCCCGCGATCGAGCGCGCACTCTCCCCACGCGCCGCCATTGCCGCCAACGCCACCCCACCGGCGCGCCGCTGCTCCTCCCGGCGCAGCCGGGCCTGCTCCCGCGCGGCAGCCACCTTCTCGGCCAGCCAGTCATCGACCGCCTCGGCACGTTCCCGCGCCGAAAAGAACGCGGCCAGGTCCGCCATGTTCGCCCGCGTCCGGGCCGCCAGCTCCTCGGCGGCGGCCAGCGCCGCCGTCCGCGCGGCCGCCCGCGCCGCCTTCGTCGTTGCGTTATATGCCATACCCGGCACGCTAACCCCACCCAAAACCCTTATGCCGCACCCAACTCAAACCCGCCCCCACCTTCGTCCCGCACCTCACCTCACCAGCCCGCTCACCACAACCACAGATCGGCCATCACACCTCTTGCATTCAGGTCACGAAAGATCACAACGGCCGTCGCACAAGCCGCCGCGGGTTCATAACGTCGACTGTGGTGATGGGTTTACACAAGCTGACCGCCGGGGACGGATACCTCTACCTGATCCGGCAGGTCGCCGCCGCCGATGCCACCGAGCGTGGCCGGCCCAGCCTGGCCGACTACTACACCGACAAGGGCGAAAGCCCCGGCCGCTGGCTCGGCAGCGGCTTGCCGTCACTCGGCAACCCGCCCGGGCGTGACAGCACCGACCCGACAGTGGCCGAATTATGGTCCGTCACAGCCCGATCAGAAGTCACCGAAGAGCAGATGAAAGCCCTCTTCGGCGAAGGACTACATCCCAACGCCGAGCGCATCACCCGCCACCTCAGCGGTCTCGGACTGGGGCGCGCCGGAGCCACAGCGGCCGCCCGGCTGGGCCGCCCGTTCCGAATCAGCAACGCCGAGAACGACTTCACCCGCCGACTGCGCAGCGCCTACCTCAGCCACAACCTGTCTGTTGGGGCAGACCGCGACGCCCCGATCGACGACGACGTCCGCGCTCGGCTGCGCAGCGCCGTCGCCACCGACATGTTCACCGAACAGTACAGCCGCCCACCGGCCGACGACCGCGAGTTCACCGGCTTCCTCGCCCGCCAGACCCGGGCGCCAACGACCGCCGTCGCCGGCTACGACTTGACGTTCACCCCGGTCAAATCCGTGTCCGCGCTGTGGGCGCTGGCGCCCCGCGTACTGGCCGAAACCATCGAGGACTGCCATCACGGTGCCGTCACCGACGCGCTGACGTTCCTGGAGGAACACGCGGCGTTCTCCCGCACCGGAACCGACGGCATCGCCCAGGTCGACACCACCGGTCTGATCGCCGCGGTGTTCGACCACCGCGACTCCCGCGCGGGCGACCCGAACCTGCACACCCACGTCGCGGTCAGCAACAAGGTGCAGGCGGTCGGCGCCGACGGCATCGGTCGCTGGCTGGCGCTGGACGGGACCCCGCTCTACCGCGCCGCAGTCGCCGCCTCCGAGCTCTACAACACCCGCCTCGAAGCCCACCTGATCACGGCCGTCGGGGTCCGCTTCACCGAGACCACCACCGGAAAAGGCCGGCCGATCCGCGAAATCGACGGCATCCCAGCGCAACTGCTGCAACGCTGGTCATCACGGCGCACCGCGATCGAACACCGCGTCGGCCAGCTCGCCAAAGCATTCCAAAGCGAACACCACCGCGAACCCACCGTCATCGAAATGCTCGCGCTGTCCCAGCAGGCCACCCTCGAAACCCGGCAGGGCAAACACGAACCCCGCTCCCTGGCCGAACAGCGCCACACCTGGCGTACCGAAGCCGTCGAAATACTCGGCAGCCGAACCGCATTGACCGACCTGATCACCAGCCTCACCGGCCACCCGTTGACCCGGCCCCAGACCTCGATCACCCCACACTGGGTCGATGAGCAGGCTGCCGCCATCATCACCACTCTGGCCGAAACCCGCTCCACCTGGCAGGTCAACCACGTCCGCGCCGAAGCCCAGCGGCGACTGCGCTACACCGCCCACCACCACGACGCCGGCGTCGGTCAACTGGTGCGCGCCGCCCTTACCGCACACAGCGTGGCAGTCAGCGCCCACACCGACACCACGATGAACGAACCCCCCGCTCTGCGCCGCCGGGACGGCACCAGCATCTACACCCGGCACGACACCACCGTCTACACCAGCACCGCCGTCCTGGCCGCCGAACGGCGCATCCTGGCCGCCGCCGAGCGTGCCGGCGGCCGCGTCGTCGACCAGGCCAGCATCGACATCGGGATCAAACAACAACGCGCCGAACGCGACACCACCCTCAACGACGGACAGATCGCGATGGTGACCGAACTCGCCACCTCCGGCCGCCGGGTCCAGCTCGCCCTCGCCCCGGCGGGCACCGGCAAGACCACCGCGATGGCCGCCCTCGCCGCGGCATGGATCAACGCCGGCGGCACCGTACTCGGCCTGGCCCCCACCGCCGCCGCAGCCGAAGTCCTCGGCGCCGACCTGGGCGCACCGACCGACACCATCGCCAAACTGGCCCACCTCGCCGCGACCACCCCCACCCACGCGGGCCCAGTCGATGACCCGGCCCGAAAATGGTTCGACGCCATCGGCTCCGATACTCTGATCGTCGTCGATGAAGCCGGCATGGCCTCGACCGCCGACCTGGATGCGGTGATCGGTCACGCGATGGCCGCCGGTGCCTGCGTGCGACTCATCGGCGACGATCACCAGCTGACGTCGGTGTCGGCGGGCGGGGTGCTGCGGGACATCGCCGAACGCACCCCCACGCCGACGTTGAGCGCGGTCGTCCGGTTCGGTGACACCGACCGCGGCAGGGCCGAAGGTGCGGCCAGTCTCGCGTTGCGGCAGGGTGATCCGGCCGGTATCGCGTTCTATCTCGACCACCACCGCGTGCACGTCGGTGCCGACGAAGCCGCCGCGGACGCGGCCTACCACGCCTGGTCGACCGACCGGGAGAAGGGTCGCGATGCGCTGCTGCTCGCCCCGACCAACGAGCTGGTCGCCACCCTCAATGAGCGGGCCCGGCTGGACCGGCTGCGCACCGCCGGCCAGGCCTCGGGCGAGGTTCGGCTGGCCGACGACCTGCTGGCCTCGGCCGGCGACATCATCAAAACCCGCAGCAATGCCCGATGGTTACGTAGCGCAGACGGCACCTGGGTTCGCAACGGAAATCGCTGGCGCATCCTCGATGTCGCCTCGGACGGGTCGGTACTCGCCACCGCACTTCGCGCACCCGACACCGTGGGGCGGGTGCGACTGCCCGCCGACTACGTCGCCCGCCACACCACGCTCGGTTATGCCGCCACCATCAACGCCGCCCAAGGCGTCACCGCCGACACCTGCCACGTGGTCGGCTCCGACCGGCTGACCCGCGGGCAGCTCTACGTCGCGCTCACCCGCGGGCGTGCCGAAAACCACGTGTACGTCTCCACCGCCGAAGCCGACCCGCACCGCATCCTGAGCGCGAAAGCCACCCACCCCCGACCGCAGCCGACATCCTGTCGGCGATCCTGCGCCGCGACGACGCCCAACTCTCCGCGCACACCGCCCAGACCGTCGACACCGACCCGTTCACCCGGCTGCATCCCGCCGCCGCGATGTACGCCGATGCACTCAGTCGCGCCGCCGAACACCACGTCGGCGCCATGGTGATGGCGGACATCGACACCGCCGCCGCCCAGATCGACCCCGCCATCACCGAGGGCACCGCCTGGCCGGTGCTGCGCCGCAACCTGGCGCTGCTGGCCGTCGACGGCCACGACCCGATCGCCGCGCTGAAGCGTGCTGCGGGAACACCATTCGACGACGCCCACGACCCCGCCGCGGTGCTGGACTGGCGCCTGCCCGTCCCGGTGGCGTCGGCATCCGCGCGGGTCGGCCCGCTACGTTGGCTGCCCGCACTACCGGACGCCTTGACCGCCGATCCGCTGTGGGGCTCGTACCTGGCGGCTCGCACCGCCCTGGTCACCGACCTGGCCGCGCAGATCCGCGACACCGCCCGCGGCTGGACAGCGGCCACCGCCCCACACTGGGGGCGCCCGCTGCTCGCCCGCCAACCCGAACTGCTCGCCGAAATCGCGGTCTTCCGCGCCGCCCACGACGTCGACCCCGCTGACTCCCGAATCACCGGGCCGCCGCAATACGCCAACCGGTCGGCCGCCGTGCAACGGCTCATCAACGGCCGCATCAACGCGGGCATACGGCGCAGCGCGGAGCGCGGCCAGCGCTGGCACGCGATGCTCGAAAAGATCGCAACGCGGCTGCGGGACGATCCGTTCTTCCCCCAGCTGGCAACCCATCTCGACGATGCAGCCCGCGCCGGCGCCGACATTCTGCGGCTGCTGCGCACCGCGCTCACCGACCGCGGACCGCTTCCCGACGAGCTGCCCGCCGCCGCGCTGTGGTGGCGACTGGCAGGTAGCCTGGAACCCGCTGCCCTGCAGACCAGCGGCATCGCGCTGCGGCCCCCGTGGATCGGTGATCTGCACCGACTCCTGGGCAGCGCCACCGCTGAAACCGTCGTCGCCGACCCAGCCTGGCCCGCCCTGGTCGCCGCGGTCGCGGCCTCGGACTGGGCGCCTGGTGACCTGCTGTCCGCAGCGGCGGAATACCTCTACGACGCAAGCGAAGTCATGGACCTGCGGCCGGATGAATACGCCCGCCTGCTCATGTACCGCGTGGAGCTACTGACCCGCGGAGTAGACCGGGACGCTCCGGCGCTGCACCCCGCAGAAGTCGCCGACAGCGTCGACGCCCTCGACGAGCACGAGCCGCCGCCCGATCCGCTGGACTACCCCACCGACGACGCTGAATCGAACTTCCACGGCCTGGACTTCACCGACCTGTCCCCGCATCGGCCCGCAACCTCTGCACTCACTGGCACCGACATCACGGCCCTGCGCGAGCGCCGCGATGCCGCCCGAGCCCGCGCTGGCGGTTTGGCGCGCAGCATCTTTCGTGGGCAAGGTCCCGCCGCGTCAGCCGCCGCCGACGAGCTCGCCGCACTGCATCACCGACACCGCGAACAACGGCCCTACCAATACGAACTGGCGCACGCGCACGCTGACTGGGTAGCCGCCGAAACCACCCACGATCGGCACTACGAGCTGCTGTCCCAATTGGACGAGGAGATCGCCGACGCCACTCATCGACACGATGGCGACCTCGCGGACCGCTACCGCCGGCATCGGTTACAGCTGCAACAGCACACCGCGGCGATCGACGCCGCCGTCGCCGACACCCGTGATCAGCGCGAGGCCGCTCACGAGGCGCTGATGACGGTCACCGGCGGTCCCGACGGCATCGTCAGCGAGCGTGATATTCACCTTCGGCACGCGGCGGCGCTGGCCGAAGACACCGCAATCCTCACCGCCGCCCGAGCGGAAGCCCGCGACCTCGAAAACCGGCTCGTGCGTGCCGAATCCGCCGCAGTCCGCGCCTTCGCTCGCCGCACCAGCGGTGGTGCGGACCTCAACGCGGAGCTGCCTGCGTTGAGCGCCGAAGCTCAGCTCCGTGAAGCGACCCGCATCATTGGAAGCGTGGGCCACGAAACCAGCGCCGGGATCGAGTTATAGAGCGCCGACGGCTGTTGCCGCATGAGCCCCGCAGTGGCGTGAACTCTCCGTCATGCTCGGCCCTGATGACACCTGGTGGGCACCACACCACCGAGGGTGGGTCAGCGGCTTCAGCAAGGAGTATGAGCACCGCGAAGAAGGAAGAAGTAGGGACACCGGCCGGAGAGCGCGTCCTAGATAGTTCATCGCCAGGATGTCGTGGCGGCCGTTGGGTATGGGTCTCCGGGTTGCTGCAGCCCTGGGACACCCCGTAATCCCGCGTGACCTCCGACTGCGAGCGGCCTCGACGAGCACCGCAGTGATGACCAACCGAGCCTTCGGCACCGGCCGAAACTGGCTCAACACCTATTCCGATGTCTTGAAAGACTCCATTTCGATGTCCTGAAACACCACACTGCCGGGGCCCCTGGTCGGAGCTTCGTCAAGGCGTCGGAAAGAGCGGTCGCTATCGAGCAAGGGTCGACCGCGCTTCTCAGGTCGGTCGACATCCGGAACGAGAATACGTCGATCATCCTGTGCGGGGCTTCGTGTAGAGGTAAATATCTTGAGGAACGACATTATTAGCCGATCCGTCAAAGATAGGTTGCCTCACAGCTAACCATTGACGGCATCTGCATCGTGTGCACCGGAGACAACCCAGGGTCTATATATGCATCTAGCAAATTCTCGACATTGACGGCAGGTGAACGGGATGCGAATCTATTGCAATGGTCAAGTCGTTGGACGAGCGGACACAGCTCGACGAAATCGTTGAGCGGTTGAGCGCCGCCTATCCGACGATGACGGCGGCGGCCATCGCGGAGGTGGTAACAGATCTGCACGCGCGGTTTCGTGGCGCGCCCGTGCGCGAATTCATCCCGTTATTCGTCGAGCGTGACGCCCGCCATGCCCTCGACGAGCTATCCGTCTCCTACGCCTAGCCGCGCTGCTCCGTCCAGCGCGCCAGCGGTGCTCGGGTTAGCGTGTCGGTGATGCAGCATCGACCGCACGCCGGCAGGCCGCCTACGGACGGCAGGCAGCCGACGGCCTGGGAAGCGGACCACCAGCAGGCCGGCAGCCTGCGAAGCGAACTGCACCATCAAACCGATCTGCTAGCCGAGCGCGTCGCGAAATACCGGTCGGCATTGGAGACCTATCGCCGACGCAACGAACACCACCAGGCACGGCGCATGGAGCGGCAGTTGCGCCTGGCGTCGAGGGAACACGTCCAACTCTGCGACATGATCCACGCACTCGACCAGCGATTCCCACGAGCGGATTGACCGCGCACCGGGCAGGCGTAAGTCACAAGTAGCCGTCTGGAGGTGTGCTCCGACGCTCGCAGCAGCCCGGGGGAATATTTGCGATCTTCTGCCAGCGGTGTGTGTCACCGCGCGCCCGGTCTGTGGGGGAACTCACCCTGGCGTGAGGACCAACGGCCCCTGTACTGACAGCCTCTCCGAGGCACGATGACACCATGCCCAAGGTAAGCGAAGGCGCGCGAATCCACGACGTCGAACGACGGTTGATCGACACCTATCCCAACGTCGCGCCGACAGAAGTTGTCGCCGTCATCGCGCAGGCCCGGCAATCGTTCGCGGACAGCAAGATTCGCGACTTCATCCCGGTGCTGGTCGAGCGCCGTGCGCGACGTCAAATCTCCGACCGCGCTTCTGACAAACAGCTGGCAAGCTGACCCGATCGGCGCACCCCACCGCAACCGCTAAGCCACCTACGGATTCTGGCGACATGGATCCGCCCGATGATGGGGATCGTTCGAACGGACAGTCAGGCCCGACAACCACAAGCGCAGGGATCGTCCGTATGCTGCGGGCGTGCGGAAGACGGACCATCTGGCCGACGCAGTCAACCGGTTGCGGGACGAGTACGACAAAACCCCTATACCTCGAACTCCTTCCCGCAATCCGCGCCCGAACACCTTGCTGCCGTTTCCTTCCTGTTCGGCCTGCCGGCACCCCAAACGTTCACCGCGCGTGTCCTCGAAATTGGTTGCGCCAGTGGCGGTAACCTGTTCCCCTTTGCCGCGGCAAACCCGCACGCTCGTGTGGTCGGCATCGACTTGTCCGAGGTGCAGATCGAGCAGGCCCGCGCCCGCGCCGCCAGCCTGCAACTGAACAACATCGAATTCATCGCCGCCGACATCGCGCAAATCGATGCGGAAACTCTCGGCGTCTTCGACTTCGTCATCGCCCACGGCGTCTACAGCTGGGTACCGCCGCACGTGCAGCACGCCTTGCTGGCGATGATCCGTGCGGTCTTGGCACCCGAGGGAGTCGGCTATTTGAGCTACAACGTCTACCCGGGCTGGAAAACCAAAGAGGTGGTGCGCGACGCGATGCTGCTGGCCAGCCGCGGCGACCGCACCGCGCCAGACAAAGTCGCCAGCGCCACCGAGATGCTGAATTTCCTCGAGGAGGTAGCACCACCCGACGGTGTCCTGGCATGCGTGATCGCCGAAAACCGGGCAGCCAACGAAGGTTTCGACGATTCCTATCTGTTGCACGACGAACTGGAAGCCTTCAACGCGCCCTGCTACTTCATCGACATGCTGAGCCGGCTCGACAAGCACGGGCTGGCCTTCCTGTGCGAGGCCCGCCCGGAGACGATGGTTCCCGCCAATTTCGGTCCCCGGGTGGCCGAATATCTGGCCGCCACGTGCGGCGGCGCACAGCTGCTGATTGAGCAATACCTGGACTTCCGTCGTCAACCGCATGTTCCGCGAGTCGCTTGTAGTTCATGCTGAGCGGGCGGCACAAGCGAATTACAGTCCCGGCCGAAGCCGCTACGCACAACTACATTTGTCGGCCTGGCTGCCGCCGGCCGAGGAGCCGACGCGAATCGACCAGACCCGGCAGGAGTATCAGCGAGCCGACGGCGCGCGCTTGTTCACCAACGATCCTGGCATCAAGGCGGCGATCGACACCCTCACCGATCGATGGCCATGGACAATCTCTCGCGACGAGCTGGTCGAGACCGTCGCCGCTCGACTGCTCGCCGCGGGTGTGACGCCCGGCCCCAGCCTGGCGTCCAACATCGAGAACCTGATGGCCACCCTGGTCCTCCAGGGCGGCGTGGACTACCGCCTAGTACCAGTGCTGCCCGAGCCGACCCACGCACCGTTCCAGCTACCCGCGACGGCACGGCGGATGGCAGAACTCACCCGCACACAGCCCATCGCGGCGACCTTCAATATGTGGCACGAGACGCTCATCCTCTCGCCGATCGACCGTCACCTCTTCCCTCTGCTGGACGGCACCCGCGACAGGGACGCGCTTATCTCAGCGCTGCTGGCCGTCAACCGCATGTCCCCACTCGAGTTCGACGACGTCGACCCACCGCCGTCCGTTGAGACCCAGGTGCGGCATGCGCTCACCCGCTACCTCGACGACCTACCGCAACACCTCGCCGCAATGAAACTCATCCGCAGCTGACAGACGCACAAGCCGATCAGCTTCTCCCACTGCCGCAAGAACGACGCCGCCCAACTGACCGGGCTTGCACGAGAACAGGTATGCCGCCTGTTCGGCCAGTCACGCACAGCGGGGGCGTTGTCTTGGTGCGCGGCGGCGAAGGGGGCCTGTTGGGCGGCAGCGCACTCCGGGGCTGAACCCATGAGGGACGCCGCACGTGGCCGACGTAGCGAGTCAGATGTTCGGCGGTCCAGGGTAGTCAGTGAGGCTGACGACCGGTCCCATGGCGGCCAAGCCGGACGGATTCTCCAGCCACTGGTCCCGCACGATCGCGATGCTGTTGGGCAGATAGATGGTGAAGTCCCCGTAGGTGCGAAGGTAGGCGTCGCCGTAGGACAGTGTGCCGGTGGAATACGGCGGCACATTCTGCTTGACCGTGGTGGATTCGGAGTCCTTCTCCTGCACCGACCCGGTGTAGAGGGTGGTCGCTTCGAGTTCGATCTGTTGGCCGACGAACAGGCTGGACTTCTCCTTGATTTTGATTCCTCCGCCGGCCGACCAGCTGTCGGTCTCCGACTTGTAGGTCGTCAGCGTTTCGGAGAAGGAGTTCTCCTGTGAGGCGTTGTTGTAGTTGTAGCGAGCCGGCGCGGTCACTGGCGCGGTGTAGTAACTCTGGCCGGTGACGTTGGCGCTGCACGAGCCGGGGGTGCGCCCCGCCGAGTCGTAGTAGCACGCCGCATCGACAATCGCCGACGCCAGGTTCGGGTCGGCCGTGAAGTCGAAAACGCTGGGGCTGGGTTGGATGATGTACATGATTCCGGCTTGATTCGGGTCGTCGTACCCGCCGTCCATGCAGGCATCGCTGCTGCAGCGGACGGCTTCACCGGTGTCGGGGAACGACACCAGGGTCGCTTCGCTGAGTGTTGCTGTCACCCCGTCGTTGCGCTGCCACTTCAGTACGGTCTCCTGCTTGCTGAATGAGCTGTGGTCGACTTCGACACGCACCATTTGGTAGGGCTGGAGAATGTACCCGACGCTTGGGGATTCTTCTTGTTCGTACTCGCCGCTGATCGAGATGAGCTTCTGCGGATACGGTGTCAGGTTGACGATTTCGAAGCCCTGGGTGAACAGCTGGCGTGATGCGCTGTCGCCGAACAAGATTGCAGGCAGGCGGTTCAGAGCTCGTACTTCGGATTTCACGAAGTCGTCGATCGCCGCGCTGACCGTCTTGTGCGCGGGCGCCGGCATGGTGGGCGCCGGGATGTCGGCTGGCGTCGGATTCTGCACTGGCCCAGATGCATTGGTGGGCGGTGTCGGACTGGACGTCGAGTTGGGGTAGGGATCGGGGCCGGTGCCAATCGCGTAGTCGACGGTGGTCCATACGGGCGGTGCGACCGGCGTGCCATCCGCGTTCTCTGCATCGGCGGGAACGGGGCTGACATATTGGACGCCAGGAATTTTGATGGTGACGTTCTTGTCGGTCAACGTCATGTCGACTGTGTCGTGGTATTCGCCGTAGGACAGTTGGATCTGGCCATACATGCCGGGTGCGACATTGACGGTGGCGCCCTGTTTGGTGATGACGCCGTCGCTCCAGGTGTGCCCGTACTTCTGTTGGATGACCGCGCTGATTTCGGTCTCGAACTTCAGGGGGCCGAGTTCGAACTTGACTGAGCCGCCAGCGGCGACCTTCAGGTTCTCCTCGATGCCGTTGGTCTTGACCGCTTCGTGGATCACCTCGTAGGTGTTGGCCGAATCCACTGTCCCGTAATTGAATACCGTGTTACCGACATTCTTCGCCGCGGAGTACTCGATCCTCGAGTCGACGGCCTCCTGAGTGCAGGTGCCTCGGTTGTCACAGACCGCCGTCGCTACGATCGCTTGGCCCAAGCCATCGGTTGGGGCGATGCTGATTTCGGTGCCCGCCTTCGGCAGTAGGAGGACCGTCTGCGAAACCGCCGCTTGCGGGGTGCCCGACACCGGGGGCGGGGTGTTGAAGACGTCGGACTGCACATTAGTGCTCGACGGGGTCACGAAGGCGCCGTCATGCTTGACGTATACGTCGAAGGAGTTGGTTCCGTCGGTCCAGTCCATGGTGGCCCGGCTGGGGGTGTCCTGGTCGTTGTTGGTGTAGAACCCGAATTCGACCTGGCGGGCATTGTCGAGGACGTAGCCGTTCTGGGGGCCGAAGCCCATCGGGTCCCATGTCACGAGGTTGGTCAGTGTTAATGGCTTGCCGGTCAAGTTGATGAAGGTGGTTTGGACGGCAGGTTGTGGAACCGGAATGTCAGTGCTGGACACACACTTTGAATCCACGCAGGAACCGGGGAAACCTTCTTCCTGGCGACTGGCGGGAACAAAACCGAGGTCCGACAGCAAGGTGTGAATCGGTTTTAACAGGGTGCTCACCGCGATTTCCAGGCGGGTGGCCGCCCCATCGAGGACAGGAGCGGCGACCATCGCCATGGAGCTTTGCCGTGGCGTATGTCCGGTCTTCAACGAACCGACTGCGTCGGTCTGCCCCACTTCGCGGCGTGCGGCCGCCGCCAGCAGCCAACCGAGAGGTGACTCCGAGGTGTTGCTCAGCGGTCCAGCCAGCCCTGTCATGACCGACTCCACCACGCCAGTAACCCTGCGCGCGATGATGTTGGGAGAGACTAGACGGTTCTGGATGGTGGACGGATCGACCACCGGTGGCTGCGTGGGCACCACCGGGGCCTGGTTCGGGTCGCTCGATCTGGACTTTGACGAGCCCGCGAGAGGTTTCGGCTTCGGCTTTGCCGACGCGATCTTCGACCGCCCTGCCGGAGCCGTCGCCTTCGGCTGCCCCGATCCGGCAGTGGACGAGGCGGTCGACGTTCCATCTGCGGGCCCTGCATCCGCGGCCGCGACCGGGGTGGCGCTACTGCCCAACGCCACCCCTAGCGCCAACGCAGCGGCGGCCGCCGCCGCGCGATTGGTGAGCTGTGCAGGTTTCACGAAGTCCTCCCGACCGTGGCGGTGTGCGCCCCGGACACGAGGCGCTGCAGCCCCTTACGTCTATCAACACGGTCGAAATATCGCGTGTGTTAATTCCACTGTTCAGCAGCTGATGGTGCATCGTTCGACTCGAAGACAACCACCGGAACCCCTGTGTCGCCACATAACTCATCGTTCATGAAGATCGGCGCACCTGCGCGCCGTCGGGCGACGACCTAGCGCGCACGGCAGAAGAATCAGTGAGCGCTCCCGGTGCCCCGGTGCGCGTCGGTCAGCCCGACGTGTCGGAGGGAAAGCGGGACGTGAGCGCCGACAGCATGTCGACAACGCGGCGACGGGTTACCGCTAGTGCTTCCAAATCTGCTTGCGTCTGATAGCTCTGCCACGCGGAGCGCGTTGACGATCAGCGTTGTTACCTGTTGGCGACAGCCAGAATGGACGCGTGAGAGTCAAATCCTGACCAGCGTGGCGGCCCAGGCTTGGACACACTGCCAATTTATGGTCATACTTATGACTATGACAGAAGTCCGTTCGCTAGCTGAGACGAAAGCCCACTTGTCCGAGTTGGTGGCTCGGGTAGGAGAGCAACACGAACGGATCACCGTCACGGTCCACGGACGCCCCGCCGCGGTCATTCTCGCCGTCGACGACCTGGAGTCACTCGAGGAAACAATTGCAGTCCTATCCGACTCGGCTGCAGTACGCGCGCTGAGCGAGGCCGACGCTGAACTGGCCCGAGGCGAAGGCGAGACTCAAGACCAACTTGCCGCAGCGATGCGCGCTCGTCGAGTCAGGAAGTGACTCAACAACGATACGAATTGGTCGTTGCCCCGATCGTGAGAAGACAGCTAGCCGAATCGCTTCCGGAGTCAGTCGCGTTCGCGGCGTACGAGTTCATTACTGGACCGTTGCTAGACAATCCGCACCGCGTCGGCAAGCGTCTGCGGCCACCGCTGGAGGATCGTCATAGCGCCCGCCGGGGCACATATCGCGTGATTTATCGCATTGACGACGAGCACCGACGCGTCATGGTTGTCGGGGTGTTCAGCCGCGCAGACGCCTACCGGAACCAATGAGCAGCGGCCGGCACTCCCGCCCGGAACTGCCCAACGGCTTTGCCGTTTATTCGACGCTTATGACCAAGAATCGACCGGATTTGGCCAGTATCCGCCGAATCAGCCAGAAGCAAAAACTGCCGTCTACCAGAGCAAACAGAAGCATTTTGAGAGCGGTTCGAACCCCCGGATTCCAAATCCCTAATTCGTTCGATTCCTCCTGGGGGCGGTGGAACACCACGTTCGAGATTGCGGACGGTGCGCCACTTGCCAAGCGGGCCAGCCCAGCCACCACTGATTCGTCCCGATCCTTGAGACCAGATCGGCCGTCACGCCACGCGTTGAAGGATTCGGTCACCCGCATTCAGTCATCCCCGGCAGCACATGGTTCGGAACTGCCGGGGACTGGGCTGAGGCTGAGTCCGGACCCATCCGCAACTTACTAAGGCAGTTACCCGATATCTCGGTGCTTATCGGTTGTGCTCGCGTCAGTCATCGAACCGCAATGTCATCAGGTAGTGATCCACCGCCGTGCTGGTCGGTGAAGGCATGTTCAGGACGACGGGAAGTTCAGACACTAGCCGTTCGGCTACCGCGATCAACTTGACGTTGAGCTCCTGGGACCGCCACTTCAAGATCTCGAAGGCGGCGTCAGGAGTAATCCGATAGATCGCCATCAGCATCCCCTTTGCGAGGTTGATGACCTCCCGGTTGGCGGCGAATGATTGCACCCTGTCAGTGACAGTGCGCTGGAGGTCATCATCGAAGGCTTCAGTGATGTCGATATAGAAGCCCTGGGTGGCCACAATCCGACCGTCGTCGTCGGTGACAGCGTCTCCGACCACGACGACCCGACGTATTTCCCCGGTGGCGGTCCGAATGCGGTGCCGGCTGCTGAACGGCGCGGATGTCTGAGCCAGCAGCGCTCGCACCTGAGCGAGATCGTCGGGATGCTTATGGTCGAGTACGAGATCTGTCGTAGGGGTGACCTAGCCTGGTTCGTAGCCATGCATGCGGGCCACGGTGTCTGACCAGGTCCATGTGTCGGTGTCGTAGTGGTATTCGAATCGGCCTACCCGTTGCGGTGGCCCACCCAGGATGGCTTCGTCCAACCGGCTGGGCCGCTGTCCGTCGACGCCCATCTCCGCCGCATCGTCGGCCGCCTGACCCGCGGAGCAGGCCACCTGTCGCGTCGGGTCATCACTGCGGGTCACGCCTGGAATATAGCCCCGTCGAGGGGCTTCATACCGGATGTGCCCAAAAGGAGAATGTCCGCTTGTTCTATATCGACTACGGAGGGGTGCTCCCGACTCGGAGGGGCCTCGGTTCGTCGTGGTATGACGGCGGCCTCCGAAGAGGCTCACAGCGATACTGGCGCGGAGAATGACCCGATGGGTACCGGAACTGATATTAGTAGCACCGGTACATGACGACTTTGACCTATGGCGGATTAGCTTTCTTCTCGATGGCCGTAGCTCAGGGAACATCACAGCCCTAGCGTCGGTGCCATGACAGAAGAGTTATCAAACGCCACCGCGAGCGCCGAAGCGGTCTTCACGATGGACCCGGAAGCCACCATGGTGAATCTCATTGACCTGCTGGTGAAGTCACACCGCGCTTACGCCAACATGATGACCCAAATTCAACAAGTCGATGTCGAAGGCGCACCGCCCGTGGACGCGGCGCCGGTGACGGCCGCTGCCGAACGCTTTCATCGCCAGTACGTGACCGAAGCACTACCGAGCTTGATCGCAAGTCTCCAGTTGACCGCGGAGGTCGTGCGAAGCTTCGGGTTCGGACCATGCCGGGTCGATGATCCGGTCGAGGCGGCGATCTGGAACAACAAGTGGTTCGTCTACGCCAATCAGCTACGCCCGCAGGCCTTTAGCGTGACCGTCACAGATTGACTGCTGAAACAACGGACGTCGAGGACCGACTCGGTACCCCAACGCGTGACCTGACCGACGACAGTCGCGAGACGTAATAACTTCGTTCCACGTTGAGCTGCAGATGTGAGCTAACGTTGTTACGTACCACCGGTTCTGGTGATTGCAGAGAAGCCCGGCGTTCCCCTTCGCCGGGGTTCTTTCATTGCCGGATCACGCAGACGTATCGAGCGCTAAAGGTTTCCGACATCCCCATTCATCACGATCATTCCTGCGCCGTCGACAGTGTGCCCCACCCACGCCACCGCCCCAGCGGTCACCTGAGCCAGCAACCACACCGCGCCCAGCAGTGCAACGATCAGCCCGCTGAGCCACGGCCCACGGCGGCTACTCACCGCGACCCCCGCGCCGAGGCGACTGCACGCCGATGCCGCTCTGCGAGAACACCAACTAAACCCAACCGCGGCGATGCAGCAGAACCGCTGTCCCGCAACACAGCCCGTGCCGCCGCATCGTAGAGGTCGACGAAGCTCGACCAATCCGGAATCTCGGTGCACACCCCGGCCGTACCGCGGACCAACAACCGGGCGTGATCTGTGTTCTGCGGCAATAACCTTCGATAATCCAGTGTGCTGCTCAACTGCGACGACAACGTCTTCGCGCCGGTCGCCTGATCGAACGACTCCTGGCGGCGGGTGGTCTGCAACGTCCACTCCTCGGCGCGCTGCAGCATCTCCATCTCCGCGGCGCCGAACATCACCAGCGCCGCGGGGAAGGTGTCCCGAAGTTCGCGCGCATACGCGCTGCCGTAGACCGTCTCGAGCTGGCTGGAGGCCTGCACCGACACCACGAAGTTCACACCCAGCCCACGCCCCTCGCTGATGTGGCGGCGCAGCGCCGGCATCGGCGCCACGTTGGCCGCCTCGTCGATCACGATCAGCAACCGGTGATGCATCTCGTGGCGGGCGGTCTTGGCCCGCCACACCTTCACCAGGTGCTCCAGCAACGTCACCGCCGCCCCGGCGATCGAACCCTCCGCCGGGGACAGCACATACACCGTCGCCGTCGGATCCTCCAGCAGCGACTCGTCGAAGGCGGCGTGCTCAATACCGCGCAACGCCAGCCGCATCCACGGCATCACCGCCTTGCGCATCGTCAACGCGATGCTGTCCCGCTGACGCGGATCCATCGCCAGGGTGCGCAGTAATGCGTTGCGGAACAACGGCTTACCCCGCACGATGTCGGCGGCCATTCGCCAGCTCGGCTCCATGCTCAGCTGCCGGCCCGGACTGCCGTCGAGGTCGAGATTGTCCACCGCCAGCAGTACCCAGCCGATGCCACCGTTGTTGCCGTGCGGGGATGCGGCATACAGCATCGCTGCCAGCGGTCCCTCCGTGTTGGACTCCCAGATCCCGGCGTCGGACACCTGATCGGCACCCGAACCCAAACCGACCGCCGACATCTGCATCATGGTGTTGGCCGCGGTGACCGCCTGATCGGGGGTGCGGATCAACGCGGTCGGATCGAACGAGCGCACCGGCACCCCGGGATACTCCGCGTCGTAATCGGGCCGCAAGTCGACCAGCGCCGACGGGCCGACACGGCGGGTCATCACCAGCTGCATCAGGTCGTCCTTGCTGCTGACCACCACCACCGGCCCACCCCACAGCACCGCGGCCGGCGCGAGGATCCGCCGCGTCTTGCCGGTTTCGGTCGGCGCCGAGACCAGGACGTGGGCGGCCGATGCCGCCACCCTGCGGGCGCCACCGTCGCCGCGCACGAAGCCGCAATACGGGGTGGCGCTACCCATCGCGCCGGTCCCGCCGTAACGGGGTGCGCTCACCGCGCGCATCGGGTGCCGCGGTGCCGAACAGTCCTGGCAGCGTCACATCATCGGCGTGCCAACCGAAGTCGACAGCATCGGGTCCGCTCGCGGGCCGCATCGGCCACCAGTCCCGTGCCCCGTCGACGGCCAGCCAGCCCTCCAGGATGCCGTAGCTCCCGGCCGCCAGCAGCGTGGCGGGCAGCTGCGCGAGCAGCCACGGCGCCACCATGGCGGTGACGAACGTTGGCCCCGGTGTGTAGAGCAGCGGCAGTGGCAGCCCGACCAGCACCGCCGACCACATCAGCGCCGCCACCGGATAGGAGCGCAGCGCGCCGGGAACCAGCCGCGTGATCGCCCCGTACACCAGCCGCCCCGCGGGCCAGCCCGCCGGCGCCAGCAGCGCCGCCATGACCACGATCACCGCGTCCATCCCGGCGTATGCCGTATGCACGCCGCGCAACAGCAGCGGATGCATGACGTCGTCGTTGGCGGGGTCGACCCGGGCACCGCTACGCTCCCCGGCGCGGTCCCGGATGGTGCGAGCCAGCAGCTCGGCGCGCCGCTTCTGAAACCCGAAGCTGCGCTGATGCCGTGCAATCCAGTGCCGCCGCACCTCGTCGAACCGGTCAGGGATGGCAGACATCGCCACCCCACAACCAGAAGCGCCCTTGCTGCAACGGAACTGACCACGCCAGAAGCCGACACACCACTGCGCACCTGAACGGACTCACCGGCTCACGCTAACGCCGCACAAAGCACTCAGCTATGGCCGTCGCATAGCGATCCCGACCGCCGTTAGCTGAAGGTGACCCGAGCAGGAGACCCTATGACCACCACGCCGCAGCGACCGACGGTGTCCGCGGACTGGGCCGACACCGAAGCCTGGCTCAACACCCTCGACGATGCCACCCGTGGCGCCGATCCCCGGCCTGACGACGGTGACCCCACCGAATACGACATCATCGACCTCGACGACGACCGTCACCTGCTCGACCTGACCACCGTCTTCGACACCCCCGACGACGCCGACATCGCGGCCGACGACACCGCATCCCCCTGCCGACGACTTCCACAGCGCCGCAGAGCTTCCCGCACACCCCCGAACCGCGCTTCAACAAAACCGTCGCGCTCGGGTTCGCCACCGCCACCACCCTCATCACCGTCGTCGTTGCCGCAGCCACCGTGGCCCTGCGCCCCGATGATCCCGCGCCCACCGACACCTCCACCACCGCCACCCAGATCAGCGTGGCCGCCGTCCCCGGGCCCACCAGCGCAACCGATTCCGGCACCGATACCCCCATTCCTTACACCGCATCCGCATCCTGCCCGCCAGGGTCCACCGCCGCCCAGGCCGTCGCCGGCACCGACCCCAGCCGCGCCTGGGTGTGCGTGCGCGGCGGCGTCGACGGCCAAGTCCTCACCCTGGACCTCGGCCGCACCATGGTGATCACCGCGGTGTCCATCACCCCGGGGTGGCCCGCCGCCGACCCGACCGGCACCGACCAGTGGACCGCCCACCGCGTCGTCAGCCGGGTCCAGTGGATCCTCAACGACGAAGCCACCACCGTGGTCACCCAGGACACCGGCAACGTCCGCGGCGACGCCGTGCAGCCCCTACCCAACCACGGCGTGCTGGCCTCCAAACTCACCATGCTCGTCCTGCAAACCTCTCGCGCCCCCGCCGACACCACCACCCCCACCACGACGCCGGGCGGCGGCCTCCTCGACGACGTCCTCGCCCCCGTCACCGCCACCCCTGGCGCGCAGGCCAGCGACCCCGCCGACGCCACCTTCGCCGTCGCCAGCATCAAAATCCTCGGCCACGCCCCCCAATAGCCCACCGTCACAGAAAGATCCGTCATGCTCACCACCACCTGGCGCCGCCGCCTCGGACGGCTGCGCACCGGCACCCGCCGCACCGGCCTGGGTCTCGCCGTCACCTCCTGCAGCATCGTCGCCGCGACCACCCTCTGGGGCTGGCTGTTCGACCCACCCGCCGACATCGCCATCCCCGCCCGCAGCGCAGTCAACCGCGCCCTGCTGGCTGGCAGCTTCGCCCAGGACTGTGTCGTCAAAGTGCTCACCGCCACCCAAACCCAGCTGCACACCCTCGACGACTGCTGGGCCCCGGCGGATCACGTCCGGCTGCCCACCACGCCCGCCGTGCTGGTCGAATCCCCCGGCATCGCGGCGGTCACCCTGCAAGACGATCGCGGTGACGCCCAGCAATGGAGCGTGGTCATCGCCGTCTCCCAACGCCCCTACCCCAGCGCCGCCCCGCACACCAGCTGCTACCGGCTGGCCGTGCTCTACAGCCGCTACGGGCTGCGCGCCCCGCTGCGGCCCGCCCAGGTCAACTGCCCCGGGCCCGGCGCCGACATCGCCCTGGACTACCCCGTCACCATTGCGCCGCACACCACCCTGGCCGACACCGTCACCGGCTTCCTCATCGCGTATCTCACCGGCGCCGGCGGCCTGGAACGCTACGCCACCCCGATCTCCGGGCTGCTCCCGCTGACCGGCTACCGCAGCGCCGCCCTCACCAAACTCGTCGCCGAACACAGCGTCCCCGACCACGACACCCCAGCCGAGGGCACCACCGTGCACGCCATCGCCACCGCCGACCTGACCAGCACCCAGTTCACCCCGCTGCTACTGGACTTCCCCATGACACTGGCCGTCACCGGCGGCCGGTGGATGGTCGCCGCCCTCGACCTGGCACCCCAGCTCGCCCCCGGCGCCGAACTGACCCCCGTGGTTCCGGACACCACCCCCCACTAACCGACACCAGGAGAACACCGTTCATGGCCACCACCGTGCTCGCCGCCACCGACCTGGTGTCCGGCTCCCGCACCCTCTACAGCCTCGGCGTCACCGTCCTGGTGGTGCTGATCCTGCTCGGCGCCGGCGCTCGGGCCGCCGCGGCGTTCTTCGGCGGCCGAATCGGCGAAACCGTGGGCTGGGCCGTCATCGGTGTCATCGTCGCCGTCATCGTCGGCTCCGGCTACGCCATCTACGTCTCCGCCAAACGCACCACCGACCAAACCGGCATCACCACCGGCCAATTCGGCCAATGACCGACTCCGCCCAAGTCTTCACCGGAGTCCACGACACCCCCGTCTACATCGACGTCCTGTTCGGTAAACCCCTACGGCTGGCCGTGGCGGTCCCGGCCGCCATCGGGCTGACCGTCACCGTCATCGCGACCCTGCGCGCCCTGGACACCGGTCACGCCCGCGCCGTCCTGCTCACCGGCCTGCTGCTGACAGGCGCCGCCGCCGGACTCGGGGCGCTCACCCCGCACACCCGACCCGACCTCGCCTTCCGCCTCCGCGCCCTCTGGGGCGCCCTACATCCCCAAATCGTCGCCAGCACGGGCGATCCCGCACTCGCACCGCCACGCCGCGTCGCTGGGAACCTGCGATTCACCGCCCACGGCGTCTACGCCGACTATCTACTCACCGGGCTGCGCTACACCCTGCAACCCACCACCCGCAAGACGGCCGCCGCCAACCGCCACCGCAGCCTGGTCCGCGAATTACCCTCCGGAAGCTGGCTTTACGGGCTATCCGCACCGCAAGACCGCCACCAACTGCTGCGCGCCATGCTCACCGGGCACCGCGACAACCCCCACTGGATCGCCACCTGCCGCCAGCTCGAACCCGTCCTGGCTGCCGAATCGCCGCGCACCCGCATCTACTGGCTGTCGATCCCCGTCGACGCCGGCCGCAGCGGACACACCCCCACCGGCCAGCTCACCAAACTCCGCGACTGGATCGCCGGCCGCGACACCGAGGCCGCCACCTCCATCAACGGCTACCACCAGCTGGCCGACGCTGTCATCGCCGCCATCCCCGAAGAATTCGCCCCCCAGCCGGTCACCCCCGCGATGATCGACTGGTTCTGGCGGCACAACACCTGGCGCGGCACCTGCACCGAACCCCTGCCCGCACCCACCGCGGCGCGCCACGAGCCCCCGCCACCGGCGCTCTTCGACGACGGCGACCAACAACACCGTCCCACCCGCGCGCCTGTCCTGGCCTGGCTGCCGAGCTGGAAGACGCTGCTGCGCACCGCAAGTCCCAACAACCGGTACCCGGACAGCTACCAGACGATCCTGCCAGTCATCGACATCCCCAAAGCCGGCATCGTATTCCCCGGCTCGGAATTCCTCGACGCCCTCGACGACCTCGACACCGGAGCGGTCTTCGACTTCGCCATCCACCTCCAACTGCGCAGCCGCGACACCGAATTCCTGCGCAACGACCGCGCCAAAGGCAACCTCGGCGACCAGTTCACCCAGCGCCGCGACGCCCGCGACGGCGACGCGCAGCTGTCCACCACCTGGCACCAACTCGCCGAATACAACCGGCTCCTCGTCGCCCACGCCGACGAACGTCCCGTCCACGCCGCCTTCTTCATCGCCGTCGGCGCCCCCGACGACCTCACCCTGCGCTACAGCATCAACCGGCTCCGCGACGAGCTCACCGCCTCCGGCCAGATCGCCATCCGCGCCTACCGCGGCGCCCAACGGCGACTGTGGTCGGTCTTCAACCCCGGCACGCCGGTACATCTCAGTGGCGCCGACCAATTCGCCCATCCCACCACCACCGGCAAGTGGTCCCGCTTCGTGCCGCTCACTTCAGCCGCCGTCGGCAACACCACCGGAATCCTGCTCGGCGTCAACCGATCTAACGCCGACAATACCGCGGTCCTGGTCGATCTGCCCGGCAGCGCCCGGCGCAACCACAACCCCGTCCTGCTGTGCAGCGGCGCCCCCGGCTACGGCAAGTCCTACGCCGCCAAAACCATCACCCACGCCGAAATCACCCGTGGTGCGCAAGCCTTCATCGTCGACCCCGGCACCGAATGGGCCACCGCACTCGGCGACTGCCCAGGCACCGCCGTCATCGACATGGCCGGCGCCGACTTCAGCTGCGACCCGCTGCGCCTGTTCCCACCCGCGGTCGCGGGCGGCTACTGGCTGGACTACCTGCTGCCCATGACGGGCCTGGACCCGCGCAGCGTCGCCGTCGCGCGGCTGCGCCGCCTGCTCGCCCCCACCACCCGCACCCAGAGTGGTATCACCAGCACTGCCGCGCTCCTCGACCACCTCGATGACCTCCAAAACGCCTCAGCCCGAAACGATCCCGCCGACCGGGACGCGGCGCGTGATCTCCTGCCGGTGCTGCTGACCCTGCAGTCCTGGGCCACCCACGACTTCACCCACGCCATCTTCGACCCGACCCTGCCGGTCCCCGACCTCACCACCCTCGACGTCACCATCTGGCTCACTGGCAACCTCGAGCTGCCCACCGCCGAGGAGATGACCACCGCGCACCTGCACCGCCAACTCTCCGAACGCAAACTCGCCTCCGTCGCCATCTACGGCATGCTGGTGCGCCTGGCCCGGCTCACCTTCTTCGCCAACCGGGAGCGTTTCGGGCTGATCGTCCTGGAAGAAGCCGGGGCACTGCTCAATTCCCGCGCTGGCGCCGACGACGCCCACCTGATCAGCCGCCGCGCCCGCAAGCATTACACCGGCCTGATCATCATCACCCAGGACCCGATCGCCGACCTGAAGCTGATGGGCGACCAGTTCATCACCCAACACCTCATCATGCCGTTCGAAGACCCCCGCCTGGCCCGACAAGTCGCCGAACGCGCCGGAATCCACCTGCCCGACCACCCCGGCATCGAGGAGTACTTCCTGGCCCAACCGGCCGCCGAACACCTCCGCGAACCCACCGCCTTCGACCCCCCGACCGCGCCGGCGTCCGCGGCGAACGGGAAGGGCACAGCTTCCTCGTCGACGAATTCCGCCGCACCGCACCCATTCGCGTACTGCGCCACCCCGACCCGGTCCTGCACGCCGCCTTCGACACCACCCCCGGAATCCGATGAACTGCGCCGCCGACTGGCTGGGTTATCAGCTCGCCGTCCACCGCCGCCTGAGCCGGGCGGTCACTCTCACGCTCATCACCCACCTGCTGGCGGTGTGGTCGGTCGTCGCCGCCCCACCCGCGGTGGCGGCCACCATGGCCGGCGCGCTCGGCTGGACCGGCATCACCGACAGCCACGGCGTTCCGCTCGGCGCCTACTACCTGTCGGTGGTTTCCACCAGCGAAGCGATCACCCAAGCCGGACCAGGCCTGACCGCGGACCCGTCCAGCTGGGCCCAATGGCTGGCCTCGGCGGTCACCACCGGGCTCACCCACGACACCGTCGCCAGCTGGCTACAAGCCCAAGCCTCCGCCTACGTACTGATGATCTCTGTCGCGCTGTGGCTGCTGCGGTTCGCCATGTCCGCGACCTGGCTGGCGTGGCTGGCCACCTGGTGCCGCCCGCTGCTGGAGGCGATCCGGTCGCTGATGGTGCAGCTGTCGGTGGTGCCGATTTGCCTGCTAGTCGGGCTCGCCGTCGGCGCCTACCACCTGGTGTGGCACGGGCACCGGGGCCGCGGCTGGTCAATCATCCTGTCCACGTTCACCGTTGGCCTGCTGGCGCTGGCGCTGACCCGCGACCCGCTGGGCGAGCTCGACCCCGACCACGGGGTGCTCACCACCGCGCGGGGGCTCGGCTTCACCGTCGCCCAGGCCGCGATGAACAACGGCCCCCTCACCTCCGGCGGCACCGGCACCCAGATGCAATCCTTGACCGGGCTCATCGCCGACGCCACAGTCCGCACGCCCCTGCAGCTGTGGAACTTCGGCACCCCGGTCGACGGGATCGGCACCTGCGGGCCGGCCTGGTCGGCGGCCATCCTCACCGGCGAGCCGTCCACCCCCGCGCACGCGATGACCAACTGCGGCGCACCGCAGGCACTGTCGTACGCCCAGCACCTCGACGGCAGCACCGTCGCGCTCGGCTTCTTCTTCTGTCTGCTGGGTGCCGTCTTCACGTTCTTCGTCAGCTACGTCGCCTACAGCTATGTGTTGGTGGTGTGCGCGGCGTTCCTGCACGCGATCCTGATGGTGACCGCCGCGCCGGCGGCGATGATCGCCGGCCCGCCGCGGCGGACCGCGGTACGAAGGGCGACCCAGTTCGTCAAGAGCGCGGTGCTGGTATTCGCCTACGTCACCTACATTTCGATCGCCGCGATGATTGTGCTGAAGACCGCCGCCCCTGGTGGCTACGCCGCCCAGGTCGGCATGACCCATCCCGTCGCGGTGCTGGTGATGATCGCCATCATCAGCGCGGTGGCAACAGGGCTGTTCGTCTGGCTCAAACGCGAACTGCGCGACGGTACCCGCCACGACCTCACCCAGACACTGACCAACCTGATCCGGCTGGGCGCCATCGGTTATGACCGCGGCCGGCGTCGCGACCAGTCCGCCCGTCCGGCACACGCCGACAGCGCCGACCGCGACCGGCCGCACACCGGTACACCGGTCCACGGCCGCGACCCCGGAACGCGTCGCGTCGCCGGTCGCCGACGGCCATCAGGGGTGTCTTCGGCAACAGGCCGCGGGTCCACCCTCAGCTCACCGGCGCTCCTCAAAACCGGCGCAACCACCGCGGCGCCGGGCGGCCCGGACGCGCTAGCGACGCGGGGCGCCACGGTCGCCACCAACGTCGCTGCACCCGAAGTGGCTGTGGCCGTAACGGTTGCCGAGCGGGCACGGCGCCAACGCCGCAACGGCCGAACAGATTCCGGCGATATCAAACCGCATTCTGCACAAACTTCGACATCACTGACAGCTGTGCGGTACCCGACTTCCGGGCGATCCGTAGAACCGTCCAACGCCAGCCGTGCCGGCACTACGGATACGGCCGGGCTGCGGCCGCCAATCGACGACCTCCGCGCGGATGACAGTCACCCAATCGCGGGCCGCCGGACCGAGTAGGAGCCACCTAGCCGGGTCTTTGCGCGCCAGGAAAGCCAGTATCCTGAGTTTGGGTGCCGTGCCTGCAGCACAAGGCCCAGACGCGAGGATCGCGGCGGTGGCCTTTCGAGGTGAAGTCCGTCTACCTGCCCGCTGGACACCCGTCGTTGATTGACTGAAAAGCACCCACCTGTGCTAATTGCGCGGAGCGAGCGCCACCTCGAGATTGTGGCGACAGCGTGAGCCATCTGAAACTCCACCACGCTCTTCATGTTCGCCGGGCCGTTTGGCGCCTCCGAACGCCGCACAGACCTAGACGCTTAGGTATCTCAGCTCAGGGCCTCGGAGATCCTAGTCCGCGACTCGGAAGCCTTGGATCACACCGTTCCCGTGGATCCCTGCGGTGTAGTCCGGAATCGACTTCTTGGCAGTCATCCTGAATGGCTTAAGCGCACTTTCCACGCTAGGGAGGTCGCCGAGATTCGCTTTGCACCACGAAAGATGGAGTGCCAGCATGGCGGAAACGTACGGCGCAGCAAACGACGTGCCCCGCCAACGTGTCTCACTGCCGTCTGCACGGGTACTAGTACCGATGTACTCGTCACCATCACCCCCAGGTGCGAAGAAAAGGTTCTTGTGCGCCCGACCCGTCTGATCTTTCGCGCCCTTATTGCTATATGTGGCAACGTTCTTCTGGGAGTTGATGGCTCCGACGGCAACAACATTGGAGAACCGGGCTGGAAAATCTAACTGGTCCCGACTGTGATTACCTGCAGCCGCCACGATGATCAGGTGTGGGTTGATGTTCGATATGTCAGTGACGACCCTCTCGAACACCGCGCTGCGGGCCGAACCAGCTGCTTGGTGGCCGCACACCGAGCAGGCTTGAGGTCCAAGACCGTAGGCCACGCTGAGGTTCATCACGTCTGCGGTCACTCCATAGAGCATTGCTGCAGCAAGGTGCCACTCCGATAGCGGATTCCGGTCCCCGATCTTCAGCACCGTCAGGTTGCTCTCGGGTGCGATATCGCTAATCACGCTGGCGACCGCAGTGCCATGCCCGTACTCGTCGTCAATGGACGTCCAGTTGGCATCGTCATGGAACGATCTGCTCGCAGGCCCAGCGGGAATCGCCGCATTCGCATCGAGACCAGAATCCACCACCGCGATACTCACACCGCGCCCTTCGTTGCCGCCCGCTTGCGCATACCGGAGGCCCAGCAGGTCGCTGTACGCAAGGCGAGTGGCCACGTCGAACTCAAAGCCGGTCACGGGTGCTCCTGCGAAACCCACCGCGAAGTCTGGCGCAGCAACGAGACGTCTGCTGGGATCCGCGAACGGGTGCCCGACCACGTCTTCTGCTTGAATTTCCCCAGCAGCGACATGGCCAAGAAACGCGGATTGATACCTGAACTGCAGCTCTCCTGCAGACCACACCTCAAGCCCAGGCTCAACTTCAAGAAGGTGGAGTTCGCTTCTGCCCCGGTCGAAGCGGTGGCCACCAGCAGCGAGAACGTCGTCCATCGACCGCTGGTAGCTCACCCCCTCGATCTCACCCTGTTGCACCGACGCAAGAACGCCGGCAGCGATCTGATCCTCGCGGTCACGAATAAAGATCAATCGGCCCGGGATGCACTCACACATGCGCCTGGCTCCGCCGATCTCGTCTGCCGATCTTCTTCACGGAGCTGGTGAGAATTTCCACGTCGCCTTCACGCTGACGTCGCAGTCCGCCTTTCCCTTAGAGACCATCGGTATGCCGATTTCGCCGCCGAGTTGCACGCCGAACTCCAGTTCCAGCTCGTCGGGCTTAGCGTCCTTGATCGCGTCCAATGCCTTGGCATGCAGGGTCCGGCACACACGGCCGATTTGCGTACCCAGCGCATCAAGCCTGTTAACAAGTGCCTCGGCCTTGTCCGCGTCCGCAAATCCCTCTCCGCCCTCCACGGGGACAATGTCTACCGGCGTGAGCTGGATCAGCAAGTCGCCGTCGTAGATCACGCGGGGTCGAGAGTCGTCAGAAGTCATATCTCAATCAGTCCTTTCATCGAGGTTAGGCGCCCGTCCTAAGACGACTTCGCGACGGGAGCGGGCGGTCTGCTATCACGTCGGCGCCTTCTCCTTCGAAGCTGCGGTCACCCAGCTCTTCGCCGGATCGGCGAAGAACATCTCCCGCCGTCTGCATTTGAAGCTGTCGGGCTTGAAGAAGACGTCGCTCCACTTGGATGTCTCGTCGAGGAACTCGCTGCGCCGAGCTTCTCCCCGCCAGCGGCGATCTTGTTAATAGCGTTGCGGGCGAAGAAGTGGCGGAAGATCCGATCGAACTCAGTCAGGTAAATGTCGGCGACCCGGATGTCGCCGCGGATCAGCAGCATGTTCTCGTCGTTGTGCAGCAACGAGTTCGCCGAGAAGTTGGCCGATCCCGTGCAGACGAGCGGGTCGTCGGACAAAGGATCAATCAGCAGGAACTTGGTGTGGATGAAGAACACGAACCCGGCATGCCGGAAGTGATCTTCCTTTAGGAACCACTTATCAAGTTCGAACTCCTTGATGCCTTCACGCTTGCCGGTTGCTTCGCCTTCTCGTTGAAGACGTATGTCTCCCCGAGGATGTCGCCAAAGGCGATCTCCACATCGTGGTTCTTGACCAGCTTCTGATTCAACGTCACCGACGGCGGCTTCTCCATTAAGACGAAGCGCAGGGTTTCGCTATCGGCGGCCAGCGCGTCGGCCAGGTGCTTATCGAGGCTGAACGGAATCGTGACCGCCGCTTGGTTCACCGCATCACCGACACGGTCGGCATACCATTGCAGCATCAGCGATTTCGGTCGCGGCGAGAATACCGGCACCGTTGAGTCAGCCGGAATCATGGGGTCCGGAGTGGGTGTCAGCTTCATGACGCCCTCGCGCGCAACGGCTTCCGGCGGGTCCCCAGACAGCAGTTTCCAATAGGCGAGGTATGACGCCGCTACTTCAGCGTCGACCACCAGATGGCCGACGTTGGTCTGTCCGAGGAAGCCTGACGGGGTGAAGTTCGTCGAGCCGGTCCACACCTGTACGGGCTTCTTATCGGCATCGAGCCGGACGATGAACTTGTTGTGCGGAATCCCCGGCGAGTCAACATGTCTCGGAAAGAGTATTCGATGGCGACCGACCTTGGCGGGCAGTTGAGCCGTTTCGATAGCAGCTTCGTTGGCGCCATGTTCCTCACCATCGGACTTGCTGGTGTCGTGGTAGACAATCTGCACATCGACGCCGCGATCGAGTGCCGCCTTGAGGGCGCCGAGGATCGGTGCGTACGTGAACTCATAGGCCGCGACCCGCAGCCCCTCACCCTTGCGGGCCAAGCCTATGTAGCGCAGGCACGCCTCCAACAGCCCGCGCGACAGCCACTGGGTTTCCGGATTCGCTGGATCCGGATTATCCGGCGGGTTGGGGCCGACATTGCCGAATTCATCAGCGAACGCCTGGCTTGCAATGGCGCCGCGATTGAACCAAATCCCGTGGCCGTGTGCCAGCTCCTTCTCGGTGTGGACCTCGACCACCAAGGCTTTGCCCTTGACGAGCGCGCCAGGCTTGCCGTACATCGGCACGATGGTGAAGGTGTAGTCGGTATTCGGCAGCACCGTGTAGTCCGACCATAGGAAGCTCTGGATCGGATGGTCCTCGGTACTGAACCACGGCCGCTTCCCCGGATGCGTCGGATCGACCTTCGGGTCCGGCACCACCGAGCCGAACACCTTCTGCGATCGCAGCCAGCTGTGATGGCCGATCGCCGGCTGACGCTGAATACCGAAACCAAGGAGGCCTTTGCGTTGCGTGTCATCGCAGTCCAGCGCCATTAGCACCACGTGGGTACCGATAATCGCCTTGACCCGAAACCCGTTCGCCTCAACCAATGTCCGCACGACGCCTCCCCGGCTCGCGGGGCGTTTCCGACACCACGCATGAACCGCGTAGATGCCCGCCCGTGCGATCTGCATAGCATGCTCACACCGGGGACCTACGACCTTTCACCCAGAATTCATCCGCTGCGGAAAAGATGGCGTACCTGCGCGCGAAATATCGGACTTGGGACCAGTTAGAGGAAACTGCAGTCTGGCCGAGGCCTTTAGCATCCGATGTATCAGCGGATCTGATAGAAGTCCACACCGAACAGAGCGGGGGCGCTTGCTTCGCGCATCAGGCTTCACTTCATCATCGCGCGTACGACCCGTCGTGGTGTCCTCCGGCGACGGCAATGACTGGAGATCGGTCAACGCCTTCGCGGCCTCGGAAGACGCGGTGGGTTCATACGGTTTCGACACCTGGCATCCTGTCACCGCAAGGGCGATCGTCAACACCCCTGCCACAACGGCGAGACGCCGTCGGCGGCGATCAGTCATCCCGTGTCTCACCACTGGCGAGGACGTTGCGGCCCGAATCCGCCGCGGTGGCGTCGTCATCAGCGGGCACGCCCGTACCGCCCTCAACGCTTGCTTGCGGGCAGCCGACAGCCCGTGTGCCCGGACACGACGGCGGCCTTCTGCGATGCCAGTCGCAATACGGTGCCGGTGTCGTTGGAGAACTGGACGTCATGGTCGCCCGGCGCGTCCTTGAACACCAGCACACTCTCGGTCCCCAGGGTCTTGGCGGCCGAAGCGGTGATGTCGTAGGCCTGCTTCCAATTCGGCTCCGGTATCGGCACATCGGAGACGTAACTGGGCAACAGGATCACCTGGCCATCGGACTGTTCGAAGGGCGGACGGCAGCCCACGCGGCTTTCGTCATGACGCCACGCAAATTTCATCGTCGGCACCGCGGTCGAAATCTGCTGTCCCACATGTTCCATGGTCGCAACCAGTTGCGCCTTTGTGTCTTCCAGTGACGCCAGTGACGTCAATGCCGAGGCCGCCTGACTGGCTTGGGTAGGGTCAGTCGGCTTGTAGGGATTGCTCGCGTGACACCCTGTCGCTGCCAGGACGAGAACCACAGCGCCTACTGTGCAGCGCGAGCAATGGACCGCAGGAGATGATGGCAACGTCATGTCACAGCGGCGTCACTGTGCGTTGATGACCATCGGGAAACGAAGATCTTCGCGGTCCGGATTTCCCGGGAAGCACGGCGATATCGCCGTCAGAGTCGGCGGATAGTTGGGCGGATTGGCCATTTCGATCTGCAGCCGATAGCCGTCAGCGCCGTAGCCAAACTGATTCGGCTTGTTGAAGCCGTCGCGCTCGAACACATACCATCCCCAACTGCGCCACGCGTCACCGATTTTGGTGATCAGAGTCTTCGGATCCATATCCCCGGGCACCTTCACGTCACCCACTGCTTGGACGTGCACTGGCGCCTTCTTGGGATCTTTGGGCTCGTCCTCACACCACGCGGTCTGTCCTGAACCGACATAGCCGTGGCTGTCCACGACCGTCCCCGGCGGCAACACCGCCAGCGTCCGCTTCAGGTAACCGAGGATGGCGTCCTGGGCCTCCTGTTGGCTCTGCGGGACAACCTCCTTCAGTGACCACCCCTGCGGGGGCGGTGGCGCTGATGTCATCGGCTGACCTCCTATTTCGGTTGCCCCGGTCGGTACGGGCGGACCAAGCGAGCCGCCACATCCCACGACGAGGACGCTGGCCACACACAGCGAGGCGGCCAGCCGCCCCACGGAACCCAGTCGCGACGTCATCGGCTGCACGGTATTCCTATCCATTCGGCACAACTTGCGGCGGCGGTTGACCGGCGATAATTGCCCCCATATTGCGGAGCGCCGGATTCCCAGCATCCCAGTAGCTGCTGTGGGCGGCGACGGATGGCAGGTTGAGAATCTCGGGCCCGGTGGCAGGACCAGGAGCCGCCGCGATCTCGACCGCCCCGAATCCATCCCACGTCGGATTCGGCCCCAATGCGGCACCCGCGACGAGGTGGATGATGTCGTGCTGAGCGCGGGCGGCATACACCTGGCCACCCGGATCGAGACTGAGGTCATGGGCGTTGCCTACCAACATGCCCGGGCTGCCCACCGCGATCACGTTCTCGGCAGCGAGGTGATGCCCATCGGCGCCGGCCGCACCCACGAGCGTTGACCCATAACTGTGACCGATCACGGTGTCGACAGACGGCGCCCCCACATGGGATACCTGATTGCCGGCCAGGAAGCTGTCCAGCGCTCCGGCGCCATTACGGGCATACACGTCGTCGGCTGCCTGGCCAAGGTCCATCGGCCGGTCGTACCCCATCCACGTCATGACTGCAAGATGGTCCTTGAGCGACTTGTCCGCTTGCACTGCAGCGTTGTACATGGCAGCCGACTTGTTGGTGGCTCCTTGAAAGGCCGAGAGATCCTGCCCGGTCCCGGGCACCAGGGTCGCGGTATGCGAGGCCGTGTCGGGATCACCCATCGCGACAACCGCATGCCCGTGATCGTCGATCACGCCCAAATACCGGGGGATGCCGTCATGTGAGGACAACGTGGAGCTGACCGACTGATAACCGTCGAGGGTGTGATTCGCGTTGTTCCACTTGCTCTTCCACTCCTGCCACTGCCGGTATACCCCCATATTGCCCTTAGGATTAGGCACCTGGCCAGCAGCCCAGCGTGGGTGGTCACGCGCCAGCTGATCGACCTGAGCTTGCGCGTTCTGCTGCAGCTCGGGCAGATGGAGTCGGTTGTAATAGTCCTTGCCCGGGTTGGAATGGTCACCTCCCCACGGCATTCCGGGGTGATTACCGATGTCGTGGTCGCGGCTGTACAACCAGTCTTTTTCCTCGGGGGTCAACTTCGTCCAGAGATCGTGGAATTGCGCGGGGTCCTCGGGCAGCGGTTTGTTCAGCGCATCCTGGATTTCTGGCCGATTGTCGTGCGGCGTCGGTGGCAGCGGTGCCGTTCCGCCGGCCATGCTGATCGCGTTGGCCAACGCCATATCCACCAAATTGGCCTCGGCCACGATCTTGTCCAGCCGCGGCTGCAGCTGCATCACCTTGAGTTCGGCCTCCATCGGGTTGCGCACGGTGGGACCGGGCACCACCGTGCCGGCCACCTCGTCGATCACCATCCCAAGGGCGGCGGCATCAGCCTTCAGCGAGGCCAGCTCCGACTTGATCCGCTCGATCTCGTCGGCGGCATGGCGGGCGGCATTGGCCACCGCCAGGGCCTCAGTGCCGTGCGCGTCCAGGTCCGCGCGCGTCTTGCCGAGCGCCTCGCGGGCGGCGTCGGCGGCCTGCCCACCCCAGGACTGAAACGTCGGCAGATCCGCCAGCCCGTCGGCGGCATCCTGGACCGCCTGCGCGCGACTGGACGCCGCGTGGAACACCTCGCGGACATCACCAGCACTCCACCGCTCGATGTCGGCGACCGACACCACCACGACGCGCTAGCCCTCCGCGCCCAGGTTCACCTGCGACAGCTCCTGCGCCCCGTGCTCCTCGGTCGTGTCGTAAACCACCCGTGCCCCCGTGAAATTCGACGCGTGCGTACCGAGCTGCTCGACCAGTGCCGCGGTGGTGGCCTGCCACTGCGTCATCCGCGCGGCCAGCGCCGCCGCGGACGCCCCAGTCCAGCCGGGGGTGGCGCCCTCGATCAAGGCATCCGCGGACGCGTGCCGCTCGGCCACATCATCGCAATGCCAGGCCACCGCCTGACCCGAGCGGGTCAGGTCCTCGGGTGTCACCTTCAACGAATCCGACATCAGTGGTCCCCCTTTCCTTTTCAGCTACCTGCAGCCTCGGCAGGTCCGCGCCCGCGTTCGGCGTCGGCGACCGCCGAGGCCAAACCCTCGGCGAAATCCTCGGCGGTCAGCTCCTTGAACCGCCGCAACAACCCCTCATCCGAGGGGTCGAAATCATCAGCCGCCAGCAACGCATCCAGATCGTCGTCGTCGAGGCGGTTGTTGCGGTGATCGCGGGCCTTCTCCACCAGGTTGCGCACAAACCCGCCGTTGCCCAGCCAGTCGATACCCCGCACCACGTCACCGTCCGGGGTCAGTGACTCCTGGTTGTAGTAGCGGGTGAACACCGGGCGCAGCACCGACTCGGCATCGGCGGCGATGATGTCCTCGTTCTGCGCCCCCATCAGATTCGTCAGCTGCCACAACTCGTCGGGGGTGTAGGAGCAGAACGTGATCGTCGTCGAAAACCGCCGCCGCAGGCCCTGATTCGCACTGAGCATCCGCTCCATCGCCTTGGGATAGCCGGCGCCGAACACCACCAGGTCGTCGCGGTGATTCTCCATGTAGGGCAACAACGTTTCGATGATCGCGGTGCCGTACGGGTCGCCGTGGGAATACCCCTGGTCGTACAGGTTGTGCATCTCGTCGATGAACACCGCCCCGCCCAGCGAGGACTCCAGCAGCGCCCGGGTGTTGTTCTCCGACTCCCCCAGATGATTGCCCACCAGCCGAGACTTGTTGGTCTCGGCCACCGTCGGGCGGCGCAGCACCCCCAACCCGCACAGCTGCTTGGTCAGCGCCCGCGCCACCGTGGTCTTGCCGCACCCCGGCGGACCGACCAGCAGGGTGTGCCGCGAGGTCACCGGCACCGGCAGGCCCATCTTGGCGCGAGCCTGATTGACCTTCGTCGTCGAGCGGATCAACTTCACCTGCTGCTTGGCCTCGGCCATGCCCAGCATCGAATCCAACTCGGCCTCACCGTCGATCAGATACCGATTGGCCTCCTCGGCGTGCTTGGCCGCCTCCGCCTGCCCCGGCGACGGTGCGCTGGCCGGATCCCACGGGTCGGTGCGAGCGTCGATCGTCTCCGGGTTGGTCACCACCAGCCGCCGGGTCGGATCGTCCATCGCCTCCCGCGCCGGGGTGAACTTCGGGTCCCGCGAATACACCCGCCGCAGCAGCTGGACGGCGTCATCCTCCTTGCCCAGATGCCGCAGGCACATCGCCTGGGTGTACAGCGCCACCGTCGTCGCGGTCGGCACCAGATCGACGTCGACGACCTCCCGCGCCCGGCGGAACGCATCCTCGAACACCCCCAGCGAGGCCAGCGCGGTGGTGGCCATCGCCGCCGCGGCCGCCCCGTATACCGGTTTGCGCCACCGCTTCTCGCTGCCGAACAGCCGCAGCACATCGGCCCAGCGCTGGGCGCGGAACTGCAGCAGCCCGGCGGCGTAGGTGTGCAGGTCGGCGTCGAACGGATCACTGGGGGCCAGCCCGGTCAGCAGCGCATCGGCGTCGGCGTAGCGGCCGTCGCGGCCCAACACCACCGCGTAGGCGACGCCCAGCGAGGCCTGCGAGGTGATGTCCACCCGGACGAACATCCCGTCGGACACCATCGGGGTGAAATCCCCGCTCGTCACCGCCAGCCGGCGGGTCTCCCAGCCCAACGTCTCGCGCGCCGCCCACGCCCCGGCCAGCACCGCCGCCGAGTCGTCGCCGGCGACGATGCGGGCCAGCCACCCGTCACACATCCCCGGATCCAACTCGACCGCCTGGCCGAACAGCTTGGCCGCCGCCGCCGGATTGCGGCTGGGCATCAACCCGTTCACGGCGATCCCCGAGGCCAGCAAGCCGCGGCTGAACGCCGCCCGCGCCGCCTCAGCCGTCGAGGTTCCCACGCTGGTCATGCCCGCTGCTCTCCCTGTGCATTCACCATGGTCAGGCCGCCCGCCGCGGCGAACTCAACGTGCGCTCCGGCTCCACATCGATGATCACCCGGTGGGTGAACTCGGCGGTGCGGATCACCGCGCTGGCCGCCGACTCCTGCTCCAGATGCACGTCGGCGACACTGGCGCTGCCCGGCGCCACCAGCCGCACCGAGATCGCCGCGGCGGGCCCGGGCGGGGCGTCGAGCAGGTCATAGACCATCGCCACCCCGCGGCCGGCGTCCGGCAGCTCGGCGGGCACCCCGTCGAGCACCCGCAGCCCCGTCGCGGTCGCCTCGCGCCACCGCTCCGGTCGCCGGGACACCACCAGCACCTGGTAGCCGATCGCCGCGGTGCGCAGCGCCAGCTGGATCAGCAGCGCCAGCTCCCCGGCCACCGTCACCGCCGCCGACGCCTGGGGTCCGGGAGCGGCCAGATTCATCAGTAGCGGATGCCCACTGGGCAAGGAGCCCAACAGGATTCCGGTCGCCCCCAGCGGCGTCCGCAGATCCTCGTCCCGGGTCAGCACCCGGTGCGGGGCGTCGAGCGCCGACGCCGGCGCGGCGATGCTGATTGCCGCCACCCCGAGGTCCTGGCGCCCCGACAGCGGGTTGAGCCCGGTGACCGGCGGCTCACCGAATTCGGTGCTCGCCCCGTAGCGCACCAACACCCCCACCGTCACCGCCCCGTCGACCGCGGGCCGCAGCTGCACCGTGGTGGCGGTGGACACGGTGTCGGGCACCCAGATCCGGTCCAGGGTGTCGCTGCTGATGTCGCGCGGCGACACCCAATAGGTGGCCAGCGACCCGCCGTCGTGGCGCACCGCCGACCACCGCGGCTGCGGATTAGGTCCCAGCCCGGCGGCCAGCGCGGCGTCCACCTCGGGCAGTGCGGCCGCATCCAGCACCCGGGCCGGCAGGTGCCGGGCGGTCAGTTCGGCGGCCAGCCGCGCCGCGCACGTCGCCAGGGTGGCAGCTACCGAGTCGCGGCACGCCACCGCGGCGACCGTGTCGAGCCGGTTCATCCGCAGCACACACCAGCTGCGCCGCTGACCCATCGCCGGGTGATCTCCCACCATCCGCGAATAGGTGGCGCCGTAGTGGTGCTGCGCCCGCCCGGCGCGTCGGCGGCCCACCGACAACACGTCGATCCCGGCCAGCGTCACATCGAATTG
>CP192590.1:0-51845 GCA_050632215.1 Mycolicibacterium psychrotolerans
CGGGTCGACCCCGGTGCCATCGAAGTCGCTCGACGCCACGGGCTGGACTTCACACCCCTCTCGCCGGTGCAGCTGGATTCGGTTCGGCTCGACGGCGACCTGATCATCACCGTGTGCGATTCCGCGCACGAAGAACTCCACGGCACAGACGCCCTGCATTGGTCGGTGCCCGACCCGGTCCGCGCAGGCACGCAGGAGGCCTTCGACCTGGCCTTCGACGACCTCGTGCAACGGATACAGGACTTGGCTCCCCGGATCACCGCCGGCTGACTGCCATGCAGCCGACGGCTCGGCGAGCGAGTGCTCCGGGGGTCAGGCCGAGGTGAGGACGGACGCGATCGCGTCGAGCGAGCCCGGCACGATCCGGTAGTACGCCCACGTACCCCGCTTCGACCGGGTCAGGAACCCCGCGTCGACGAGCACCTTCAGGTGATGCGACACCGTCGGCTGAGACAACCCGATCGGCTCGGTCAGATCGCAGACGCAAGCCTCGGCGTCCTGATGCGCGGCGACGATCGACAGCAGGCGGAGCCGAGCCGGGTCCGCCAACGCCTTCAACGTCCTCGCGAGCCGATCAGCGGCGTCCTGCTCGAGTACGGCCCGCGTGACCGGAGCGCAGCAGGCAGCAGTCGGCGCAGGCTCGAGAGTCAATGACGTAGTGGGCACGGGAGCCATCATCGCACCGTATTGACAAGTATCGATGTATCGAGCGACGATGGCTGCATCGACCAACATCGATGCACGGCTCAGCTGTGCTGGAGGAGGACCCATGACGCTCGAATCCGACGACAGGGCAGCACTGCCGGTCGCCATCATCGGCGCAGGACCGGTCGGGCTCGCCGCCGCAGCCCACCTCGCCGAGCGAGGCATCCCCTTCACCGTGCTCGAGGCAGGCGATCGCGCCGGCGCAGGCATCGCCGCGTGGGGCCACGTCCGGCTCTTCTCCCCGTGGCAGTACGCGATCGACGATGCCGCCGAGCGCCTCCTGACCGCAACCGCATGGGAGCGACCGAAGGAGACCCGAGTGCCCCACGGGCGGGAGCTCGTCGAGCAGTACCTCGCCCCGCTGTCCAAGACCGCAGCACTCGCCCCACATATCCGCTACGGCTCTCGAGTGCAGTCGGTCTCGCGCCGCGGGATGGACCGCACCCGCACCACCGGCCGCCGCGAGACGCCGTTCGTGCTCCGCGTCCAGCACGACGAGGGCACCACGGACCTACTCGCCCGCGCTGTTATCGACACGTCGGGAACGACCACGACACCGAACGGCATGCTTGCCTCGGGCGTGAACCCGTCCGAGCCCGACCGCCTCCTCAGCCACGTCACCGCGGCGCTGCCGGACGTGATGGGCGCGGACCGGGCACGGTTCGCCGGCAAGGACGTGCTCGTCATCGGTGCCGGGCACTCCGCCGCGAACACGCTGCTGAGCCTGGCGACCCTCGCCCTCGAAGAACCCGGCACGACGATCACCTGGGCGATCCGGAACCAGTCGCCCGTCCGTGTGTTCACCGCGGAGACCGACGAGCTCGAGGGCCGCGCGGTACTCGGGTCCGGGGTCGCGCGACTCGTGAAGCAGGGCCGCGTCCGAATGCTGGAGCGCTACGAAGTGGACGACCTCGAGCTCCGCGAAGACGGGCGACTCGAGGTCATCGGGCGCCACGCGGGGCAGGACCTGCGCCTGACAATGGACGTCGTGGTCCCGGCGACCGGGTTCCGGCCCAACCTCGACATGCTCCGCGAGATCCGCCTCGGACTCGACGAGATCGTCGAGGCACCGCGAGCCTTGGCGCCGCTGATCGATCCGAACCTGCACTCCTGCGGCTCCGTGCCACCGCACGGCGTCGCCGAGCTCACACACCCCGAGCCGGACTTCTACCTCGCCGGCATGAAGAGCTACGGCCGCGCACCGACCTTCCTCCTGCTGACCGGCTACGAGCAGGTCCGATCCATCGCAGACGAACTCGCCGGCAACCACGCGGCAGCGCGTGAAGTGCACCTCACCCTGCCCGAGACCGGCGTCTGCTCCACCGGCGACCCCGACGGCTCCGGCCTCGCATGCTGCTCCACTCCAGCAGTCCCAAGCAGGCAGCCCCTGCAGCTGCTCACTCGCATCCCGGTCGGATAGCCCGGCGTGATCATTCGGGTACTCGATCCCAGCGACTGGACTGACGTCGAGGCCGTCTACCGCGCGGGAATCGCGTCCGGGCACGCAACCTTTGAGGCGGAGCCGCCGACCTGGGAGTCGTTCGACCTGGGCAAGTTGCTGGACCTCCGGTTCGTCGCAGTCGAGCACGGCGCCGTCGTCGGATGGGCCGCGGCAGGTGCGACCTCAACGCGCGCGGTCTACCGGGGCGTCGTGGAGCACTCCGTGTACGTCGACCCCGATGTCCGTCACCGTGGCGTCGGCGGTGCCCTGCTCGATCACCTGTGTGCCGCGGCTGACGCGGCCGGTTACTGGACGATTCAGTCGAGCATCTTCCCGGAGAACGAAGCAAGCCTTCGGCTCCACGACCGCCATGGCTTTCGCCGGGTCGGCACCCGCGAACGCATCGCCGTCATGACCTACGGGCCGCTCGAAGGGCGGTGGCGAGACACCGTGCTCATCGAGCGACGTTCTCGCTGACCTACAGAAACCGGGTCAGTCCTTCGCGCTGATTGCGAGGAGAGGTACGGCGTCCCTCAGTCGCCGTGCTCCTCGACGAGCTCCCCTCCCAAGCCTCCCGGCCTTCCAGCACGGCGAATACTGCGATGACGAAGCCGGCGACGGGATCGAGCCAGGTCCAGCCGAGCAGCAGATACGCGAGCAGCGCGATGAAGGTCGTGACCGACAGGACGGCGCAGAGTCGCGTCTCCGCAGCATCGGCCACGACGAGCGCTGAGCCCATGCGCAGCCCAACACGGCGCTTGACCGCGGCGAGGGTCGGCATGATGACGATCGAGAGCGCCGTGAGGACGATTCCGACGACGCTGGTCTCGGGCCGTTCGCCGACGATGAGGTCACGTATGCCCTCGATGACCAGGTAGGCCGCGAGGAGGAAGAACGTCGCCGCAACGAAGCGCAGAGCGAGCTTTTCCTTGCGCTCGTCGGGTTCGCCGCCGCGGACCTCGGCCGAGAGTCGGACGACGACCACGATCGCGCTGAGGACCTCGATGCCACTGTCGAGGCCGAAGCCGATCAAGGAGACGGCCCCCGCGGCGAGACCGGCGATCACCGCGACGACGCCCTCGACCACGTTGTACGCGATGGTGAAGGCGCCAAGCCCGAGCGCGGCTCGCGCCAAGGGTCGCGTGACCGGGGCGTCGGTGCTCACGACGTGGTCCGGGCCTCGGTGCCGTACACGGTGCAGAGATCGACCTGGTAGCTGGTGGCTTCGAGCAGGCGCTCGGCTGCTTCGAGCAGGTCGATCAGCTCGGGATGGGTGAGGGAGTAGAACACCTGTCGACCCTCGGTGCGTCCGTCCACGAGTCCGCAGTCGCGAAGGCAGGCGACGTGCTTCGACACGGTCGACTGCGCCAGTCCGAGTGCGTCGGTCAGGTCGCGGACTCGCGCCTCGCCCGCGGTCAGCCGGCGCACGATCGAGAGCCGAGCGGGGTCGGCGAGCGAGTGGAACAGCGACACTGCCGCCTGATCGACCTTCGGCGCTACCATCGTCATGCGGCGATGATAGCGCTGTAGTGGGATTCATTATCAGTCGGAGGATCGGTGACTGAGCACAGCCACGAGCACGCCGAGACGCATTTGCCGCGGCTCGCGATCGCGTTCTCGATCACCGTCACGATCCTGCTCGCCGAGATCCTCGGCGCGATCCTCACCGGCTCCCTCGCGCTTGTGGTCGACGCGGGGCACATGCTCACCGACGCAGGCGGCCTCGGGCTCGCTCTGTTCACTGCACGCCTGGTCGCCAGGCCCGCTACCGCAAGGCGCACCTGGGGATGGGCTCGGGCGGAAGTCCTGTCCGCAACTGCACAAGCCGCGGTCCTGCTCGCGGTGGGACTGTTCGTCTTCGTCGAAGGCGTCGGACGACTCATCCATCCACCCGAGATCGGATCCGGGGCCCTGATCGTGTTCGGCATCATCGGGCTGGTCGGCAACGTCGCCTCCATCGCCGTGCTGGCCGGCGGGCGCAAAGCGAACTTCAACCTGCGGGCCGCGTTCCTCGAGGTCCTCAACGACGCGCTCGGATCACTCGCGGTCATCATCGCCGCGATCGTCATCGCACTCACCGGGTGGACCCGTGCTGATGCTGTCGCCGCGATTCTCATCGGGGTGCTGATCCTTCCCCGCGCCCTCAAGCTGCTCGGCGAGACGGTCTCCGTCTTGCTCGAGTCCACGCCGCCAGGAATCGATCTCGCGGACGTGCGCCGGCACCTCCTCGAGCTGCCGCACGTACAGGCCGTGCACGACCTGCACGCCTCGCAGGTCTCCTCCTCGCTTCCGGTGCTCACCGCCCACGTCGTCATCGAGGACGGCTGCTTCCAGGACGGCCATGCGCCCGCCGTGCTCGACTCACTCCAGGTCTGCGTTGCCGAGCACTTCCCGGTGAGCTTCGAGCACTCGACCTTCCAGCTCGAGCCAGCGGTACACGGAACCCACGAGGCCGACACCCACGCTTGACCGCGAGTACCGGTCTGCTGATTGTCCTGTCGCGCCGGCCCTGCTCGACGCCCTGCAGGCCCTGCGTCGCCGAGCACTTCCAGGTGCAGCTGGAGCACTCGACATTCCAACTGGAACCGGCCGCGCACGCAGGCCACGAGGCCGTCGTCCGCCCCTGACCTCGTGCGGATCTGACCAGGGCCGAGAATCCCGACCTCGGCATCACACCCTCGGACGTGGCGAACGGGCGATGAGGAGAAGACATCAGGCGCCTCCTCCTCACCGCACGGATGATCAGAGGCTGGTCAGCAAGTTCTTCATCTGGGCGATCTGCGCGGTCTGGCTGGTGGTGATGCTGTTCGCGAGGGTGATCGCGTCCGCGCTCTTCCCGTCGGCGATCTCGGTCTTCGCCATGGTGATCGCTCCGGTGTGGTGAGTGATCATGCCCGTGAGGAACAGTTTCGACGCCTTCGCACCAGACGCGTCCGCGAGGGCCGTCATGTCGTCCATCGACATCATGCCGCTGCCGGATCCCATGCTCATCCCGGCCATCGACGAGGTCACGGGCTTGGACCCCCAACTGCTCAGCCAGCCGTTCATCCGGTCGATCTCGGGGGTCTGCTCGTTCTTGATGGTCGTCGCCAGTGCAGTGACCCGGGGATCGATGCCGGATTTCTTCAGCACCACGTCGGCCATATCGATCGCCTGCAGGTGATGGGCGGCCATCATCTGGGCAAACAGCACGTCCTGCTTATTGAACGAGCCGACGACCGCGGCCGATACCGACGGTGACGTCGATGGGGACGCGGACATGGTCATGCCAGACATGCCACCGGCAGAGCTGCTGCCGCCGGCGCTGTTGGTGCCTGAGCACGCGGCGAGGAGCAGAGCGGTCGTGGCGGCGACCGCGATCGCGGTCGGGGTACGGAAATTCATCGTGTGTTGTCCAATCGAAGCTGATGTGTGAGTGAGCGCGTGCCGAGCCCGAAGGGTCGGTACGGCTACATCAGGTGCGACTGATCGACAGGACGAGAAGCGACGGCGGCGCAGGAGGCCGCAGCCAGCCGGCAACTGTGGCAGCGAGGGCCTGAACGGCGAGACGTCGACGCAGCAGGGACCGTAGCCGGCCGCCGAGCATGAGCAGCAGGAGGGCAACGACGCCGAACAGGCACATCATCCCCAGCAGCATGCAGTCCATCGCACCCATGCCGCCCATGCCGTGCTGCATCGCATCCATGGCAGCCACGACCTCGGCACCGCCAGCCATGCCGTCAGTGTTGTGCGGCGTGGTGACCGACGCTTCCATCGAGGTGGTGGACGACGTGTTGACGCTCGCCAGCTGCGCGTGCATCGCGGCGATCCCGCACAGCAAGACCCCGACGCTCAGCACCGAGAGCAGCAGCAGGAGACCCCTGCGAGCTCGTGCACTCAGCCGGACGGACACCGCACCATGCTGCACCACAACCCGCCCACCCCCAGCACTACCACCTGAGCACAGCAGGGGACTCTCCGCCTCCGCTCTTTGAGGACGCCGTTCGCGGCACAGCGAACCGCGGTCGGGACCTCGTCAGCCCCACGAGCGCAAGCACACTCCTCCACGAGATACCCCTAGGGGGTATAGGGTCCCGGACATGCGAATGGACGCGCGATGAATTTCCTCGGGGCGATCGGCGATGCGCTGGCAACGGCCGGCAACATGGGGTGGGAGATCCTCTGGCCGCTGATCCTCGGCTTCCTCCTGTCAGCAGTGATCCAGGCGGTGGTGCGGCGCGAGCAGATCACCCGCCTGATGGCAGACAACTCTCCCAGGGCGCTGGCCATCGCGACCGGGCTAGGCGCTGCGTCATCGTCCTGCTCCTACGCCGCCGTCGCGCTGGCCAGATCCCTGTTCCGCAAGGGCGCCTCGTTCACCGCAGCGATGGTGTTCGAGATCGCCTCGACGAACCTCGTCATCGAGCTCGGGATCATCCTCGCGATCGCGCTCGGCTGGCAGTTCACCCTCGCGGAGTTCATCGCCGGGCCGATCATGATCGTGTTCGTCGCGCTGCTGTTCCGCCTCTGGCTCCGGAGACGGATCGTTGACGCAGCACGAGCACAGGCCGAGCGCGGCGTCGCCGGCTCGATGGAAGGCCACGCCGGCATGGACATGTCCGTCCAGATGGACGCGCCGTTCCTCCGTCGGCTCTTCTCTCGAGCCGGACTGACGTCGACCAGTCAGTTCTTCGTCATGGACTGGGCCGCAGTGCTCCGCGACATCGTCCTCGGCCTGCTAATCGCCGGCGCCTTCGCCGCATGGGTACCGACCTCATGGCTGAAGACCGTGTTCCTCGCCGATGACCCGACCCTGGCATTCATCGTCGGACCACTGATCGGCCCCCTCATCGCGGTGATCAGCTTCGTCTGCTCGGTCGGCAACGTGCCACTGGCCGCAGTGCTCTGGAACGGCGGCATCAGCTTCGGCGGCGTGATGTCCTTCATCTTCGCGGACCTGATCATCATCCCGATCCTGCTGATCTACCGCCGCTACTACGGCACCCGCGCGATGCTGCTCATCGCCGGCGTCTTCTACCTCGCCATGGCCGCCGCCGGCTACATCATCGAACTGCTCTTCACCCCCTCGGACTGATCCCCCACCAGCGCCACGCCGCGGTCCTCGAGTCCACGATCAGCTGGAACTACACGACCTGGCTCAACATCGTCTTCCTCGCCATCGCCGCCGCACTACTCATCTGGTTCTACCGCAGCGGCAGCGGACCCATGCTCCGCATGATGGGCGGCTCACCCGACACCGCCCACGAGCACCACGACCACGACCACGACAGTGCGAAGCACGAGAGCGACGACGCTCAGCACACACGACCGACCCAAAGTCCCCGACAGGACGGCAACAGGGCGACCTCGTGACTCCTCGACTGCTCGCCACCTCAACATGGTGAACCAACAACAGGAGCGCTGAGCATCCCTCCCCGCGGCGGTCCAAGTTGGAATGGCTGGCAAACGATTGTTTTCTAGACGAGGGCCGCTTGACAGTCGGAAACTCACGTCAGCTGAGCGCTGTCTAGAAACTGGCGGACCGTTTCTGACACGGCTTTCTGACGCCGGCTTCGGCGGATCCGAGCGGCGGGGCGACCCTCAGTGTGGGTCTCGGGAGGAGGACGAGGATCGGCGGGAGCAGCACGGCGCTGACGAAGATCGCCGGAAGGTGCGCGGCCAATCGTGGTCGCACATCGTCACCACGCCGCCGCCAGCAGGATGTCCAGGACTGAGTGGTGGTGGCGCGGCTCGGGTCGCGTAGGCGCTCGAACTCGGCGTGCGATCAGCGGTGAGAGCGAGAGGTTTCGGCTGCGATCGCCGTGTCGATGAGTGCACGGGCGGTCGGATTGAGCCCGGCTGCGGACCACAGGGCCGTGAAGGGGCGGCGGATTTCCGGCCCGTCGATGCGCGTCCTGGCGAGATTTCCGACGGCGAGATCTTCCTCGACCGCACGGATCGACAACACCGCGGGTGCGACCCCGGAGCGCGCCGCGGCCCTGATCGCGGAAGCGGTGGTCAGTTCCGCGGCAGGCACGCTCAGACTCCGTCCTTCGCGCTCGAGCCAGCCCTCCAGCGTTGCTCGTGTTCCCGAGCCCTGCTCTCGGATTACCAGCGGGGTGCTCGCCAGTTGGTCCGGCGAGATGGTGCGTCCGGCCCACGGGTGATCCGGTGCAGTCACGATCGCGAGCTCGTCTGCGCCGACCTGCGCGGAGCGGAGGTCCTTCGGGACTTCGGGGCGTTCGATGAACCCGAGCGTGGCAGCTCCCCGACGCACCTGCTCAACGACCTCGGCGCTGTTGCCGGAGATCAGCCGGACCTGGACCGCTGGTGTGGTCGCACGCAGTGTCTGCAACCAGCCGGGCAGCGGGTACTCCGCAATCGTCTGTGAGGCGGCGATGACAACGGAGGAGTCCTGGTTGCGCAGCGCTTCGAGTGAGATCTCCGCACGCCGCGCCGCCTCGAGCACCGGCGTGGCCCACTCCAGCACCATGCCGCCGTGTTCGGTGAGGGTGGCGCCGGTGACGGCTCGGGTGACGAGACGCACGCCGAGGGCCTGCTCGGCGCGGGCCAGCCGTGCGGACGCGGCCTGCTGAGTGATGCCCATCGCAGCCGCCGCGGCGGTAACCGTGCCTCGGTCGGCGACCTGCTCGAGCAGCTCGAACGTGACGAGATCCACAAGCCCATCCACGAACCGACGACGCTCCACAACAAGACATTGTGCTCCCCCAATCAACGGCCCGTATCGCGCGAGTCGATCCGGGAGCACAGTGATCGGATGCCGACCTCGACACTCGTTCACCCGGGCACTGGCGCGGACGCTGCGCCCGAGCGTCGGTTCTTCCAGCAGCTCGAGCACCCCGGCCAGATCGTCTCGAACCTCACCCCGAACTGGTTCGCCTCGATCATGGGCACCGGCATCGTCGCGAACGCGGCAGCCACCCTTCCGCTGCAGTTCCCAGGCCTCCGCACCGGCGCGACGATCGTGTGGGCGATCGCCGCCGCCCTGCTGGTCGCGCTGACGGTCGCGACGGTGCTGCACTGGATCCGCTACCGGTCAACCGCGAGCCGGCACCACCTCAACCCGGTGATCTCGCACTTCTACGGCGCTCCCCCGATGGCGATCCTCACCGTCGGCGCCGGCACACTGCTGCTCGGCAAGGACTGGATCGGCCTGCCCAGGGCAGTCGGCATCGACTGGGTTCTCTGGACGATCGGCACGCTCCTCGGGCTGGGCAGCGCCGTGCTCATCCCGTACCTCGCCTTCACCCGCCACGAGAACAAGCCCGACGCGGCCTTCGGCGGCTGGCTGATGCCCATCGTCCCGCCCATGGTGTCGGCGTCGACAGGTGCACTGCTGCTGCCCTACGCGGCCGCCGGGCAGGTGCGGGAGACGCTGCTCTGGGCCTGCTACGGCATGTTCGGCCTCAGCCTGCTCACCTCGATCGTCGTCATCACCCTGATCTGGAACCGCCTCGCGCAGCACAAGATCGGCGCCGCCGCGATGGTGCCGACGCTCTGGATCGTGCTCGGGCCCGTCGGGCAGTCGATCACGGCCGTGAACCTCCTCGCCGGCAACGCCGGACCCGTCGTCGGTGCCTCGATCGCCCACGGGCTGCTGGTCGTGGCGCTCGTCTACGGCTTCGCGATGCTCGGCTTCGCCCTGCTCTGGACCACCATCGCCGGCCTCATCACGATCCGCACCGCCCGCGAGCACCTGCCCTTCAGCCTGACCTGGTGGTCCTTCACCTTCCCGGTCGGCACGTGCGTGACCGGCCTCAACGGCCTCGCTCTCCACTCCGGCCTGATCGCCGTGCAGGTCCTCGCCGTCCTCTACTACGTCGGCCTCGTCGCGGCGTGGCTCACCGTCGCGACCCGCACCTTCCACGGCTCAGTCATCCGCGGCATCCTCCTCGCCCCACCCACAGCGGGTTGACCTTCCCCGCTGACAGTGACACGACCAGCCGTTCGTCCGCCTCGCCGGCCGTCAGCGGACCTCCCCAGGCTCTCGACGCAGCCCTCGGCTTGTGGAGAACCTCCATAGGCACTCGACTGTCTAACTACGATCGTTTTCTAGCCACTCCCCCACTGGACACGACGCGCCGGTCCGTGAAGTGTCAGAAACTCGTGTCGGAAACCTCTGTGCGCCCGTCCAGCTCCTTGATGGGTTTCTATACAGTCAGGACATGGCTGACTCGTCCCCGAAGGGTTACCGGCTCGGGTACGCGCGGGTCTCGCCGCTCGAGCAGGACCCGGCGCTGCAGCACGACGCGCTCAAGGCGGCAGGGGTCGAGCGGATCTTCACCGACCAAGCCTCCGGCGTACTGACGGAGCGACCGCAGCTGTCGGCACTGCTCCAGCAGCTGCGACCGGGCGACACCCTCGTCGTGTGGCGCCTCGACCGGCTTGGTCGCTCGACCTCGCACCTGATCCAGACCGTCACTGCATTGGAGGAGCGCGGAGTGGGTTTCGCGTCATTGACCGAAGCGATCGACACGACTACTCCGGCAGGTCGACTGCTGTTCGGAGTCCTCGCTTCACTGGCAGCGTTCGAGCGAGACCTCATCCGAGAACGGACGCTGGCCGGCCTCGCGGCTGCACGTGCACGCGGCAAGGTCGGCGGCCGTCCGACATCAATGACGGCCGACAAGCTCGCCGTCGCAGCGCGGATGCTCGCCGAGGGACGACCGAAGTCGACGATCGCGACCACGATCGGTGTCTCACGCGCGACGCTCTACGCACACCTCGGTCGACTGCAGTCCGACGGAGCAAAGGAATCGGACCGTGGCTGAAGAGTTCGTGCGGACCGTGGGCGAGATGCTGAAGGTCGTCGCGCCCGCGTTCCGCGAGATCCTCACCGCCGACGAGCTCGTAGCCACCACCACGCGAGTCGTTCGCCAGCCTGCCGGCCACTCCATCCTCGACACCGCCACCTGGCCCATCCTCACCGAGGAGGACACGTTGACCGACGACGTGCTCCTCGAGATCAAGACCTTCGACTACCAGCGCGGCAGTTGGATGCAGGGTCGCGAGACCGCAGCCGAGATGTACGCGCGATTCCGCGACGAGCTGCAGGACTACGTCGCGACGGGCACGTTCGGCTGGGGCCAGTGGCGCCCCTAATCGCCCCGGCGGCTTCGAGCGTGCAGGACCCGTGGCGGGACCTGCGGACAACGCGCTTCACCCCGAACGGCCCTTGAGCGTCCCCGCCGAGGTCCGGGACCGAGGCGCGCCGTCACGGATCGGGTGGAGCGTCGCGTTCTTCTTCGATCTCGAAGGTGGCCGACGCGGCAAGGATGCTGAAGCCGAGGCAGACGACATCGAGGCTGAACAGCATCCAGACCGGCACCGAGGCGGGTCCGGCGAAGCCGCCGACCTGCTGACCGATCACCACAGCGGGCAGACCGGCGAGGCTGGACACGATCGCGAGTCGGATCGAGGAGCGGTAAAGCCGGTGTCGTCGTAGCCGCGGGTGCAGGGTCGTGCGTTGTGCGACGACAGCGAGCAGCACGAGAGGGAAGACCGCCGAGAGAGTCGCGCAAACGTCCGGGTTCACCCACTCCTCCGCTCCGTGCCCTCCTGGACAGGCACCAGGTCAGCGTCGAGGAGGCTCCTTGCTTGGGGTAGGCGTTCGGCGGGAGGCTCGACGGTCTGCCGGGCGGGCGCCCCGACCGGCTGCACCGTGGCGAGGTCGACTCGGAGCAGACTGAGGGATGCGCCGCCATGGCTGGCTCGGAGCGCTTCGGTCACCGTCAGCACGGCGGCGGTGAGGCCGACGAATGCGGCTCCGACCGCGGTGCCGGCGAGTTCGGTGACGCCGCAGATGTCGTGCTGCTGCCGTAGCGCGGCGAAGGCGGGCGTGTCTGGGATCGCGATGGGGCCGAGTTCGGGACGCCAGCTGGGTACCTGGTTGCTGTCGACGCCGCCGGGGAACCGGTGGATCAGGATGGAGTCGAACGTGCCGGGCCCGGTGCCGAGGCCGGCGTCGAGGGAGAGCTCGAAGCTGCTGCGACTGATCGAGCGGCGCACGTCGAGGTTGTCGACGCCGAATAGTGCGACGTGGCGTTGCTGTGATGCAGGGACGGGGGCGTTGGCGTCGAAGCGCTGCTCGATGATGCGGGTTGCGAGCCCGGCGCGCTCGAGGTGCGCGGCGGTCAGCCGGGTCTTGCGGAGCCCGACGTCGACGGGGGTAGCGAACACGCCGGTGCTGCGGTTGGCGGCACTGATCACCGCGTCGTCCTGCAGCACGATCTCCGCGGCGGGGTGGCCGGCCAGCAGCCAGGCGAGGACCCAGGCGTTGGCTTGGCCGAGGTGGCCGAGACCGATCAGCCACCACCGGGTGGGTGCCCACGCCAGGTCTGGAGCGGGCTGTGACGCGGTGCCGGGGATCGACGACCAGAGATCGAGGTGGATGTCGCGGTAGCCATCGTCGCGGCCAGGTCGGTTGTTGAAGATGCCGAACGCTTCGTGCACGGCGAGGGCCGCGGCGGCGATCGCGGCGAGGACATTGCCGCTGCTGACCTGGTTCGGCGATGCCAGGCTGACGTGCGCGGTCCAGCCGTCCCAGTGCGCGTGCAGCACCGCGGCGGCCGAATCCGGGTAGACCTCCCCCGCACCACCAAGCCGAAGCTCGACCCACTGCTGCACGGCCGCGGCTTCGATCGGCGCGCCGTCCGCAAGGTGGCCACCAGCGGCGGAGATGGCGTCGCGGAGTGGGCTGCCGCGGGCGGGTCCGACGGGCAGACAGTTTCGGGGTCGGGGAGGGCGACCAAGACGACGCCGGCAACCCGCACGGCGGCGGTCACGGCTGTCAGGGTCGCCGCGGTCCCAGCGACGTCGGTGTGCTGAGGGCAGGCAAGGCGGATACCGAATCGGCTGCGGGCGGCGAGGGCCGCCTCGAGGGTGGGCTGGCTGCCGTTGTGAAGGGCGAGCAGCGCTGTGCGGTCGAAGTCGTCGCGGTCGAGTGGGGTCACCACTGTGCTCCTGCGGATCGGAGACGTTCGAGGAAGGTCTCGTGGCGGATGCGGGTCCGGCTGGCCCGGCCGCGGGTGGTGTCCCATCGGCCGGCGCCGCCGAAGACGTGGACGCCGAGCTGACGCAGTGTTGGCCGGCCAGCGCCGTAGCACGGCATGATCAGCGCGGTGTGGCCGGCGATCGCGACCATCGGGTGAGCCTGGTCGGTGTCGCTCTGGTACACCTGGCCGCGAGGGTGGGTGTGAACATCGGCGACCACGGTGAGCTGGTCGCGGGCGCATCGGTCAGCCAGGGCGCTGTACCCGATGGTGTGGAAGCTGATCGCACCGGTGAGGCTGTCGGGGTCGAGGTCGTCGTAGTAGGCGACGTCGACGATCCGGTTCGCCGGTCCTCTCGTCGAGGCCAGCAGGAATGCGCCCGACTCCCGCCGTCCTCGCCCGCGCCGGGCCAGTTCATCGCAGAGGGCCCGGTAGAGCCGTCGCGAGATGACTAGCGGCCGGGCGTTCACGGAGCGACCTCCGGGGCGTGGGTGCCGCGCAGCTCCCGGACGATCTCAGCCAGGTAGAAGGCGACGTCGCGACCGGGGTGCCATGCCCGCTCGGGGTGGTTCGCCGCCCACTCGGGATGCGAAGCGAGCGGGACGCGGTCGGCGGCGATGTAGGGGGCGTTGCCGTTGCCGGGCGCGGCAGACCAGTCGCGGCGGAACGGGCGCGTCACGGCGCCGATTTCCGGCCAGCGGTGCGGCGGCAGTGGGCTGTTGGTGTCGAGGTCCCACGGCTGACCTGCAGGCGCGACGGCCGGGTAGCCGTCCGCATTCACTTTGACGCCGATCGGGACCCCGGCGCCGCCGGTGACGGCGAAGACCGCGTCCGGCCAGGCCAAGGACACCAAGCGCCAGGAACCGGCGTCGACGCCGGCCTGGAAGCTGGCAGCTTCCAGGCCGGCGCGGAAGGCGCGCTCATCAGGATCGGGCACCGGTCAGCCCTGCGGGCGGACGATGTGCCCGAGGTCGAGCACCAGAGCGCACTCGGTGGTCAGCGCACCGATCGGCAGCACGTCACTCAGCTCGGTGACGGCGTTGCCGGCCTGCCGCAACGTCAACGACGCCGCCTGGTCGGGGTCGATGCCGAACTGGGTCACGGCGTCCTGCAGCACGGTGCGCAGCAGCGTCGACGGGGTCAGCTCGAAGGTGTGCTGAACGCTGGTGTACCGCACGGTGACACCGACCTGCCGGCACGGGTGCTTCACGACGTGTCCGCCGGCCACCCCGAGGATCTCACCGATCGTGATGGTCGTATCGATCTCGGTCACCCCAGCCGCGGTCACGATCACCTCGCCGATCTCGACCTTCAGCACCTCGACCGCCGGCACGTCGGGCGCCACGTCGGTCAGCGTCGTTGGGGTCTGAACCCCGGCGTCATACACATGGACTCGCATGATGGTTCCTCCTGTCTCTCAAGATGTACAGGAGGAACGGTAGCGAAAAACGCAGAATCGATCTACATTTATTGCGCGTGTCGGCATCCTCGGCGTGTCGCTCAGACGCGGATCCGGTACATTCGTGTCGTGCGGGTGCTGGTTCCGGAAACCGAGCTTCGCTCGATGCTCCGGTCTCGTCGACGCCTCGCCGACCGCTGGCCGACCAGCATCGACGACGTGCAGCTGCTGCTGGCGACGATGCAGGTACCGGACTTCACCCTCCACGACGTCCTCGAAACCGGGTTCGTCACGATCGAGTCCGAGTTGGTCCCGCACGGGCTACTGGGGTTGCGGCACCGCCGTGCCCTCGGTCTCGTCGACGCGCTCAACCGGGACGGCGCCCGTGTCGCGTCACCGAAGCAGCATCCGCGGCAGGTCGCCGCGGTCACCGTGCATGACGTCGTCGTCGACGGCGTTCCAGCAGTGAGGAGATCGGCATGACCGACAGCAACCTCGCCCACGAGCTCGACCGGGACTGGGCAGTCTCACCCGGCCTTTATCTGCAGCGAGCCCTCGAACAGCGCGGCCTGCGCCAATCCGACCTCGCGGAGCGGACCGGACTGAGCACCCGATACGTCAACCAGCTGGTCCGGGCCAAAGCACCGGTCAGCGGCGATGTCGCAGTCCGCCTCGCCCGAGCCCTCGGGATGCCCGCCCGGTTCTGGAGCCAGGTCGCAGCCGACTACGAACTGCACGAGAGCACCGTCCGCGACGACGCCAAGCTCGAGGACTACCGCGCCTGGGCGGCGCAGTTCGACGTCCCAACCCTGCGGAAACACCGGATCATCTCCGCCCTTGACTCAGCAGTCGATGTCGTCGACAAACTATTGCGGTTCTTCGCCGTCTCCAGCCCAGACGCGTTCGCGAACACCTACCAACGACCTCGGGTGTCCTTCCGACGCTCCCAAGCTTTTGAAGTAGCCGAACCCAACACAGCGCTGTGGCTCCGGCTGGCCGAATTGCAAGCCGAGCGACTCCACGCTCCGGCACTGAGTCCGGGAAAGCTGCGGAAAACTGTTAGCGCCCTACCGAACTACTCGACCCTCCCACTCGTCGACGGGTTCAACGCCGCCAGACGCACACTGCTGGAAGCCGGCGTATCCCTGGTCTTCGTCACCACCGTGCCCGGCACCCACGTCCAAGCAGCGACCTGGTGGTTTGGTGCTGACCGGCCCGTCATCGCCGTCACCGAACGACAGCGCCGCGTCGACACCTTCTGGTTCAGCATCCTCCACGAAGTCGGTCATGTGCTACTGCACCCGCGGCGACACACATTCCTCGACCTAGCCGCGCAACTAAAAGCCGACACCGACGACGATGCGGAAATCGAGGCGAACGAGTTCGCCCAACAGCAGCTGACCGGAACAACAGGCGTCGACACCCTGCGCGCCATCGCCAACCGCGACGAACTCGCCCAGTTCGCAGCGCAACGCGGCATCGGACTCACCGTCGTCGCCGGACAGTGGGCTTTCTTGACGGACAACTACGCCGCAGCCGCCCCACTGCGGGTCAAGATCACCGATCGCGATATCAGCCAACTTGAACGAGAGACCGCCATAGACGGCTGAACAGGCATTCTTCGATGGTCCGCTTAGTCCAAAATGACCGCGCGCTCTAGTACCTCGCCGCGGTCTGCAGGCACAACCGGGGCTGAGGTCAATTGACGGCCTTGCTCCGACGCCTCGGCGCCGTCGGCGCAGCGAGCATGTTGGCCTCCTGCAGAGTGCGGTAGCTGCTGAAGAGCAAGGCTTGGCGTTCGCTATCGGTGAGCAAGGCTCGTTTGGCGCCGAAGACGGGGTCGAGGGCCTGGTCTAGGTGCACGTGTGCTGCGCGGAGTGCGGGCTCGGTGACGATGGCGTTGTAGTGCTCGGCCAAGGTGCGCTCGGGGTGGAGGGCGCGAGCGGCGAGGATGCCGCGGCCGGCGTCGATGATCTTCTGGCGCTGCTGGTCGGTGAGGGCTGGGAGGGGGAAGTTGTTCCAGACGAGGGTGTTGCTGAATCGAATCCGTGACTCGAGCCGGCCACCAACGGCCTTCTGCCAAACCATGAACATCGAGGAGGACAGCACGGCGAAGTGCAATCCGTCCGGGTCGGGGGTCGTGAAGACGGCGTTCGTCGAGATGACCTCTGGTTCGAAGCGCTCCGACGCCATCCAGCGCCGAGTTTCCGAGGAGTGGGCGGGGATGCATAGGTAAGCGGTGTTCGGCTGGCTGTCGAAGTCGAACAGGTTTGCTCGGTCGGCCCAGTCGCGGGTTGCCGGCCGGTCACTATCGAGGCGATGTTTACGGCAGCGCTCGATCCGGCCACGCAACAGGACGCTATGGGCTGCGTCGTTCGGGTCGAGGTTCTTCATCCAAAGCACCCATCGGGGGTTGCCATGCAGCAGCTCTCGCGCTCCGACTAGTGGCCGCAGGTAGGGGGCTGCGTTCGGGTCGGCTTGGAACGCCGGCAAGTCATCGGAGTCGACGATGAACGCGCCACCGTCGTTCGGGCGGCTGCCGTAGCTGATCTTGTGCAGGTCGGGCGCGATCGGGGTCGTGCGGGTCGCAATTCGAAGGTCGGGTCCGTCGATCAGGTAGGGGTTGATGTTGATCGCGGTGCGTTCGGTTGGTTCACCGCGGAGCGTTGTGTAGTCGAAGAGCCGGGGCTTGGTGGCGGAGTCGCGGGTGAAGCCGATGATGACGCAGTGCACGGAGGCGGCGCCGGGGGCTTCTGACTGCCAGGCGAAGGTGCGGTGGGCGAACGAAATCCGCCACCCCGCCGTGAGGACACGGCCGAAGACCAGTGGGACGGGCTGCCCTTGGGTGACGGAGCTGGTCGAGACGAACGCCCACCGGCCGCCGGTAGTGCTCTGGAAGTAGTCGATGGCCTTGGCGTACCAGCCGGTGACGTAGTCGATGCGTCCGATGTCGCGACCCCAGAGGGCGCGCAGCTCTGCGGCTTGGGCGGGGGTACGGGTGTCGTGGCCGAGGAACGGCGGGTTCCCGAGGATCACGACGCCGGGGCTCGGCGGCAGCAGCTCGGTCCAGCCGGCGGTGAGGGCGTTGTCGTGGTGGATGGTTGGCTTGATGGTGAGCGGAAGCCGGTTGGGTGCCCATCCAAGCTGGCGCGCCATGGCCTGGTTGGCGCGGTGGTCGACGAGGAACATCGCAACCTCGGCGATTTTGGCGGGCCACCATTCGAGCTCGATGCCGTAGAACTGATCGATCCCGACGGCGAGGTGCTCGGCGAAGACGAACTCGCCCTGCGTGTTCCCGGCCAGCTCGCGCATGCGGACGCGGATGTCGAGCTCGAGTTGGCGGAGTTCGCGATAGGTGACGACGAGGAAATTCCCGCACCCACACGCTGGATCCAGCACTCGGATGTCGGCGAGGTCATCGAGCAGCTTCTGCAGGCTCGGTCGGTGGTTCCGCACCCGCTCGAAACGGTCGCGGAGCCCGTCAAGCAGCAGCGGGCGGACGGTCTTGAGGATGTTGGTCTCGGTCGTGTAATGCTCGCCGAGCTCGCGCCTGGCGGCTTTGGACTTCACGGCTTGGAACATCGACCCGAACACGGCTGGGCTGATGTCCCCCCAGTCGAAGGCGCAGCACTGCAGCAGCACCTCTCGGGTCTTCGTGTCGAAGTAGGGGATCTGCAGCGGCTTGGCGTACAGGTCCCCGTTGACGTAGGGGAAGCGGGCGGCGACATCGTCGACATGTCGCGGCCGGGCAGGGATGTCGGTGTCGAGGACCTGGAACAGGGCCGAGAGCTGCGCGCCGAGGTCGGAACCGTCCTCAGCGGTGCGGGTGCGGACGTACTCAGTGAAGAGAGCCGGCTCCCACAGGCCAGTGTCATCGCCGAACATCAGGAACAGCAGCCGGGTGAGGAACACGGATGCGGCCTCGTCCGGGTATTGGTCGAGTCGCAGCTGCTCGTACAAGCTCGACATCAGCTGAGCGGCCTTGACGGAGGCGGCTTCTTCGTCGGCGTTGCCGAACTCGGCGCGACTGTACCCGGCGACGAATCCGAATCGGTCGAGGTTCGCCGGATCGGGCAGTTCGTCGAGGGCGAACTCGAACTCCTCTCCGGTAGCCAGGACGTGACCACGAAAGCGCCGGAAGTCGCACATCACGACCAGTCGTGGCAGCTCGTGGTCTTTCAGGCCGCCGAGGTAGTCGAACGCTTGGAACTTCGCCTTGTCGAGGTCGGCGCCGGCGGACTTCTGTTCCACCAGCAGCATGCCCGGCCAGAACAGGTCGATGAAGCCGTGCGCTTGCGTGCTGAAGCGCTGGACCGTGTGCTCGAACGTCGCGACCCGCTCCGGCCGGATCCCAAAGCACTCCAGGAACCGGACCCAGAACAGCTGCGACTGACGCCGCTCATCGCCCGCAGCGTCAGCCCACTCCCCCGCGAACACCGTCGCCCGATGAGTGATCTCCGGCCAGGACAGCGCCTTGCTGCGAGAGACAGTGGTTGCCATCGTGCCCGTTCCGTCGCGAATCAAATTCGACTGCGAGCATATGCACCGGGCCACGTTCGTCTTCAGGTGCTGCGCACTCGGGGGAGCGCGAGGGGGCCCGCCCCTCGCCGGCCGGCCCTGGGGCCGACCGGCTGTGATCACGACTATTCGTCGTCGGGGTCGCCGAAGGCGGTGGCCCAGCAGGCGGGGTGTGTGCCGGAAATCAGCTGTTCCCGTTCGGGTCGGGGCATGTCCGGCAGAAGGGCCTGTGCGGGCACGCCCGCGGACAGCGCGGCCGCGGTCGCCGCAGGGAGCTCGATCAAGCTCACGCGACCGCAGACGAAGCAGGGCGGCGTCCGGTAGGTGGCGGTCGGCTGGCTGCTCATGGGGATGATCCTTCCCGCTCAGACGGCCACGGACGTGGGCTCGGTGGTGAGTGCGTCGGCGAGGGTGTGCACGGCGGACAGCACCCGGACGGCAGTGCCGCGGATGGTGTCGGGGTCGCCGTCGGCCCAGCCGGCGACGTACCCAATCGAGTACGCGGCAGTGTCGAGGCCGAGGAGCCCGGCGAGGACGTAGGCGACGGATTCGGCCTCGGTCTCCTTGATCCCGCGGTGTGCGGCGTACTCCCCCGGCTCCTCGTCTGAGTGGAGGAGCACGTGTGCGGCCTCGTGCAGGGCTGTCTTCGCCGTCTGCGCCGGCGACAGGTCCTCGTCGATCACGACCCGGCGGGTCCCGTCGGTGGTGGTGTACCCGTTCGCGCTGCCCGGCAGTGCCTCGCGGGTGACGGTCCAGCCTGCGGCGGTGAGGTAGTCGGTGACGGCGGCCGCGATCCCGGCCGGGTCCTCGCCCTCCAGGTGCTGCGCTAGGGCGGCAGGGTCGCCGGCGTCGGGGTCGATGAGGTCGGTCTGGGCGATGTCGAACACGGACAGCATCGGGTACACCGCCCGCACCCGAGCCCGCTCCCCCGCCTCGCCCTGCCCCTCCCCTTCGGCGCTACTCGGGGTGGTGTCGTCGTCGGTCTTGATGGTGCGGTAGCCGAAGATCCGAATGCTCTTCTCCCCGCGCCGGACCTGCCGGCCGAGGGTCTGCCACTTCCGGAACCCGGCCACGCGCGTGGCGGTGGGGTACTGGGACAGGATCAGCAGCACGTTGGACAGGTTGTAAGCGTGGAACGCGCCCGCGAAGGCGAGGAACCGCTCCCACTCCCCCGACCGTTTCAACGCCTCCACCTGAACGGCGATCGACTCGTGCAGCGCCTCCGCTGCCTGCTGCCGCTCCTCGACGCTGCTACTGCTGCTGTGGACTGTGCGAACCATCTGCGGTCCCTCCCCTGGGTCTCGAACACGTCAGAGACCTCCCGGCCCCTCCCCTCCACGTTGTTTCTGCCGTGAAGGCACGAAGTGCCGAGCAGGGAGACCGGGCGGGCCGCAACCCGAAGGGCGGCAGGGGAGAGAAGTTCGGGGCGATGTGAGGGAGCGCAGCGACCGCGTCCCGAAGTTCTCGGCGAAGCCGGCAGCGCAGCTGCTTGCGGCCCGACCGGGCGCCCGTACGCTGCCGCAGGCTTCACAGCAGAACCAACCGCACAACCAGGGCGGACACCCAGCCGCCCGCGCAGCGGGCGGCCACCCAGGGAGAGACCGCGGCCGCGCAGCGGCCGACCGATCAGGCGGGTGCTACTCCCCCACCCACCGGACGACACCGTTCGCCGCGTGCGCTGCACGGAGGGCCTCGCCGGCCTGGTCGAGTGCCGCGGCCGCCGCCTCGAGCTGCTCTGCAGCCTCGAGCGTGCCGGTCACCCCGTCACCGTTCTCGTCCTCGCCGAGGTACTCCCGGCCATCGGTCACGCGGCGGTGCCAGGCGCTGAGCTGCCGGACGGTCTGCTGCAGGTGATCCACGGTCGGTCCCAGCTCGGCCAGCAGTCGATAGGAGTCGATCGGGTTCGGGACGTCCCTCGTGGAGTGTGCGAGCGTGCGGGCGGCCTCGTCCAACTCGACCGCGATCTGCACCTGACGGTGCTGTTCGTCTACAGCCATGCCAGCTCCTGCCTGCTCGTCGAGATCATGCTCGATGTTCGGGGTTACTCCCCCGCGAGGATTCTGTTGCCTGCGTCTGACGTGCCGTGAGCTTGAGAGCGCTTCAAAGCGTCGTCAGGTGGAGGCGCAGAACCGCGGCGACTAGCGCGCTACGAGACGGTGCTCCGACGTCGTCTTGCTTCTGATCGAGCCACGACCGTTGGTTTGTATCGAGCCGCAGCTGAATCTGGATACCTGCGGTACCGCGGACCCGACGTTGCCGGGTTGGCATACCGCTTCGACCGGTGATGCCAGGTTCGGGCTGGAACGCTCGAGCAAGCTGGTCGTCGCTGACCGCCGCAAATGCGTCGCTGACGAGCTGGTCGTAGCTGACGTCTGTGAGCCGGCGCTGCTGACGAACAAGGTCGAGCAGGTCGGGCTCGAGGTAGACGGCGACGTTGTTGACGATGTTCGCCTGCTGGGACACGCGCTGCTTCACCGCCGCCGGTCGCTGCCGTGGAGCCACGGCCACGGGTCCGTCCGAAGGCGCTGCAACCGTCGGCGCCTCGCCGCCGTGAGCGTTGTCGTCGAACATCTCCCTGAGCGCTGCTGGGGCCGCGGCGCGCTGAGGTCTCGGAGTCGGCAGGAGCCCGGTGAGGCCGGCGGCGCGATCGACGCGCGGCTTGTTGAACGCTTCGGCGAGATTGGGGCGATCGAGGCTCATGAGGCGGCGTACTCCTGCTCGAGCTGCACGACACGGGTGAGTATCTCGGCGGTGAGCTGCTCGTAGTCGGAGGCGAGGCCGGATGCGTCGCGGGCGTAGAGGTTCCCGGCCGGGGCCTTCCCGGAGCGGAGGGCTTTCAAGCGAGCGGTCTGATCCGCACCAGCAGCTTGCTCGAGCTCGTGCACGAGCAGACCACGTCGGCGCGCGTCCGCTGCCGCTGAGTCGAGGTGCCGCACGCGAGTCTCGAACACCGGGGCCGCTCCCCCGAGGGTCCGCTCTAGCGCGGCTCGGACGTCGCGTTCAAGCCGAGTGGTGCGGGACGCGATGGCGAAGAGCACGACACCGGCGAGGGTGAGGTCGGGGTTGCGGTCGCGGACCGCGACGAAGCGCTCGGCGATCCGGGTGACGCCGTCGATGCTGGCTTCATCCATCCGAGTCGGGATCACCACACTGGTCGCGACTGCCAGCGCTGCTTCCACGATGACCCGGTCGCCCGGCGGGGTGTCGATCACGATCAGGTCGTAGTCGTCGACCACGGCCGTCAGCTTGGCGGCGAGGGCCGCCTCGAGGGTTCCTCCTCCGCGCTGCTGTCGAGAGGTGAACAGCACTGCCGCGTCGCCGACAGCGGGGCCGCCAGGCACGACGTCAAGGTTGAGGCGTACGCCGCGAATGATCGGCAGCGGTGCGATCGGCACGATGAGCGAGTGGAGGAGGTCTTCTCCACTGTTCGGGTCGAAGCCGAGGTCGCGGGCGATATTGCCCTGCTGATCGAGGTCGAGTAGGAGCACTCGGTGGCCGGCCGCGGCCGCGAGAGCGCTCACGTTGGCCGCGAGGGTGGTCTTGCCGACTCCCCCTTGCCCTGAGCGAAGACGAGCGTGCGTCCGATTCCCATGAGCGCGGTCCTTCCTGTTGCGTCCATGGTGCGAGGTGAGGCGGTAGTTGATGCGAGGCGCGCCGCGAGGCAGCGAGCCGCACTTCGTGCTGCTCGCACTGCTGGTTTCGCGGCACTCGGACGCGCATGCCCGTCACCAGGAACTGTGGCGCTACCCAGCACACTTGTTAAGGCGTGCGTCCCAGCCCAACGTGGTGCCCAGTTGCGTGCACACTTTGAGCGTTTGCTCCGGTGCGCGTTACCGCGGGAAGACTGGCTCTACGACTGGTACCGGTTCCCGTATCAGTTATGGCCTTACGTGTCGTCGTCGACGGCAGCGAACCGGAGATTCCATGCGGATGGCGACGAGACCGGGGCCGCGAGGGGGGATTCCTCGTCCGCACATCGGAGCGATTGCAGCGGCAGACTTCCTGGGTCCCGCCCCATGGCGGAAGGCGGGGGAGGAGACCGCGGCGGCCGTTGACCCGGGGGGGATAGGAACGTCCGGTGGGCTTCCACTCATCTCACGAGTGCCCGCTGATGCAGCTCCCGCCGTCGAGCGCACCCCCACACCGCAACCTTCGCCGTCCGGTGACTAGCCGATCTCCGGAACGCCCGCGCCGGGCCGTGTCGTCCGTTGAAGTCTCTTCCCTGACGACTCCAACGGACGCGCCGGCCGCGCTTGCGGGGACAGGGAGGCCGGCGTCGCTGACGGTACGCCCTTGGCTGCACCGGGGGAGTTGGAGGTGCTCAAGCGGCCAGCAAGGTGAGGGCGGGCGTGAGTGCGCCGTCTCGGACGGCGGCGCGGGCGGCGGTCCAGTCTGCGCGGCCGTCGGGTCCGCGAGGGTGTTTTGGGTATCGGCTGGATCCTGCCGGCTGCCATAGGGGGACCTGGTCGGGCCGTGCTCGGCCGTCTGCTCGGCTCCGGGGTCCGCACATCCAGGCGTGCTCGGCTTGCCACCAACCCCAGGCTGCTCGCTCAGCGAGGTACCGCTCTCGACGTGCCACAAGTCGACCGTTGACCCCGAGCTGTGCAGCCGCTCGATCCCGCTCGACCGGGTCCGTGTGAACCGGCCCGGTGCTTGCTGTCGTGACCAGGCGGAACTGCGCGAGGCGTTCGAGCAACGGGCCGTCTGCAGCGGTGCGAGGGAGCGCGCTGCCTGGGGTGAGTCGTGAGTAGAGGTTCCCCGCGGCGAGGGGGAGACCGTGGTCTCCGGTGAAGACATCGTGGGTGACCAGGGCGGCGCGGTCCTCGAGTTGCTGCAGCAGGAGGGTTCGGTCAGCGGCCCCGGCCCCTTCGGGGCGCGTGGCCGCTTGTGACCGACCATGTTCTAGTTCCCTGTGGAGGCGGTTTTGCGGGTCGATTTGCCAGGCGGCTCCATGGACGCCGGCGGCGGGTCGCGCAAGTTGGATCCAGCCGTCGGCGGCGAGGCGCTGCAGCGCGACGCGGGCGGTTTCCCGGCCGATCCCGCAGGACAGTGCGATCCGGCGGGTGTCGGCCTCGATGCCGGTCTCGACCGCGGTGAGGGCGAAGCGGTGCAGGCAGTCCAGGACGCGGCGGTCGCTTGGCCCGCCCCCGTGGGACCATCGGCCGGCGGCGGCGTCGGCGCGTTCCTGCAGCGCTCGGACGAGGTCGGTCATGTTCCCGGCACGGCGGTCGAAGGTGGCGTCGACGCCGGTGCGTCGGGGGTGGTCCGCGACGAAGCGCACCGCGTAGCGCCACTGCCGGGCAAGCGTCTCTGAGCGTTCACGGGCAGGGCGCGGGCTGCGGCCGCGGCTGGTGCGGCGGGTTCGGACGTGTTCCAGGCCGGCTGCGGTGGGAATGAGTTGGAGCAGGTCGCGGAAGTGCCAGTGGCTTGCTGCAGCTCCAAGCAGCACCCGGTTCAGCACCACAGATGCGTCGCCGTCACCGACTGCAGTGTCTAGAGCGGCGCGGCTCGCGGCGGGGAGCTCGCGCTTGCTCCCCGGCAAGTAGGGGTGGCCATGCACGTCGACACGGACGGCATCGGTGCCCGCGTCGGGGCTGGGCCCTGTCATGTTGACGGCGTCGACGAGCTCGCGGACGAGTCTCTCGATCTGCGCCATGGTCGTCGATGGCTCGAGCAGCGCTATGGCGTCGCCCAGCAGGACCTCTGATCGGCCGCCGTCGCGGTGCGGGGAGCCCGGCGGTCGCACGCATCCGGTCGCTGCGTTCCGCAGCGGCGCGATGTCCAACGACGGGCACCGAGCAGCCAGCAGCCGCGCCAGCAGGCCTACGAGCGCGGAGGGGACCGGCTCGATCGTGGCGACCCAGACGTGCCGCCCGCCGCTGGGTCCGGATCGGCACACGACGTGACTGATGCCGTGCCCGGTCAGCAGGTCCGCGATCGCAGTTGCGTCGATGACGGCTTGCGGCTCACCCTGCTTGGCGTCCAGATCGAACGCGAGCAACCGGAACCCCTCGACGTCGGCGAGGGGGACCGCCCAGGGGACGGCCGGAGCGAGCGTGCGATCGGTCGGCCAGCGGCGGCTGTACTGGTTCAGGATCGTCCCGGACGCGTCCACAGCCGCGATCCGCACGTGGTCTCGAGGAGCGATGGCGCGCGTCAGCAGCCACGCATCCGTCACAACCCCGTCGGGCGACACGCCCAAAATCGGGGTTGCTGAGGATGATGGTGCACGCGCGAAGTCGTGCAGTACGATCAGGTCACCTCCTCCGCAAGGGAGCACGAAGAAGCCCCGGCGCCAACCGGAAGTTCTTCACTGCGATCCGGGTGGGCCGCGAAACCTGAGCCCGGATCGAACGTCTTCGAAGAAGCCCGCCCGCCAAGGCGGGCTTCTTCGTTTGTGTCTTAGGACGCCAGCTGGATGGGCAACTCCTCTTGAGCTGAGTGGCGCGACGGTCGAGGTACGACAGGGAGGCATCCCTGTTCGCGGACGAGGTCGTTGATGAGTGCCTCGAGGTAATAGGAGAGCGATACACCGCTCGCGTCGGCGGCGAGGCGTACCTCGTCGCGGACCGACGGGGCTACCCGGCCCTGCAGCAGCACGGTCGGGGCGTTTTCCGGTCGTCTACTGCGGTTCGGCTGCGCTCCCATGGGTCCACCTTGTCGGTCGTATGCATACGAGGGAACCCCTGTGGCGGCGTGTCGCGAGAGAAAATTGCACCGGTGTAGTTCCAGCCCCACTTCGGGGCTGCTTAGTCCGCTGCCGGTTCCCGCCTGCTGAGTCAGTCCGACCGAACTTTTGTAGGGTCGGAGCGTGGCGCAGAAGTATTTGGTCCAGTTGATCGACGACCTTTCGCAGGAGCCGATCGAGGACGGCGCGGGGGAGAGCGTGGCGTTCGGGGTCGATGGGGCGTCGTATGCGATCGATCTGACGGGGGAGCACGCGGCGGAGTTCCGAGGGCTGCTCGAGCCGTACGTCACGGCAGCTCGCAAGGCCGACTCCGCGTCGGCGCCCACGCGCCCGTCGCGCCCCGTTGCCTCGAAGCAGGATCTGAAGGCAGTGCGGGAGTGGGCGTCCGCGAACGGGTACACGGTCTCGGATCGCGGTCGGGTGCCGAATGAGGTGCAGAAGGCGTACGCAGCCGCGCACTGACGAGGGGTCTCGTGCGCGGCGACTGACCGCCTGCGGGGGAGTGGTCCCACGTCGATCGAACGCGCTTTGCTAGACCACCGAAGGGCGAACTGACATAACAATCCTTATCGGCGTTGCGGGGGCAGGTGGCTGGAGGGCTGTCTCGGCTCATGCGGCGGCGCCGAGCAGCTGCATGCGGTTCTGCTGCACGAGTGCGGTAACGACGGTCGGCTCGACGCCGTAGCGATCATCGCTGTCCCTGCGGACGACGCCGATTGCTGTGGCGGCGCGCAGCAGGTCATGGACCTGCTCAAGCGGCAGCGCGAGCTGCTCGGTCAACGCGCTGGCGGATGTCGGACCAGCGAGGGAGAGTGTGTGCAGCAGTCGCCCGGTGTCAGCGTCGGCCAGTGCGAGCGTCATGGTCCCCCCGTCGGCGTGAAGGCGCCGTTTCTAGCATTTGGCGCAGATTACTAGAGCCACGCTAGGTCGGGATTGGTCGGCGCGCTACCCCGAGGTCTGTTCCGGGCCGAGATCCTCGAGCGTGTAGCCGTCGGGGTACATCGTGTGACCGCTGTGCCCTGGCCGGAAGGTGTCGCTGGTTGGGCGTCTGCTGAGCCGGCCGCGGATGCGCAGGGCGGCGTAGACGACGGGAGCGAGCAGCCGTGAGGGTGCCGCGAGGCCGAGTGCGTTCGCCATCCGCGGGTCGTCGAGCAGGACGGCCATGATCGGGCGGATAAGCGGCCGCAGCGGGCGAGGGAGGCGGCGCGCGAGCACGCCGATGGTGGCGTCGAAGAGTTGGGCCGCTTCGCGGCTCGGAGCGACGTTGGCGGCCTCGAACTGCTCGTAGGCGCTGAGCGCTTCCGCGGCGGTGTCGGGCATCGTGAGCCGCATCCGGTGTCCGAGCTCTTGGTAGAACCGGAACGCGGCGGCGTCCTCGGCAGGGGTGAGTTGGCGCACACCGTGGGCGGTGATCCATCGGCGTGGGATGACCCAGAGCGAGAGCAGCACGTACCGGAACTCATCAGCGGTCGCGGTGACGTGATCGTGCGCGTGGATGAGGATCTGGAGCGCGGCCTGGCCGCGGGCGGAGTCGAATCCGCCGTTGATGATCTCCATCAGGATCAGCGCGGTGTCGTAGCTGCGCTTCTTCGGATTGCGGAGCATCTCGCCGTGCGCGGCGAGCACTCGGGCCATCGAGGGGGTTGAGAAGGTGCGGTAGTACTCGATCGCGAAGCCGACGCGGAAGTCGAACGCGAGGTCGCGAATCACCAGTCGCCGGTACACGCCAGCCCAGTCCGCCGGCGGGGCGGGTAGGGCTGTCCGGGTGGTGGACATTTGGCGAGTCAGTCTCCGTGTCGGTGGGTGGGTGATACTCGAGCGGGTGAGTTCCCCATCTCATCAGGCTGCACCCTCAGCCTCCCGCTTCCGTTCCCGTCGGCAGGTGCAGGCACTGCTGCGTCAGGTGCGGTTCCCGTCCGATTCGTTCCAGTCGATGCACACGTTCATGGAGCAGCGGATGGGACGCGAGATCCGGATCGAGCACCGCGGCTCGCAGGGCTCGACGATCTGCGGCCTCTGGGTCGGGGCGAAGAGCGGGCAGGTCGACGTGATCTTCACGGATCTGCAGTCCCCGCACTGGCGCCAGACCGTGGCGCACGAGTGGGGTCACATGCTGTGCGGCCACGACACCTCCGCCGGCTCTGCTGCGGTGCTGCGATCGCTGGCGCCGCTGCTGCCGGAGAGCGCGATCCAGTTCGCGCTGTCCCGGGAGTCGTTCACCAGCCCCGAGGAGCAGGAGGCCGAGGCGGTCGGGGACGCGATCAGCTTGCGGCTGCTGACGGCGGAGTCGAGACAGGCGCAGGCGACGTCGCTGGGCGGGTTCGGTCACGTGCTGTGAGCCTCGGGCTCGCGCTCCCGGTCACCATCGCCGCCGCCGCGGTCGTTGCCGTCCCAGCAGCGATCGCTCGGCGGCAGTGGGCGTTGGCGGTCGGGTTCTGCGCCGCCGGCGCCGGGGTAGCGATCCAGTCGCCGCCGGTCTATGCGGTGGTCGATCCGTGGCTGGGCGACATGAACGTGACGAATCTCGGGTACCACCTTTTGACGGTGACCGGGATCGCCGCATTCCTCGTGCTGGTGCTGACCGCGAACCCAGGTCGAGACCACCGCAGGGTGGCGCTGGTCGTCGCGGCCGCGACGATGGCGGCGTGCGGGTATCAGTGCGTGCTGTTCGGGTTCGGGGTTGCCGGCCAGGGCTGGGCGACCGCGGATGCGCACCTGACGGAGAAGCTCGAAACGCCACTGTTCCTGGCGTACGCGGCGGTGCTGTGGGTTGCGCTGGCAGGTCTCGCCGTGGCGGCAATCGTGACGCAGCGGGCGCAGACCCGCGGACGGCCGTGGAGCATCGCAAAGGCGGGCACCACCCTGGTCGTTGCAGGTTCCGTGATCGCCTTGTTCTGGTGCGTGAACGCGGCCGGCCGGGCAACGATGTCGGTCGTCACCGGATCGCGGTCCTCCCCCAGTGACCCGCTCGGTCAGCTGCTCGCGCTACTGGCCGGGGTCGGGGTGTTCGCAGGGCTGGCGATCATCACCCTGCCGCACCTGTATGGGTGGTTCGAGACGAGGCTGCTGCAGGTGTCGACGCGCCGGCTGTGGCAACGTGCCGTGCAGGTCGCGCCGGAGGTCGCCCTGCATCTTCGGGGGCGTTCCTCGCCCTCGGGCAGGGCGACGCTCTACCGTCGCTGGGTGGAGATCGAGGATGCAGTCCGTCTCGGTCGCCTCGAGCTGACCGGCCGCGACCGTGCACGTCTCGAGCGACTCGAGCGTGTCTTCGCTCCAGCGACGGCTCCGGGTCGACTCGGCTCGGCCGGCTCGGGGGTGCGAGCGTGAGCGACGACTCCCGGATGGACGCAGTCGAGCGGGCACGGCGGCTGAACCTGCTCCTCGACACCATCCCGGTGCAAGGCAGCCGAGCGACGTTCGCGATGGTCCAGGCGTTCTTGGCCGATCGCGGCGTCAGCTTGAGCCAAGCGCGCTGGACGTACCTGGTGAAGGCGGACCGGCCGTACGAGCGGCTCAACGGCGAGCAGGAGCTGATGACCGGCGTCGCGGCGTTCTTCGGCATTGACCCCGCCTACCTCCTCGACAAGTCCGGCCCCATCCCCGATGCGCTCGAGCAGCAGCTCGAACTCGTCCGACAGGTCCGGATGCGAGAGGTGCGGGTGTACGCGACCCGGAAGCTCGGCAACGTTTCCCCTGAGACGTTGGAGGAGCTCAACCGGATTCTCCGCGACGCCGACGGCCCAGACACCGGTGGACCTGAGACTCCATCAGGGCCTGTCGAATGACGTACTAGCCGCCTACCCGTGGACCAAGCGTGGTGCAGTAGCACGAGGGGTGGTCTCGGCAGCCCTCCGGACGATGGGCGGGACGAGCTTCGCGCTTTGAGGGACGATCGCCGCAGCGGTCTCATAGCGGGCACTCGGCGTGCCGCGGAGGACGAAGGTCGTGTCAGCTCAGTGGGCCGGTGTGAACTCGAGTCGCAGATCGAGAGCGTTCGCGAGTCGCGTCAGCGTGGTCGCGGTGGGATTGGCGAGCCCGCGTTCGATTCGGCTGATCTCGGCCTGCTGCACACCGGACTTCTCCGATAGCGCCGGCTGAGAGAGCTTCATCGCGGCCCGTGCGGAGGCCAGCTGCGCTCCGAGTGCTTCTCGCGCTCGGACCTCTCCCTCGAATGCGATGGTTGCAGCGTCGTACGCGGCCCGAGCATCGGGGTCCCACGACCCCTGAGCCCGTTCCGCGAGTTCTGCGAAGTCCTTCGCCATGATGCGCTCCTTCTCCACCACTAAGTATGTGCTATAACACATAGCGCGTCAACGCCGGCGCTGGTCCTCCTGCCACTGCTTCAAGAGCTTGCGGGCGCGAGCGATCTCTTTCTGCTGTCGTTTATCGGACGGGTCGCGCCCCTTGTCGTACCCGCCGAGCAGCAGTACTACCCGGTCGCCGTGGAAGGTGCAGAACACTCGGAGGAGCACACGCCGGTCGCTGCCGACGACGTCATCCGGCACTGATGCGCCGGCCTCTCTGAAGATCGTCTCGAGCGAGCGACGCACCCGGAACTCTGCGAGCCCCTGCCCGAGCGGCTTGCCCCACTCGGTGGCCAGTACATCCATACCGTCCCGGGCAAGGACGTGCTCGATTGCTGCTTGCAGGACAGCCTGCTCATAGCCGGGGAGAGCGAGGAAGAACCGTTCGAAGCTTCGTCCCTCGTACTCGATGCGCCACGCCCCGCTCCGGGGATCGCTCACAACCAACGAGCCCCTCGAGCACCAGCCGCGCTCCTCGCGACGGCGTATCGCCCTCCTGTCATCGCGACGACCGCGCTCCAGCTTCCGGATCGCGTCAGCAGCCCCGTGGCCGACCGCGCAGAGCAGAGTGCAGCGTTGGCGTCGCCGCGAGCCGTGACAAGCGTCGCCGCGCTGCCCTCAGTCACGTCTGCTCCGGGTCGGACGCCCGGCCGAGCATGTAGTCGAGGTGGTCACGAGTGATCTTCTCGACCTCGACACGGTTTACGGAGTAGCGCGGAACCCCACCGACCTCACCATGGGCCTGCACGACGTCGAGATCACGCAGGTCCCGCAGGTACCGAGTCAGAGTCGAGCGCTGCAGCCCGGTGGCATCGAGGACCTCACTGGCCAGCGCGTCCTCACGGCCGGCGAGGAAGCGGACGATCGCGACCGCGGCCGGGTGCCCGATCGTGCGCACCGCGATCAGCACCGACTCATCCGCACCTCGCGCACTGGCCGGCGGTCGAGGGGGCATGCCCCCATCCTTTCGCATGCATCACCTTCTGCGCCTTGCCTCATTTCGTAGAGCATGGCTCATTTCATGGTTTACTGCTCGCATCGTGGTAGCGGGCCGCGGTCTCGGGGGAGGGTCGATGCGCGCACACCGCGGGGACACCACCACCGGCCACGCATTCCCGCGCTCGGGTCGCGGTGTGCAGGTCCGCAGGCGGGAGCTGCAGAGCTCTGCCGTCGGACTCCTGCTGCTGGTGGGCGTCTGCGGTTGTGCACCCTCCGCCACCGCGCACCCCGGCGAGAACCCATCACGAACGGCCAATGCAACATCCCGGGCCTCGACGGTCGTCCCGGAGGAGACGGCTGCTCCGCACGATCAGGAGCTGGCATCCTCAGCGTCTGCCACGGCTGAGACGGACGTCCTTGCTTCCGCGGCGATGCGGTCGTTCTGCCATCCGGAGCGGCCCCAACGGGCGTGGATCGCGGGCCTCGACCCGTACCTGACGTTAGCGGCAGCCTCCGCGTACGCGACAGTGCAGCCGGCGCGCGTGGCCTGCACCCGCGTGACCGCAACCGCGCACCCGGGAGAAGGCGACGACTTCACTCAACTGGTGACGGTGCGGACCGATGCCGGCCTCTACCGCGTGACGGTCACGCGCGCATCGGCGTCCGAGCGGTGGCTGGTGTTCCGTATCGCGCCCGTGACCGCGCAGTGACAGGGCGGGTCGGTGTCGGGGTCCTGGCGGTGGTGATGGTGCCGGTGCTGGTGGTGGCGCTGCTGCTGTGGGTGCTGTTCTTCGGCGCGCAGTCCGCCGAGGCCGCGTGTAGCGACAGCGCCGGCGCGGTCGACGTCGCCACGATTCCCGCAGGCGCCCGTGTCGCAGGGTTCGGGCATGAGCAGCTGGTGAACGCGGCCTTGATCGTGAACGCCGCGGCGACGCTGGGTCTCGGCGGGGACGCAGGGCTGCTGGGGGTGCAGACCGCGATCGGCGAGTCCTCGCTGGTGAACCTCGACCACGGGGACAACGCGATCAACCCGGACGGGTCGGTCGCGGACTCGCTGGGGCTGTTCCAGCAGCAGTCGAGCTGGGGCACGGTCGCGGAGCGGCGGGATCCACAGACCGCCGCAACGCTCTTCTTCAAGCGGCTGCGTACGGTGTCGGGCTGGCAGCAGATGGTCCCGACGTTGGCGATCAACACGGTCCAGGGCAACCAGGACCCGGACTTCTACGCCCGCTACCGCGGCCAGGCGACCTCCGTCGTCACCTACTTAGCCTCGCTCACCACTGCGTCACCGAGCTCGTCGACGGTGTCATCGGCACCTACCGCGTCCGCGTCTCCTGCCGTTACCGGGTCAACCGACGCCGTGTGCGGAGCGTTGTCCGGCGATGCGAAGACGCTGGCGGGCGCGCTGCTGCAGCAGGTCAAGGCCGGCCGGTTGACGATCCTCGAGCCGCGGTACGAGCAGGAGATCGCGGACGTCGCGGCTGGCACGCAGTCGGCGTCGTGCGGGCTGGATCCGCGGATGCTGCAGATCATCCAGCTCGCACTCCGGTCCTTCCGCACGGTCGGGGTGTCGGATCTGAACCGCAGGTGCACCGGGTCGCTACTGGGAGCAGGGAGTCAGTCCTCGCACTGGATCAACGGTGGCGGTCAGGCGGTCGACTTCTACGCCTTCGACGGCACCGCGCTCACCGGCGGCGACCCCGCCTCGATGCGGTTCCTGCGCCTGCTGGACCAGTTCGTGCCTGCGGGCGCGCGGGCGGGGCAGGTCGAGTGCCGGACGGTGACGACGTTCGTGCACCTCACCCAGTTCGACGACACCTGCAACCACCTGCACATCGACGTCGCATTCACCGCAGGGGCGCCGTTGACCCTCACCGGCTGACCCGACACCACTCCCTTGCCGTCTCGCCGCAGTCCGCGCGCTGCGCTCGAATCCACTTCACGAAGGAGCCCCCATGTCCGTTCTCGCCGCCACCGCCGTACTGCTGCCGCACCTGCTCGCCGGTGGTGTCCCGGACCCCGGGGCGGGCACGATGCCGCCCGGATTCGGGGCGTTCACCACGGTGATGGGGTGGGCGAAGTGGGTGGGCCTGGGCATCGCGGTGGTCGGGCTGATCATGCTCGGCGTCTCGCTCACGGTCTCCGCCCGCCGGGGCGAGGGCGGAGAGATTGGTGGGTGGCTCGGCCGACTGCTGATCGGCGTCATCATCATCTCCGCCGCGTTCACCATCGTCGGCTTCCTCGTCGGGGCCTGACCTCGCATGGGCCGTCGTAGTGAGCAGTCGACACGCCACCGCCCCGGGTTCATCGCCGGCACCGCCCTCGTGGCCGTTCTCGTCGTGGCCGGCATCGTCGTCTCGCTCGGCGCCCTGCTCGGCGGCCGCAGCGGTACCGATAGCGGGCGGGACGGCAACGGCGCTCCCCGTGCGGTGGCCGGGGGCAGCGTATGCGGGCTTACCGGGATGGACTCCCCCGGCGCGACGCTGACAGAAGCTCCGGTGACGCGGTGGGCGACGGTCGGCACGATGGCCGCACCCTCCTCCCCCACCGCCGGGCCCGGCCGAAAGCAAAGCAACGGGCTGCGCTCCTGCTACGCCCACACCGTCACCGGTGCACTGTTCGCGGTCGCGAATTTCTGGGCGACCGGGTCGGATCCGCGGCTCTACCGGCAGATCGTTCAGCAGAACGTGGCAGCCGGTCCCGGCCAGGCGAAGGCGTTGTCAGCGTCGGGTGCGCCGAGCAACACCGGGATGAGCGCGCAGATCGCGGCGTTCAAGATCAGCTCGTACCGGCCGGCGGCGGCGACGGTCGATGTCGCGCTGCAAACCTCCGACGGGCAGCAGGTCGGGTTCCCGGTCCCCCTGGTCTGGCAGTCGGGCGACTGGAAGGTGCAGCTCGCCGACGACGGCACCCCCGTCTTTCGCCCCACCATCCTGCAGACCCTGACGGGCTACATCCCCTGGGCAGGTACCGAATGACCGCGCTGCTGCTCGCGGCTGCCGGTGACGGGTGTGCGGTCACGGATCCGCTGTGCCTGGTGAAGCAGGCTGCCGGCTCCGTCGTCTCCTCCGCCGCGACGGATGCGCTGCAGCAGTTCGTGAACGACATCCTCGAGGCGTACGGGAAAGCAATCGCCTCCCTCGGCTCCATCTGGGTCGACGTGCCCTCCCCCGTCGTCGCGGCCGGTGGGGGTGGCGGGACGATCACGGCACCACCGGGGTCGGAGTCGCTGACGACGTTGCTGGGCTGGGTGGTGTGGGTCTCGGCCGGGATCGCGGTCGTGTCGCTGATCACGGCCGGGGTGATGATGGCCGCCCGCCGCCGCCACGGCGACGGGGAGGCGCACCTCGGCCGGATCGGGGTGATCCTGATCTCGGTCATCTTGACCTCCGCCGCGTCCGCGCTGGTCGCCGGGTTCCTCCCGCAGACCCTTGCCGGGAACCAGGCCGGGTCCGTCGCCGGGTGGGTGCAGGACCAGCTCGCCTGGTACACCGCCGGCCTTGCCGTGCTGTCGATCCTGATCGCGGCCGCGCGGATGGCGTGGACGCAACGCGCGATGCCGCTGCGGGAGCTGGCCGGGTCGGTGCTGACCTTGATCGCGGTCGCCGGGGCCGGGCTCGTCGCGATCCGCCTCGCAACCTCCGCGGCGGACTCGTTCTCGGTCTGGGTGCTCAACGGGTCCACGAACTGCTCCGTGTCCGGGGACGGGACCTGCTTCGGCCGCAACATCGCGGCGCTGATCACCCTGACTTCGACGTCGCCGATCGGGGAGATCGGGCTGTTCCTGCTCGGGCTGCTGGCGGTGCTGATGACCTACGTGCAGGTCGCGTTGATGGTGCTGCGCGGCGCGATGCTGGTGCTGCTGGCCGGGGTGCTGCCGATCACGGCATCGTTCACGAACGTGCCGATGGGACGGCAGTGGTTCGGCAAGGCCTTCGCCTGGACGATCGCGTTCATCCTCTACAAGCCCGCCGCCGCGATCGTCTACGCGACCGCGTTCCGCCTCACCGGCACCAACGCGTTTCAAGCCGGAGGCACCGGGCTTTTCCAGATCCTCACCGGCCTCGCCCTGATGCTCGTCGCCCTCATCGCCCTGCCCGCGTTGATGCGGTTCCTCGTCCCCGCAGTCGCCGCCATCGGCGGCAGCGCCAGCGGCGGGCTCCTCCTCGCCGGGGCGGGCGCCGCAGGCGCCGGCGAGCTCGCCACCGGCGCCATCCGCGCCAACCGCAGTACCGGCGGCGGATCCTCCGGTGCTGTGGCGGGAGGGCCGTCGGGGAGCGCGCAGGCCGCGGGCCGGGCCAGCGGTTCGGCCGCGGGAAGCGGTGGCGCTGCAGCAGGCGGCGGTGCCGCCGGCGGCGCGGCAGCTGCAGCCGGTCCCGTCGGGATCGGTGTCGCGGCCGCCGGTGCTGTGGCCGGCGGGGCGGTCAAGGCCGCCGGCGCGGCAGGGACGGCTGTGAAAGACGCGACCGAGGACTCCACCGGGTCCAGCTCGAAGGGAACACCATGACCACCAGCAGCTACGGCACCACCGGTTCGGCCGCGCGGGCGGATGGGCCGCGCACGTACGGGAACTGGCGGCGCCCTGCCACCGCGGGTCTGGGTGGGCTCGGGATGCTCGCCACCGGGGTGCTGTTCGTCGGCATCGCGGCCGCGATCATCGCCTCGATGACCGCAGGACTTGGCGCCGCGCTGCTCGTCGCGGGCCTGTTCGGGCTGGTGCTGCTGACGGTCGCGGTGAAGGACAAGCACGGCCAATCCACCCTCGGCCGCACCCTCAACCGGATCGGTTGGACCCGCACGAAGCAGTCCGGCTCCCACCTCTACCGGGCCGGCCCCACCGGGCGGGCGAAGTGGGGCACCTTCCAGCTGCCAGGCCTTGCCGCGTCATCCCAGCTGGGTGAGTGGCAGGACTCCCACGGGCGCCCGTTCGCGCTGCTGCACACCCCCGCGACCCGGCACTTCACCGTCGTGCTCGCGGCCGAACCCGACGGGGCTGCACTGGTGGACCAGGAGCAGATCGACAACCAGGTCGCCGAGTACGGGATCTGGCTGGCGAACCTCGGCGACGAACCCGGCATCGAAGCCGCCACTGTCACCATCGAGACCGCCCCCGACACCGGCACCCGCCTCAAAGCGGAAGTCGCCGGGTCCCTCGACTCCGACGCTCCCCCATTCGCCCAAGCCGTCCTCGCCGATGTCGTCGCGACCTACCCGGTCGGGTCGGCCACGATCCGCGCCTACATCGCAGTCACGTTCACGGCGGTGTCTCGCGCGACCGCGAAGCGCCGCAAACCCCACGAGGTCGCAGCCGACCTCGCCTCCCGCCTCCCCGCGCTCACCGCGTCGCTGTCCGCGACCGGGGCGGGGGCGGCGCGGCCGCTGTCGGCGCAGGAGCTGTGCGAGGCGATCCGCGTCGCCTACGACCCCGCCGCGCAGATGTTGATCGACGAGGCCCGCGCCGCCGGCGACGCCGCTGCGATCTCCTGGCCCGACGTCGGACCTGCCGCCGCGGAGGCGCGGTGGGAGTCGTACCGGCACGACTCCGCGGTGTCGTCGTCGTGGACGATGACCGCACCGCCGCGCGGGGTGGTGCAGTCCGGGATCCTCGCCCGACTGCTGGCCCCGCACCCCGCCATCGCCCGCAAACGCGTCACCCTCCTCTACCGCCCCATCGACCCCGCCCGGGCAGCCGCCCTGGTCGAGGCGGATCTGAACGCGGCCCGCTTCAACTCCACCGCGACGACCAAGCCCACCGCCCGCTCCACCCTGTCCGCACGGTCCGCCCAAGCGACCGCATCCGAGGAAGCCACCGGTGCTGGCCTGGTCAACTTCGGCCTGATCGTCACGGCCACCACCACCGACCCGGCCCTCGAACCCGACGCGCGGGCAGCGGTCGACTCCCTGACCGCCGCCGCACGCCTGCGGATGCGTCCCGCCTACGGGTCGCAGGACACCACCTTCGCCGCCGGCCTGCCACTGGGCCTCGTGCTGCCCCGGCACCTGCGCCTCCCGACCGAAGTCAGAGAAGCCCTATGACCACCACCACACCCCGCACCACCCCAACGCCCGAACCCGAACCGTCGCACCCGGTGCCGCGCCGCGGCCCAGCCCGCCCGCGCCAACGCATCCAACCCGCGCCCACCGTGGAAGCGGACGCTGCCGAACCCGGCGACGTCACTCCGCTGCTCGCGCCGGCCGGTCCTGGCCTGGAGTCGGTGGACGAGCTGATGAATATCGGCCCGTGGGGCGGCCCCGCCGGACCTGACCAGATTGCCCCTCCTGCCGCGTCGGTCCCCACACCAGCAGCAGCGGTTCGGACCGCGACCGACGCCGCTACAGTCGCCGCGCTCCTCGAGCAGGGCAGGGCCGCTCGAGCAGCGGCGGCCGCCTCGACAACGGCGGTGACGCCGACGGTGGCTAGCGTGCCGACGCGGTCACTGGTTCGGCCGGCCCCGGCGAAGCGGAAGCGGACCAAGACGTCCACCCGTACCGATCGAGCGTCACGGGAAGAGCGGCCGTTGCGGCCACCGCTGCGCGGTTGGTTCGGTCGCGGCGGCGGGCAGGCCGTGAACGTCGTGGCGGCCGACGAGTTCCGTGCCACGACCGTGCAGGTCTGCGGGCTCTACCCGTTCTCCGTCGGGACCGGCACCCCCATGATCGGCGTCCCGCTGGGCAAGAACCTCGCCACCGGGGCGTCGGTGTGCTGCGACCCGATCTCATGGTTTCAACGCGCGCAGCTGATCTCGAACCCGTCCGTGTTCGTCCTCGGCAAACCCGGACTCGGCAAGTCGTCCCTCACCCGTCGCATGGCCACCGGCCTTGCCGGGTACGGGGCTCTGCCGCTTGTGCTCGGGGACCTGAAACCGGACTACGTCGACCTGATCGAAGCCCTCGACGGGCAGGTCATCACCCTCGGCCGTGGCCGCGGGTACCTGAACATCCTCGATCCCGGCGAAGCCCACGAAGCCGCCACCCGGCTCAACGCGGAAGCGGTCCGGTTGGAGCGGGCGATGCGTCGCAAAGGCGCCGACCGGGCAGCGCTGAAGACCGAGGCCGAGCGGGTGCGTCGCCTCGGACATCAGGTCCTCGCCGACGCGCATGGCCGTCGGCACACGATGATCGCCGCGCTGCTCACGATCCTCCGATCGGAGCCCCCGACGGATCGGGAGGAGACCATCGTCGACCGTGCCCTGAAGTGGCTCGACGAGCACCACGACGGGATCCCGGTCCTGGCCGACCTCCTCGACGTCATCCAGAACGCGCCCGACGAAGTCCGCCAGGTGGCACTGGACCGAGGCGACCTGAACCGGTACCGGGCGATCACCGAGAACCTCGAAGCGTCCCTGATCGGACTTGCCACCGGCGGGCGCCTTGGCGAGGTCTTCTCCCGCCAGACGTCGGTCCCGATGCGCCGCGACCGACCGGTCGTCTACGACGTGTCCTCGATCGACGACTCCGAGTCTGACCTGCAGGCCGCGATCCTGCTCGCCTGCTGGTCCGCAGGGTTCGGCACCGTCAACGTCGCCACCGCCCTCGCCGACGCCGGCCTCGAGCCTCGCCGGCATTACTTCGTGATCCTCGACGAGCTCTGGCGGGCGCTGCGCGCCGGTCGCGGCATGGTCGACCGGGTCGACGCGCTCACCCGCCTGAATCGCGCCCGCGGTGTCGGGCTCGCGATGATCAGCCACACCATGTCCGACCTCCTAGCGCTGGCCACCGAGGAGGACCGGATGAAAGCACGCGGCTTCGTCGAACGTGCCGGGATGGTCATCTGCGGTGGCCTTCCGGGAGCGGAGATGCCGCTGCTGACCTCGGCGGTGCCGATGTCGGAGGCGGAGCAGGCGATGCTCGCGTCCTGGCAGGACCCACCCGCCTGGGACCCCTCGACCGGACACGAAGCCGAACCCCCGGCCGCGGCCGGTTCCTCATCAAAGTCGGCGGCCGCCCCGGCATCCCGATCAAAGTCGAACTCACTCAAGCCGAGCTGTCGGTGAACGACACCAACAAGCTCTGGCACACCACCTCCCGCGCCGGCCGCACCCACCCCGCCCCGCAGACGACCCCGTGACCACGGCGAACAACCGTCGCCGGGAACCGGGCAAGGCCGGCACCGACACGGCCGTGCTCGTCGGCGCGATCGCGATCATCGCCGTGCTCGGGGTCATGTGGGCGGCCGTGGCGGTCGGGTCGCGGCTCGAGCACGTCAACCCGCACCTGCCGGCGGACCCGTTCGCGATCGCAGCCGGGCTCGCCCGCGGTCGGATCACCTGGCCCGCCACCTCGAGTTGGTGCGCCGCCATCCTGATTGCAGCCGTTGTCACGGCCAGCGTGGGAGTGCTTTCCTTGCGCCGCGGCGTCGGAAAGCGGCACCCGGTCGATCGCGCCGCCCGCTACATGGCCACCGCCCGGCAGCTGCAGCACCTGCAGGCCAAGCAGGCCCTCGCCACCTCACGACGCCTCGGCGTCCCCGACTCCCCCGGCGTCCCACTGGGGCGTCTCGTCGCCGGCGGGCAGGTCCTCTACTCCTCGTTCGAGGACATGATCACCGTCATCGCCGGCCCCCGGGTCGGCAAATCCACCTCGCTGGTCATCCCAGCCATCACCGCAGCCCCCGGCGCTGTCGTCACGACCTCAAACAAACGCGATGTCCTCGACGCCACCCGAGACCTCCGCACGGATGCCGGGGACGTGTGGGTGTTCGACCCGCAAGGCGTCGCCCGCGAGGACGCGTCCTGGTGGTGGAACCCGCTCTCCTACGTCACAGACGACGTCCGCGCCGCGAAACTCGCGCAGTACTTCGCCGAAGGCTCCCGCGCCACCGACGCGAAGACAGACGCGTTCTTCGACGCCGCCGGCCAAAACCTCCTCGCCGGCCTCCTCCTCGCCGCCGCCACCGCCCACCAACCCATCCGCGACGTGTTCGGCTGGCTGACCGACCCGCTACAGGAGGAACCCGTCCGGCTCCTGCGAGACGGCGGCTACGAACTCGCGGCCGAGGCGATACTCGGGGTGATCCAGTCCACCGACAAGCTCCGCGGCTCCATCTACTCCACCGCCCAAGAGATGGCCGCCTGCCTCAAAAACACGCACGTCACCGACTGGGTCAACCCCCGCCCCGGCCACGACACCCGCCCGCAGTTCCACCCCGACACCTTCGTCACCGGCCGTGGCACCCTCTACTCCCTCTCCAAAGAAGGCGCCGGCACCGCAGGCCCCCTCGTCACCGCCCTCACCGCAGCAACACTCGAAGCCGCGACAGACCTCGCCGACCTCTCCGCCGGCGGCCGGCTACAGGTGCCGTTGGTCGCGATCCTCGACGAAGCCGCGAACGTCTGCAGGTGGCGCGACCTCCCCGACCTGTACTCCCACTTCGGGTCCCGCGGGATCCCGATCATGTCCGTGTTCCAGTCCTGGTCCCAGGGCGTCGCCGTCTTCGGCCGCGAAGGCATGCTCAAACTCTTCTCCGCCACCAACGCCTTCCTCTACCTCGGCGGTGTCAGAGAGAACGACTTCCTGCAGAACCTGACCGAGATCATCGGCGACTACGACCGCGAGACCACCACCGCAAGCATGAACAGAGGCGTCCGTTCGACGTCCACGGCGCTGAAGCGTGAGCGGATCCTCGGCGTCGACGAACTCGCCGCTCTCCCCGCGGCCGCGCCATCATCCTCACCACCGGCGCCCGCCCCGCACTCCTCCGCACCATCCCCTGGTACCACGGCCCCAAAACAACTGCGGCGCGCATCGACGCCTCCATCAACACCCACGACCCCGCCGCCGCCAGCACGCCCGTAAAAGCGAGTCACGCCCAGGGCGCGGTCGGGACTGCTGAGCCGGGAGCCCGACCCGATGCAGCACCGGATGTCTGACGAAGACGACGACGCCTTCGGCCCGGACCCTGCAACGGAACCAAGCACCCCGACCGCGGGCGCTGCTCGCACGCTCAGCACCTACTACGGCTCAGCGGACGAGTGGTTCCGCCGCTACTGGCGATACACCTACCGGCGCCGCGTCTCCCCCGCGGCACCGGCACCGGCCGCTGGGCTGCCCAGTGGTGGAACAACGACGAAGCCACCCAACGCATCGAAGCGCTCTGGCGAGCCTGGGAAGCCAGCCGCCAAGACCCCGGCCCCGGCATGAGCAGTTGGTGGCTCAGCCACGCCGACCCACACATGACCGCCCTCCTCGCCCCCGACGGCCCCTTCGCCGCCACCAGCGACGAAAACCAGCCCGGCGAGCTCCTCCCCTACCAGCAACCACCAGCGGGCCGATTTCCACCCGACCGCTACGCCGACTCACCCTGACGGCCGCGTCTCGAATCGGTTCGCGGGCAGACTGCCGCCGGTCGCTTTTCCAAGTCGCGGGACAGGACAACACCGGGGTCCGGGGTGCTGCCCTGCCAGGGGCGAAGGTACGCGGAGCGCCAGCTCGGGGACGTAGCAGGGCCGAGCGGCGTGGAGACGCGGTGCGGCTTCTCCAGATCACGAGCGCGTCGTCGAGGACTGCACCCGGATCACCGCAGCCGGCGTCACCACGGGCATGGATCTCGCCATCCGCCTCGCCACCTCCCTGCGGCGAAGAGATCGCACGATTCACCGTCCTCGGCGCCGAGCACGCGCCCGAACCACCCTTCGACACCGGGACACCAGAGAAAGCCGGGACCTGTCCCGCAACTTCCTCGCCCCCTCGAAGAAGAGCTACGAGCCCGACCCCGGACATCCCTCCGGCGGCCTTGACAACGAAACTGCGCCTCAGAAGCTCGCTTCCGACGCATCAGCGGCATTGCCGCGATGGCCGTGAAATCAGCACGGCACACATCCAGTGGGTAGGACCTTGTCGCAGGGAGGACTGCCTGCAGAGAAGGGGTCGGAGGGTCAAGCCGAAGGAGCGGTCTGCGCTCGAGCGCCGAGCACTATGAGTTCACGACTTAGGAAGTTGAGCGGCTTGCGATGCAGATCTGGCTCAAGGCCCGAGATCGCGAGCAGTGCGCGCAGCGGATCGCGGACGACAACGTCGCGAGCGAGGTGCGAGAGCGCGTACGCCTTCTAGCTAGGGGGACGGCGTCAAGATCCGGACGGCTCGGATGGTGACAGCGTCGTGGTCGTCCGACTCGATGCGCAAATCTGGACGCAAGAAGGAGCGACGATGCGCCAGAAGCTCACACCCGAGTAGCCGCACTCCCGCGACTGGTTCGTCGCCCATTTCGGTTGTGAGATCGCCCTGAGAAGTGGTGTGGGTTCAGCGCGACCGATCTGGTCGGTGGTTTCCTCGCTCGGCGCGTCCGAGGGTTGCGTGCGGGGCTGAGCGTGAGTCGGTGACCGCTTCTGCGGCGGGGCGGGCATGGGCGACGTCGGCGCGCATGGCGACGGCGATGCTCTCCTCGGAGAGTTCGGCCTCTCGCATGACGGCAGCTGTGGCGTTGCGTCGGTCAAGGGTGTCGTAGCCCCGACGGTCCACGGATGTCTCCGGGGCCGCGCGGCTCCCGGGGTGGGTCGCCGCGGCGTCGTGGCGGCTGACCGTGTCTTCGGCTGCGGCTCCGAGGGCGGAGTCACGTCGGTCGGCTTGCAGGACGACGGCCACTGCGGTCGCGAGGTCACCAGGCCGCTCCGCCGCGACAACAGGATCGGTGGCGGCAGCTCGGTCGATCTCAGCTCGAACGAGAGCTGCGCGAAGCTCATTCGAGTCTGCACCCGGCGTGCTCACGTCGACCCCGTAGCGGTCTCGCACCTGCTGAGCGATGGTGTCAGCGGCGTTCGCCGCGTGAGGCTGATCGTCGCGCCACTGGTAGGCGAGTTCGTACATGGAAACGATCTGTTGCGGGCTCGCGTGGTTCCACCACTCGGGCCGCTGCACCACGCTGAGTCGCGCGGACGCGGACGCGCCTTCGGCCCGGAACCGGGCCTCGAGCTGTCGGTGTTCGTCGTCGGAGCGCCGCTGCGCGTCGCGGGCGAGTTCCTGCCGTGCTCGGGCGACTCGGTCTGCGAGTTGTGCTGCCGTCGCAAGTCCCAGCCGGAGAGCGTGCTCGACCTCGTCCTCGACTCCAGGATGGATGTCGCTTGTCAATGAGGCTCCTTCGTGTCGGTCATCGCTCGAAGCCATCCCGCTTCTTGCCGGCCCCCGTTGGCCGCGCGGTGGCCGGTACCTCGGTTCTCGGTGTTAGCGGGGTCGGCAGCGGTCCGGTGCGGGCATGGGAGAGCTCGGCGCGGGCTGCGGTAGCGCGCTGTTCTGGGGTCAGCTGCGAGACCGCGTTGGCCCGTTCGGTGTTGAGGTAGGTGTCGCGGACCTGCCGGAGCCGGTCCCGCAGGGCCCCGTTGAGCTGCTCGGCGCGACGCGCGTCGCCGGCTGCGGTCGCGGCGCCATGGATCGAGCGGGCGGTGATCGCGAACTGGCGCAGCAGCAGCAGTTCCGCGGTCGCATTGCTGCCCGCGGTCGCAGCCGTGGTGATCAGCGCGACGGTGTTCGCCATGGACGGCATCGCGACCGGCCGTGGCCGTGACTCGACCGGCCGCAGCTGCGCAGACTTCGCAAGGATCCGTGCCGCGTCTGCGAGCGGCCCCGGGGTCGCTTCGATCCGGGCCGACCAGGCCGCGCAGACGCCGGCCATGTCGCGGGCGGCATGTGCCCAGGTCGGGTAGTCATCGACCGGGATCGTGGTCAGGTAGTCGCGCAGCGCTGCGATGTCGTCGACGTGCTCGGCGAAGAGGTCTGGGTGCAGCTCCGCAGCCTCCCGCCCGACCCGGACCGGCTGTCCCGAACGTCGGACGGCTCGCCATTCCTGGACTGCTTCGGTGGCGGAGTCGGGTCGGTCGGGCCAACCTTTGCGCAGTTCGGGGAGGGAGAGGTCCCGAGCGAGTTTCTGCCCGCCGTGCCACACCGGCTTCTCGCCGTCCTTGGGTCGGAGGGCGACGGCGTAGCCGGTGACGACATCGTCTCGGCCGGTCGCGTAGCGGGGTGCACGAGCAGGCCCTGACGGCGGAGGCGGCGGACGAACTCGGCCTCATCCAGCGACGCGGTCGACGCTGCCCGCACGTACCGTTCGAGGGTTTTCGCGTCGACCTCGACCAGGCCCCGCCGGCTCGCGGCTTCGCGGGCGGCGCGGGTCTCCTCCCGCTGCGGGAACGCCCGCTCATGGAGGGGCACGAGCGGTTGCAGGCCGTGCAGCTGCTCGAGGTCGCGGACGGCCTGCATGGCCCGGTGGTAGTCGTTGTGCACGGACGCTTTCGTGCCGTCCTCCCGCACCAGCGACACCGCGACGTGCACGTGATCGTTGCCGTTCTTCGAGAGCCCGTGCCGGACTGCGACCCACCGGCAGTCCGCTTTCGCGGCATCGCCGGCAAAGCCCATCCGGGTCACGAAGTCCTCCGCGATCGCCGCCCACCGGTCGTCGGTCAGCTGCCCCTCCTCCGCCCCCAGCGAGAGCGAGCAGTGCCACACCGACCCGTCCACCCGCGACGCGACCGTCTCCCCCGACTCCGGGTCGACATGGGTCAGCAGCCGGGTGACCTCGACCCCGAACTCCCGCCTCGGCGCGTCCAAGCTCTGCGCGATCTCGGTCGCGGCGGCACGGTCGAGGGTGTCGGTGCCGTACATGGTCATCACCGCAGCGTCGCCGGCGATGAGGTGCTGCTCGATGTGCTCGTTCGACCGGCCAGGACCAGCGAGGTACGACAGCAGCCCGCCGATGTCGCCGCCGCGGGAGATCGACGCGATCACCGGCCGTTCACCACACCCATCGACGCCTCGATCTGCCGGGCCAGGCGCCGGTACTCCGCGACGACCTCGACCGCGGTGTCTGGGAAGTGGCCCTCGGTGTTGGCGTACCGGGCGAGCTGGTTGACGTTGTTCGCCACAGTCGCCATCTGCCGCTGCAACTTGAACAGCATCACAATCGCTTGCTTCCGCTCAGCCGGAATCTCCACCCCGGCCGCCATCGCGGACTCGAACAGCAGACGCGGCACGGTCACATCCCGCAGCGCGGCCCGCGCCTGCAGCTGCACGTCCTCATCCGGCGTCACCGACACCTCGTACCGACGCGCACGCCCCGGCCTGCCGGCTGGGACGTTCGCTCGGCGCTTGCGGCCGAACGCGCGCCGCGGCGCACCCGTCTCGTCGTCTTCGGCCACTCCCCCACCGCCCTCCCGGCCCAGCGCAGCGACCCCGCCAACGGCGGGGACCACACGGCCAGTGTGCCTCGGGCAGCAGCGCAGTGGAAGCCCGACAAGCGCGTTACCCCGGGTAACGCTATTGCTTGCTCCTCCTCCGTACCCCACCCGGCTCCTGCCCCGGAAGGGGAGATGCGCACCGGGGCTTATGTGACCCCCTGACCACCTGTGGACGGCACGAGCCCTCTCCGCTTCGCTGCTCGTCCCGCCCACAGGTGGACAGCGGGACCCCGCCCGACCGCCCGCACCCCGGTCGCACCAGCCCCTGCACCACCCACCGTCTCGACGTCGTGCGAGCGGTGCACGGCCTCGTTCCAGAGGTGGCTGGGGAGTTTGCTACCTCTGGAGGGACGGCTCCAACGGGGAGCGAACCCGGCGCTCGATGCCTTTTCGCTCGACACGTCACGCCCGCCAGCTGGCCCGCTGATGCTCGCCCGGCGCGGGAGCCGGGTACTCAGTCCGGCCGAGCGCGCCGGTTCCAGTGCGGCAGTCGCCGGCCGACTGTCAGGTCGGCAGGAGCTCCTCGATGGCGCGCTCCGTCACTCCCTCCAGAGCGGTCGCCGCGACCGGTCCGACGCGGCTGTAGTGGACGGTGCCGCTGGCGAGGGTGAGTTCGAGCCAGAGAATCGGGTCGAGCTCGTCCCAGGTCACGTACTCGACCACGGTCTCGATCTGCGACGGGTTAATCCACACGGTGCGGGTCGGGGCGTCGCGGTCATCCAGCGGGAGGTCCGCGACCTCCAGCTTCAGCAACCGCATGCGCAGGTCAGGTTCGGGGGCCGGTTCATGGGACGCGAGCCTGCCGGGGTGGCCGCGTCGCTCCGTCGACGCGGCCACCCCGTCCGCCGAATTCGCTAGTTCCGGGGCTGTGGAGGAGTGCCCTGCTCGAGCGCTGCCAGAGCGATCGCGAGGGCTCGGTCCTCGTCGATCGCGACCCACTGATTCGCGATCCTCCGCGCCGGACGCGTGTTCCGGTTCGCGACAACAGCCCGCCACTGCGCGCGCTCGAACGCCCGCTCCCCCTCCCGCCACATCGCCGCCTCGCGAGCGGCACGTCGGGCGTTCCGGTCGGCGTCTCGGGTCTCGGCCTGGATCTTGCGGGCGAGGCTGCGCGCGGTGGTGGGGTTCTGCAGCCGGTGCCACCAGCGGCGGGTGTCGTTGTACTCCGCATCGGTCAGGAGCACGAATCGGGCCTCCGGCAACATCAGCGCGGACTGCTCGGCAAGCGGCGCCAACCGTGCGCCCTCGTTCGGCCCGCGAGTGACCGCGGACGCCTCAAGACGTGCTGCGCGCTCGACGGCCTCGGCTCGATCCCGCTCAGCACGTCGCTGCGCTCGTGCGGCCATCTTTCGGTCCCAGTACCCGAACGCCTTCTCCTCCGCCACCACCGCGGCGAGGTCCCCGCCCCGTTCGGTCTCGATCGCCGCGATGAGTTCCGGCGTCGCGTTCACGAATCCGGCGAAGAACCGATCCGCCTCCCAGTCGCTCCAGGACCGCTCGACTGCACCCATATCCCGACTCCTCCCGTCAGTGCCTTTCGGCACCAGCCGGGACAAGCGGCGCGCGCAGGACGCGCAAGGGGCGCGACGCAGGAGCGCTCACGCAGTGACGCCGACGGCGCCCTTGCACGACCGAGCACGTCGCGCACACTCACCAGCCGAAAGACCACCCACCGGGTGGCAATGAGCAGCCGTCGCGCCGCAGGCGCGCCCCGCCTGCGCGGTTCGCCTCACTGCGGGGCGGGACCCCGTCCTACGATTCGGCGATGGCTGACGAGACCGACGCGTTCGACTCCCTCGAGACGCCGCGGTGCCCCATCCACCCCACCGATCGACTCGTCATCGCCGGCTCCGACCCTGAGGGACGCGACGCGAGATGGGAGTGCCCCGTCCAGGGCTGCGTGTACTCGCAGCTCACCTGACCTCGGCAGAACACGTCCGCATCTTCGACGGGACGCGCAAGTTAGAACGTATGTTCTAGGAGTGGGATCGAACCGGCGCTACGGTGACGCGATCACGCGGCAGAAGGACAACGCACGAGCCGAAGCCCGCGCTCTGCAGCCCTCCAGCTTGCCGATCGACCTCGTCACCACCGCCGGCGGGCCCATCACCCAAGCCGAACATCCGACCCCTGTAACCGCCTACGTCGAGGTCGGCGTGACACTGATCCGCGTCGCGGGCGTCGCATCCGCTTGGAACTCTCGGTGCGTACACATCCGTTGGACCGGCACCAACCCGGAACCCTCAGAGGCGTGGGTTTGGGCCTCCGCCGTCACTCGGAGCACGCCCTAAATCACAGACGAGCAGACTCCGCGCGAGAGGTTGCTCGCCAGTCGGCGTCTAAGCCGGGATCCAGGGTCTCGAGGCCGATGTCAGGGTGGGCAAATCGACGGAAAGATTTCGGCAGGTGTAATGGCGTCTAACCGAAGTCTTTGAGTTTGTCGCAGGTGTGGGCGCCCCGGCTGTGCAGCCAACGAACGACGTCGTGTGCGCCCTCCCGGGCAGCGATGTCGAGGGGCGTCGCATCCTCCCAAGGGGGTAGCCAATCGAGGTGCGCGCCTCGCTCGGCCAGGGCCTGCGCGGTCGCGAGCTGGCCGCCGTGGCGGGCGGACCAGAAGCACCGGTTCAGGACATCAGTGGCTGGACCGTCTGATCCCTCGAGTTGTTCGAGAACTTGCTCGGTGACACCGAGCGCTGCGAGGTCAAAGACGCGCGCGTGAGCGCCTCTTGAGATGAGCAGGCGAGCCGCGTCCCACTGCGCGAAGGCTGTCGCGTCGGCCAGAGCCGTGCTCCCCGCGATGACTCCGCCGTCCGACTCGATGTCCGCCCCGGCGTCGAGGAGCGCCGTGAGCGCGTCCAGATCGTTCGAACTCGCCGCCCAGTGCAGTGGCGTCTCTCCGTGAGGACCCTCGAATCGTCCGTTGACGTCCGCACCTGCCTCGACCAGAGCACTGATGGACGCGGCGACCTCCGGGAAGTGGCCGGGCCAGTCCGTCGCGACGTGCAGGAGTGTCCGACTCATGCCGCTCGAGTCGGCGTCCCCGAATCGGGCGTGAGCCAGGTCCGGATACTCGGCGAGCAGCCGGCGAAGGTCATCGACGCGCCCTGCATGAATGGCGGCGACAGCGGCGACGGCGCGGGGGTCGACGGTGCTGACGGCTGCCATCTGATGCCTTCCGGGGGAGCGCGGTCCGATTGCGTGCTCCGCGTGCTGGAACTGAAGCAGCCCAGGTCGACCGAATCAAGGACGGGTGCGAGATGGCGCAGGCTGTGCTTGTGAAGGTCGAGCTGCTGCACATCGAGGACTGCCCCGGTTGGCGCGATGCTGAAGTGTCTACGAGAGCTGTGCTGGACGACCTCGGATTGACGGGCCTGCGCATTGAGGTCCGCGAGCTGACGGCCGATGACGAGCTCCGGGGTGCCCACTTCGCGGGCTCGCCGACGATCCTCGTCGACGGACAGGACATCATCGCGGGCGCTGTGCCGATCGAAGCCCTCGCCTGTCGCATCTACACGTCGCCCTCCGGTCGCGCAGCGACGCCGAGCCGCGACCAGATCCGCTCAGCGATCCTCGGAGCCCTCGACCAAGCCGCCACCGCCTCGACGGCTTCTTCGTCGGCGGCGAAATGAGCTGAACCGCCGCCGGGCTCGGCTCGCATCGTCGAAAGCCCGAGGAGCCCGGGCTCAGCGGTTCCGCGCGGGCTCGACCAGTTCCTGCGAGATCCGGGATGCGACGGCGTCGCGGAGCGGCCGGACGGACTCGACGTCCCAGGCGCTGGGATCGGGGAATGCCCACTGCAGTACCGCCCCACGGGGGGCGGCGGGGAGTTCGAGGCCGGGCTTCATCAGCACGACGACGTCCGCCCGCTCGAGGTCCTCCTCGGTGACGGCTCGCGGACGACGGCTGGTGATGTCCATGCCGAGTTCGGCGACGGTCGCAGCGATCGAGGGGTTGACCGTCTCGGCCGGGCTGAGTCCCGCTGATGACGCGGTGAAGCGATTGCCGGCGAGATGCTCGAGGAGCGCAGCGCCGAGCTGGGACCGGCCGGCGTTGTGCTGGCAAATGAAGAGCACCTCGGTCATGCGTTGACCTCCACCTTGGTGTGCTCGCGCTCCCACCGCTGGGTCGCGATCTGCACCGCGTCCCACGGCGAACCGAGCGGCGGCGTGTAGGAGAGGTCGAGGTCGCTGACCCCGGCGACGGCCATGCCGTGGAAAAGCGCGGTGGCGAAGGTGTCGATGCGCTTGGCGGTCTCCGTCCCGCGCGCGCCGACGAGCTGCGCACCGAGGAGCTTGCCGGTCTCGCTGTCGCCCGTGATCCGGATGCTGATGGGCTGCGCGCCGGGGTAGTAGGCCTTGTGGTCGTCGGCGACGGCGGTGGTGCTGACCGGCGTGAAGCCGACCGGGGTGGCTTCGTGCTCACGGAGTCCGGTGCGGGCCGCGACGAGGTCGAAGACCTTCACGACCTGCGTGCCGACACTGCCGGCGAAGCGGGCGGAGCCACCGAGCGCGTTCTCACCGGCGACCCGGCCCTGCTTGTGCGCGGTCGTGCCCAGCGGCAGGTAGGTGACGCCGAGCAGGCGGTGGTGGGTGACGACGCCGTCGCCGGCCGCGAAGACGTGCGGAAGCCCGGTGCGCATCTGCTCGTCGACAATCGCAGCCTTTCCAGCCCCGAGTCGTGCGCCGGCCCGCTCGAGCAGGTAGGTGTTCGGTCGCACGCCAACCACAGCGAGGACCAGGTCCGCGGTGCGCTCGAACGGCACCCCGTCGTGCTGGCCGCGCACGGTGAGGCCGGAGCCGGAGCGGCTGACGGACTCGACGCGGCTCTTGGTGACGACGTCGACGCCGTGCCGGTCGAGCTCATTGTGGACGAGCGCGCCGAGCTCCGGGTCGAGCGTCGAGAGCACCTCCGGGCCGCGCTGCAGCTGCGTGACCTTGAGGCCGCGGACGGTGAGCGCTTCAGCCATCTCGAGGCCGACGTAGCCGGCGCCGATGATGATCGCCGACTCCGGGTTCCGCTCGTTCAGGTGCCGGTCAAGGGCAAAGGTGTCACCCATCGAGTGCAGCACGTGGACGCCATCATCGGGACCGAGGGTGTCGAGGCCGGCGATTCCCGCGGCAGAGGGCAGCGCGCCGGTCCCGACGACGAGCTCGTCGTAGGGCAGCTGCGACTCGACGCCCTGCGCATCACGGACGGTCAGACGCTGCCCGGCGACGTCGATGTCGGTCGCGAAAGTGTCGAGCCTCAGCCGCATCCCGGTCGCCTCGAGGTCAGCGGCGGTGCGGTGAGCAAGGGACTGCCACGGCTGCACCTCACCGGAGAAGTAGTACGGGATGCCACAGATCGAGAAGTTTGGATACCGGTCCGCCACGACGACGGTGACGTCGACGCTCGGGTCGAGCTCGCGGGCGCGGAGCGCGGCGGAGATGCCGGCGTCGCTGCCGCCGATGGCGATGAGGTGCATGAGGAGGTCCTTCCAGGGACTCAGAGTGTCGCTTCGTCGACCGCGGGATGCGGCATGACGACGCGGTCGGCCGCGCGGGACGCGGCAGGGAACAGGAGCAGCGTGAGCGCGACGCCGACAGCAGCGCCGACGAGCTGCGCGAGCAGAAACGGCACGACTGACGCCGGTGCGATGCCGGCGAAGGTGTCGGAGAACATCCGCGCGATGGTGACCGCGGGGTTGGCGAACGAGGTGGAGCTGGTGAACCAGTACGCCGCGCCGATGTACGCGCCCACCGCAGGAGCAGCGAGGGCTCCCCGCCCGGTCGCTGCGAGGGAGAAGATCAGCAGCACCAGCACCGCAGTGGCGACGACCTCGCCGAGCAGCGACCCGGGGTCGACGCGAATCTTCGTCGAGATCGCCGGACCCACACCGAACATCGCGTTGGCCAGCAGGGCCCCGAGGATTCCGCCGACGACCTGGGCGAGGACGTACAGACCGACGTGCTGGCCCGAGGTGCCACTGCGGGCGCGGCGGCCGATGATCCAGTCCGCGGCGGTGACGACCGGGTTGAAGTGCGCCCCGGACGCGGGCCCGAACAGCAGGATCAGCACGCTCAGCCCGAGCGCAGTCGTGAGGCTGTTCTCCAGCAGCTGCAACCCCACATCGTTCGGAGATAGCCGCTGCGCCGCGATCCCCGACCCGACCACAACCGCAACCAGAAGACCGGTGCCCAGCGCTTCAGCGAGCAGGCGGCGACCGAGGGTGGCGACTGGCGGTTGGGTGGCGTGGTCGTTGTTCATCGCCCGACATCTTGACGACTTCGATTGGCTCAGTCAAGATTGAGGCAATGAACGACGAGTTAACGCAGGACAGGACGGCGCGGGCCGCGAAGCACGCAGCGCTGTCCGACCCGGCGCGGCTGCACATCGTCGACCTGCTCGCCGGTGGCGACCACTCCTCAAGTGAACTGCAGGCTGCGATCGGCACCAGCTCGAACCTGCTCGCGCACCACCTCAACGTGCTGGAGCGGGCCGGGCTGATCACTCGGCACCGCTCTGAGGCGGACCGACGGCGCAGCTACGTCCGCCTCGTGGCGGACGGCCTCGAACCGCTCGCTCCGACACCTGTGGGCGATGCGGAGCGGGTGGTCTTCGTCTGCACGGCGAACTCCGCGCGCTCCCAACTCGCTGCCGCGCTCTGGCAGCAGGCGAGCCGCATACCGGTGGCATCGGCCGGCACCCACCCGGCCGAC